>JAEULH010000026.1 GCA_016793925.1 Rhodospirillales bacterium | reverse complement strand
CGCGCGATGAGGACCTCGCCGCCGAACGCGAAGCCACGGCGCAGGTTGCGGCGGCGCAGGCCCAGCAGCGCACGGCCCAGCTCAACCTCGGATATACGGACATCTACGCGCCGTTCGCGGGCCGGATCGGTCGGTCCGCGTACAGCGTCGGCAACCTCGTCGGGCCGAGCAGCGACGTGCTCGCAAGACTGGTCAAGCTCGATCCGATCTATGCCGTGTTCAACGTCAGCGAGCAGCTCTATCTCGATTACCAGAGCAAGGCCGCCAAGAGCCAGGCGGCGACGGGAGAACCGGTGCCGCAGCCCGTTCCCCAACTCCGTTTGGCGAACGACGCCGAGTACCCCCACGCCGGCCGGATCGAGTTCGTCGACAACCGCGTCGATCCGACGACCGGCACGATCGCGGTGCGCGCGGTCTTCCCCAACCCCGACAAGTTGCTGGTGCCCGGCCTTTTCGTCACCGTCGAGCTCAAGGCGCGCGAAGCCAAGCCGGCCTTGCTGATCCCGCAGGCGGCGGTGCAGGAAGACCAGGCGGGGCGCTTCGTACTCGTCGCCAAGCCCGACAACACAGCCGAGGTGCGTCGGATCGAGACCGGCGATCGCACCGGCACCGCCTGGCAGGTGACGAACGGTCTGGGCGAGGGCGAACTGGTGATCTACGAGGGCATTCAGAAGGTCCGCCCTGGCGCGCCGATCACGACTGTGGTTCGGCCGCCCGCGCAGTCGCCGACGGGATGACGACATGATTTCGGTGTTCGACCCGATCGACGCGGCATTCATCCGGCGGCTTGCACCGGATCGCCACGCCCCTGACGGGGCTCGCGAAGACGCCTCGTCACGCGGCGACACGTGCGCGCACACGTCAGTGCCGACGCCATGATCAGCGATTTCTTCATCGACCGGCCGAAGTTCGCCTTTGTCGTCTCGATCATCATCACGCTGGCCGGGCTGATCTCCTTGGCGACCCTGCCGATCGACCAGTACCCGGACATCACTCCGCCGGTGGTGCATGTATCGGCAACGTATCCGGGTGCCAACGCCGGCGTGATCGAGGAGACCGTGGCCCAGCCGATCGAGGAGCAGGTCAACGGCGTCGATAACATGCTCTACATGGCCTCGCAGAGCGCGAACGACGGCACCTACAGCCTGCAGGTCACGTTCGCCGTCGGCACCGACCCGGATATCGCCCAGGTCAACGTCCAGAACCGGGTGTCGCTCGCGACGCCGCGTCTGCCCGAGGAGGTCAACCGTCAGGGCGTCTCGGTGCGCAAGCAGTCGACGAACCTGCTGCTCGTCATCAACGTGCTGTCGCCCAAGGGCACCTACGACAGCCTCTTTCTGAGCAACTTCGCCAGCATCAACATGACCGACGCGCTGGCGCGCCTGCCCGGCGTCGGCCAGGTGACGATTTTCGGCGCCCGCGACTACGGGATGCGGATGTGGCTCGACGCCCAGCGCATGGCCAGCCTCGGCATCACCACCAGCGACGTGGTCGCGGCGATCCGCGAGCAAAACGTGCAGGTCGCGCCGGGGCAGATCGGCGCGCCGCCGATCGACGGCGAGCAGCAGTTCCAGTACACAATCCGCACCCAGGGCCGGCTGGCGGACGCAGACGCGTTCCGCAACATCATCATTCGCGCCAATCCCGACGGTTCCAGCGTCCGGGTCGGCGACATCGCCCGCGTCGAACTGGGAGCGCAGAGCTACGCATCGTTCGGGCAGCTCGACGGCCAACCGTCGGCCAACATCGGCATCTACCAGCTTCCGGGCTCCAACGCCCTCGATGTCGCCCGCGGGGTCCAGCGCGAGATCGATCGCCTGTCGCAAACGTTCCCCAATGACCTCGACGCGCGGATTCTCTACGACACGACCAGGTTTATCACCGCCTCGGTGCAGGACGTCGCGCTGACGTTCGCGATCGCCATCGGCCTGGTCCTTTTCGTCGTCTTCGTCTTTCTCCAGGACTGGCGGATGACGCTGATACCGTTCATCGCCATCCCGGTGTCGCTGATCGGCGCCTTTCTCGCGCTCGCCGCGCTCGGCTTCACCATCAACACCATCACCCTGTTCGGCCTGATCCTCGCCATCGGCATCGTCGTCGACGACGCGATCATTGTCGTCGAAAACGTCCAGCGCAAGCTCACCGAGGGCCTGCCGCCGCACGAGGCGACCCTGCGGGCGATGCGCGAAGTGACGGGACCCATCATAGCCACCTCGCTTGTGCTGCTCGCCGTTTTCATTCCCGTCGGCTTCCTCCCCGGCATCACCGGGCGGGTCTACCAGCAGTTCGCCCTGACCATCGCTGCCGCGGTGGCGATATCCACCATCAACGCCCTGACGCTCAGCCCGGCGCTGTGCGTCTCGTTCCTCCGCCCGCACAGCGAACGCGTCGGCCCGCTCTTCCGCAGCTTCAATTGGGCTTTCGGGCGCGCGCTCGGCGGCTACGTCCGCACGGTCGGCCTTCTCCTTCGCCACATCCTGCTGGTGCTCGCGGCCTTCTGCGGTCTGCTGGTCCTGACCTACCTGGGCTTCGTCCGCTTGCCGACATCCTTCCTTCCCGAGGAGGATCAGGGATATTTCTTCGTCAATGTCCAGTTGCCGCCCGCGGCGTCGTTGAACAGGACCGGCGCCGCGCTCGATCACGTTCGCGAGATCCTCGCCGCGACCCCCGGGATCGCCCACGTCGTCACCATCGGCGGCTTCAACTTTCTCGCCGGTTCGGCCGCCTCCAACAGCGGGGTGATGTTTGCCGTCCTCGACCCATGGTTCGAGCGAAGGGCGCCGGACCTGCAGGTCGGCGGTATTCTCAACCGCCTGCGCGGGCAGCTCTTCGCCATTCCCGAAGCCAATGTCATCGCCTTCAATCCGCCCTCCATTCGCGGGCTGGGCACCGTCGGCGGCTTCGACTTCCAGCTTCAGGATCGGCGCGGCGGCAGCCCGCAGGACCTCGCGGCGGCGTTGCGCGGCCTCGTCTTCCAGGCAAACCAGACGCCCGAGCTGAGCAACGTCTTCAGCACGTTCCAGGCCGACGTGCCGCAGATCTGGCTGGATATTGACCGGGAAAAGGCGAAGCGCCAGGGTGTCCCGTTGAGCGAGATCTTCCTCACCCTGCAGAGCCAACTTGGCTCATACTACGTCAACGACTTCAACAAGTTCGGCCGGGTCTACAAGGTCATGATCGAAGCCGACAGGGATTATCGTCAGCGCCCGGAAGATGTCCTGCGGCTGTATGTGCGCAACGGCCGCGGCGAGATCGTGCCGCTCAGGACGCTTGCGACAATCTCGCCGACCCTCGGGCCAGAGACGCTGCGGCGGTACAACCTGTTTCGCGCGGCCCAGGTGAACGGATCGCCGTCGCCCGGGTTCAGTTCCGGCGATGCGATCTCGGCCATGGAACGGGTCGCGGCCCAGGTTCTCCCCGAGGGCTTCGCGTTCGAATGGTCGGGCGTGACCCTTCAGGAGCTGACGGCGGGGAAAACGGCGCCCATCCTGTTCGCGCTGGCGATCGTCTTCGCCTACCTGTTTCTGGTCGCGCAGTACGAAAGCTGGTCGGTCCCGTTTGCAGTCGTCCTGTCGGTGCCCTTGGCGGCCCTCGGCGCGCTCGCCGGCCTGTTCGTGGCGGGGTTGAGCAACGACATGTACGCTCAGATCGGCATGGTTCTGCTGATCGGGCTGGCGTGCAAGAACGCGATCCTTATCGTCGAGTTCGCCAAGGTCAACCACGAGGCCGGACAAACCATCCACGAGGCGGCGCTCACCGCCGCGCGGTTGCGCTTCCGGGCGATCATGATGACGGCGTTCGCGTTCATCCTCGGGGTGATGCCGCTGCTGTTCGCCACCGGGGCCGGAGCCGCGGCCCGACGCTCGCTCGGCACGACGGTGTTTTCCGGCATGCTTGCCGCGGCCATTGTCGGAACCCTGCTCGCGCCGATATTCTTCGCCGCAATTCAGGGGGCGGTGGAGCGCATGGCGCGGCGGCGCCGGTCCCAGCCGGATTCCCCTGTCGGCGAGACTTGAGCCGCTGCCGTGCACATGGCCGTCGATGTTGTTGAAGCCGGAGACCAAACCGAGGAGGCGGGCGGAGGCGTCGGCTCGCGTTCCGACCTGGAGCGCTTCGCCCGGCTGAAGCGGTTCGGTCCGCCGGCGGCGGCGGCGCTGGTTTTCGCCCTGACCCTGTTCGCGATCGACCGCCTGCTCGGCCACCTGAACTACCACGCCGTGATGGTCGACCTGCGCGCCCTGCCGGCCTCGGCGCTGTGGCTGGCGGTCCTCTTTACCACGGGCAGCTTTCTCTGCCTGACCGGCTACGACTGGTCGGCGGTTCGCTACATCGGCAAGAAACTCCCCTACCACCGGATCGCGCTCGGCTCCTTCGCCGGCTACGCCATCTCCAACACCATCGGCTTCAGCCTGCTCTCCGGCCCCTCGGTGCGCTACCGGATCTACGCGGCGGCCGGTCTCGAGGCGGTCGACGTGGCGCGCGTCGCGGTCGTATCCGGCCTCGCCTTCCACGTCGGGATCTCGGCGGTGGCCGGTTTCGCCATGTGCCTGCGGCCGGACGCCATCGCCGCCGTGGTCGCGGTTCCGGCGCCGCTGTTGCAGATGGTCGGGGCCGGCATGTTGCTGGCCGTCGCCGCCCTGATCGTCTTCGTCTTTGTCCGTCGCCGGCCGTTGCGACTGTGGCGATGGACGGTCGACCTGCCCACCGGGCCGCTGGTCATGGGCCAGCTCGTGCTGTCGGTGATCGAGATCGCGTCGGCCGGTTCCGTGCTTTTCGTCCTGCTGCCCAGCAGCGACATCGGCTGGTTCGCGTTCATTACCTTCTACTGCCTCGCCATCGTCGCCGGCGTCATCAGCCACGTGCCCGGCGGCTTCGGCGTGTTCGAAAGCGTCATGCTGTTCCTTCTCGGCGGCTCGGTGCCGGCCGAGACGACGACGGCGGCGCTCGTCGCCTATCGTGCGATCTACAACCTCTTTCCGCTGCTGCTTGCGGCCATGCTGCTCGCCGCCGACGAGGCGATCCGCAAGATCGCGCCGGCGCTGGAGGCGGCGCGCCAGATCGGCGCCTGGAGCACGCGGCTCATTCCCACGATCATGGGCACGGTCGTTTTCATCGCCGGCGTCGTCATGATCGCCTCGTCGGCGACGCCTGCGGTGCCGCGGCGCATGGTGTACCTGTCCAATACCGTGCCCCTGACGCTGGTCGAGACGGCTCATTTCCTGTCGAGCATCGCCGGCTTTCTCCTGCTGATTCTCTCGCGCGGGCTGTTCCGCCGGCTGAACGGCGCCTACTGGCTGGCCCTCTTCGTGCTGCCCACCGCCGCGGCGACATCTTTCGCCAAGGGCTGGGACTACGAGGAGGCGACCCTCATGATCGTGGTGCTCGTCGCGCTGCTGCCCTGTCGCCGCGAGTTCTATCGGCAGACGTCGCTCCTCGATGCGCCGTTCACCTGGGGTTGGCTGCTCGCGATCGCGGCGGTCGTCGGCTCGATGGTCTGGCTGATCACCTTTTCCTACAGGCACGTCGATTACGCCGAGAATCTGTGGTGGGAGTTTGCCTTCAAGGAGGACGCGCCGCGATCCCTGCGGGCGCTGCTGGCGGTTCTGCTGGCGGGCACCGCCGCCGGCCTGGCGCGGCTGCTTCGCCCGCCGCGCCACGCGCCCGACCTTCCCGTTGAGGCGGATCTCGAGCGCGCGGGCACGGTCATCGCGGCCCAGGATCGGACCTACGCCAACCTGGCGCTGCTCGGAGACAAGGCGCTGCTTTTCAACGAGAGCGACGACGCCTTTATCATGTATGGCGTCCGCGCCCGAAGCTGGGTGGCGATGGGCGATCCGGTCGGTCCGCAGAAGGCGTGGGCCGACCTGGCCTGGACCTTCCGCGAACTCGCCGATCGCGTCGGCGCCCGCATCGCCTTCTACCAGGCGACGCCGGAGGCGCTGCCGCTCTATCTCGATCTCGGCCTCGTGCCGCTGAAAATCGGCGAAGAGGCGGTCATCGACCTGACCGCGTTTTCCCTGCAGGGTCGCAAGCGACGGGAAGATCGCAATATCCTGAGCCGAGGCGAGCGCGAGGGGCTCGAAATCGAGGTTCTGCCGACGGGCGCCGCGACGCCCCTCCTGGCCGAGCTCCAGGCCATCTCCGACGACTGGCTGCAGACCAAGAACACGCGCGAGAAGCGGTTCGCTTTGGGCGCGTTTTCCGCCGCCATCGTCGAGCGCTCGCCGATCGCGATCGCCAGTCTGCATGGCCGGGCGGTTGCCTTCGCCTCCCTGATGACGACGGCGACGAAAGCGGAAGCCTCCATCGACCTGATGCGCTACAGCAGCGAGGCGCCCCGCTACACGATGCAGTTTCTCTTCCTGCGGCTGATCCTTCACCTCAAGGATGCCGGGTTCGCATCCTTTACCCTGGGGATGGCGCCGATGTCGGGAATGGAGGACCATCCGCTGGCGCCGGTGTGGCACAAGGTCGGCAGCTTTCTGTTCCAGCACGGCGAGCATTTCTACAACTTCCAGGGCCTGCGCGGGTTCAAGGACAAGTTCGACCCCGTCTGGCATCCGCGCTACCTCGCCGCGCCGGGCGGGCTGAGCCCGTTGATTGTCATGACCGATGTCGGCTCCCTGGTCGGCGGCGGCTTCAAGGGCATGATCGCGCGATGACAAGGGCATCGACGCGGGCAGCTTTCCTCGGGCTGATCCTGATGCTGCTTCTGGTCGCAGCGGTGGTCGTCTCGGCGCTTTGGACGAAACCGAACGGCGACGCCAGCCATGCGGCGCCGACGCCGTTTCGCGTGCTGGCACCCCCGGTCCCGCCGCGCGGCGCGGTCGTGCTGTTTTCAGACCGGCAGGGTTGGGACGAGGCGATGGACGCGGCGGCCAAGGCGATCGCGGAGGCCGGCGAAACGGTCATAGGCTTCGACACGCCGCGGCTCCTCGGCGATGCGCCGCGGACACGGGCGGGATGCATCGACCTCTCCGAAGCGATCGCCAATGCGGCGGCGGCCGCCCTTGGCGCCGGCGGGGAGGATGGAGGGGAGGTGGCCGGCGCCGCGCCGGTCCTGGCGGGAAAGGGAGACGGCGCCACCTTGGCCTATGCGCTCCTCGCTCAGGCGCCGGAGGGCCTTTTCGCGGGCGTGGTCCCGGTCTCCTTCAGCGGCGACCTGGCGAGCCCGGCGCCGCTGTGCGCCGGCGCCGAGAGCGAGCCCGCGAAGGACGGCGTGTTTCATTACCGACCGGCGACGGGGCTTCCCGGCTGGCTCGCGGTCGTGAGCGATCATCCCGACGCCGCGACCATCGCCGCTTACGCCGCAGCAGCCGACGCCGCGACCATCGCCGTACGCGGCAACTTCGATTTCCCGGCCTCCGTCATCACCGTGCTGGCGCAGGCGCACGAGCAGGCAGACGATTCCGAAGAAGTCGGCATCGGCGCACTGCCGCTCGTCCCGTTGCCGGTGGACAACCCCGGCGGGCTGATGGCGATCATCTATTCCGGCGACGGCGGCTGGCGCGACGCCGACAGGCGCCTCGGCGAGGCGCTGCAGGCGAACGGCGTTCCCGTCGTCGGCGTCGACAGCCTGCGCTACTTCTGGAACGCGAAAACGCCTGAGCGGATTGCCGCCGATCTGGCGCTGATCCTGTCGCACTACCAGGACGCGTGGGGTACGCCGAAGGCCATACTGATCGGTTATTCCTTCGGCGCCGACATCCTCCCGTTCGCGATCAACCGGCTGACGCCCGAGGCGAAGGCGGGCATCGTCCAGATATCGCTCCTCGGCCTTGCCGAGCGCGCCGACTTCGCGATCCAGGTTGCGGGCTGGCTCGGGGCTGGACCGAGCGACGAGGCGCTTCCCGTCCGGCCCGAGATTGCGAACCTCGACCTCTCGCGGGTGCAGTGCTTTTACGGCCAGGAAGAGGATGACAGCCTCTGCCCGACGCCGGCCCTGTCCGGCGCGGAGGTCATCGCCATGCCCGGCGGCCATCATTTCGACGGCGAGTACGAGAAGATCGCCGAACGCATCATCGCCGGCGCGCAAAGCCGCTCGGCCGCGGCCTCTCCGGGCGCAGCGGTCCGGCGCTGATCGCGCGACGGCAGCGGCCCGGGCGCTGATCGCGCGACCGCAGCGGCCGGCGCGGCGGAGATCCGTTCAGAAGCCTCCGCCCGTGTCGAAATCGCCGCCTCCGCCGCCGCCGCCACCGTTGCCGCCGCCCCAGCCGCCGCCACCACCGCCGCCCCAGCCGCCGCCACCGCCCCAGTCGTCGCCGGGGAACTGGCTCGGGCGGTGATGTCGGCCGATTTCGCCCCAGAAGACGTCGCGACTGATGGCGCCGCCGAGGACCTGTCCGAGCATGGTGCCAAGCATCGCGCCGGCGGCGTTGTCGAAGGTGCCGCGACTGTATCCGCGCCGACGGTAGTCGCGGCGTAGCGCCTCGATCTCCTCCAGTTCTCGGCGCTGGCGTTCCTGCTCCGCCTTGGCCTGATCGAGCGCGGTCGCGATGCGCTGCTCTTCCGCCTCGAGGGCTTCGAGTTGCTGGACAACCGCGTCGTCGTCGGGGGCGGCCGTGCGTCGGGCCTGGTCGCGCAGAGCCCTCAGCTCCTGTCGACGAAGGGCGTCGACAATGACCGCGGTCGCGGCGGCGCCGGCGGGATCCTCGCCGGCGAGCACGTGCGCGCGGCGCTCCTGGGCCTCGACCAGCGCCTTGCTCTTGGCCTCGATCCGGTCGTCGATCGCATCGACGTTCGTCTCGGCCTGCGCCAGCTCGGCATGACGCGCGGCTGCATCGCCTTCGTCCAGCGCGGCCCTCTCCATCGCCGCGAGCGACTCGGCCTCGGCGGTGGCGTTGGCGCGCTGGCGGCGGGCATGCTCCTGAAGGCGGCGGGGGATTTCGGTCAGCATGGCGAAACCGGCGCGCGCCTTGTCGTAACCGACGAAGCGAGCGACCCAGCCGTCGACCATGCGCGCAAGGAACCCGGCGGCGTAGGCGGAGGTGCCGTAGCCGCGCGCCCACAGGTACTGGAAGAGCGCGTCGGCTTCGTACGGTTCGCCCTTCTCGCGCCGATCGGCCTCGGCCTGCCGGGTCTTGCTTTCGGCGGCGGTCGCCGTCTCGGCCGCCTTCTGCGCCGCCGCCTGCTGCTGGCGGTAGGGTTCGGTCGCCGCGAGACGCCGGCGGGCGTCCTCCGCCGCGGCGTCGAACGCCGCCCGGCGCCCTTCGACCGCATCCGCTGCCGCAGCCCGCTCTGCGCGAAGCGCCTGCACCTCGTTCTCGATGGCGGCGACCTCCGCATCGAGCTTCGCGGTCCCGGCTTCGAGCCGCTGCTTGACGTCGCGAACGTTTGCATCCAGGGCCACAAGGCCCCGGATCAACGGATCGTCCTCGGGCAAGCCGAGGCGCACCTGAGCCAGCCGGCGGTAGGCCTCGCTCTCTTCCGACCTGACCCGAAGCAGTTGCGCGCTCAGCGTGTTCATTTGCGCGTGCAGGGCGTCGGTACGCTGGCGCGCATCACCGAACGCATCGTCCATCGACCCGATCAACTGCGAGGCGCTAAACATTTGCGCTCACCAGGAGAGGATGACGCCGCCGGGCGTCGGAAAGTAGAACTGCGGTTTGAGGTAGCCCGGCTGCTTTTCGCCGAAGCGGTTGTTCTCGATGATCCCGTCGTCCTGCTTGTCGGCCCTGATGCGATCGAAGGTCTGCTCATCGACCCGCATTCCGAACACGTTCGCCCGCTCCGTCTTGTTGTCTTCTTCGCTATGCACCACGAGCTCCACCGGGCGACCGGCCGCGTCGATGGCCTCGACGAGAATGTAGTAGTTGCGCGCGTTCGGGTTGGAGCGCGGCACCCGCCAGACCCCGCTCTGCTCGCCCGGTCGCGAGAGGATGCGCAAGGTATAGCTTTGCTCCAGACGCTTGCGCAGGTCGGTCAGGGCGCTCAGCTTCTCGCGCGCCGCCGGCGCATCGTCGGCCGCCAAAGCGACGTCGACCGCGGCGGCGAGGTCGCGCGCCTCCTGCGTTGCCGCCGGCTCCTCGCTCACCGCGACGACGCGCTCGAGTTCGGAGCGCGCCTGTTGCGGAATGGTCTCGGCGAGCTCCTGATGCTCGGCGGCGATGCGACGCTCTTCGGGAAGCTGCACACCGAAATACCAACCGCCGCCCGCTGCCGCCGACACGCCGGCGGCGACAGCGGCGATTTTCATCATCCGGCCGCGCCGCACCCAGAGGAGGGCCAGCGACCGCCCGATGCCGGCCGGCGGCGGCTGATAGACGAACCGGTCCTCGCGCAGCGCCGCGACGCCCTCGTCGAGAATGCGTTCGGGAACCTCGATCCCCTGCGCGGCATAAAGTCGACGCAGCCGTTCCTTGAGTTCGGCGTCGCGCGCGTCGGAACCCAGTTCGCGTTCGACCAGCCTGTCGGCATGGCGCAGGTTGTCGACAACGTCCATCGCCAGCATCACGTCATCCAGCGGCGGCGGCGCCGCGCCCCCCTGGGGCGGCTGCTCCTCCCCGGATGCGGCCCCGGATGCGGCTCCGGGTGTTGCCTGCGATGCCGCCATCGTCGCGTCGCTCAGCCGCGCGTCGTCGCCAGTTCCGCGCTTTGCTGCGCCAGGCGAGCCATGCGGCGTTTGCCGTCCTCGACGGCGCGGCCGATCTCCTGTGCGTTCTGGGTGCTCAGCGTGCGCATCTCGCCGATGATCTCTGCCGACCGCTCCTGATAATTGACCACCGACTCGACCAGCTTCTTCACCGACTCGGCGCGGATCGTCGGCCCGTAGCCGGCCTTCAACGCCTCTTCCTGGACCTTGCCGCCGATCTCCGACAGCGTATCGAGGCTCTGGCTGATCCCGTCCTTCATCGTGTTCAGCGTCCTGGTGCTCTCGTTCAGGCCATGCAGGCCGGTGAACGAGGCGCTGAGCGCCGTCAGCACCGACTCGTTGGTGGAAAAGAAGCTCACGGACTGCTGATACACCCGCTCCTTGGCGCTCGTCGTCTGCATCAGCCGCGCCATGATCACCTCGGAGGTGTTGTAGCCGACGGTCAGGTTGTCGCTGAGGTCCTTGGCGATCTGGTAGCGCCGTTCCTCGTTCTGCAACGCCCGCAGCTTCTCGTCCCGGGCAAGTTCGAGCCTGGCCCGGTCCGCCGGCTCGATCTGTCCGGCCTGCTCGACGGCGCCGGAGGCGGCATCGACCGCGGCGCGGGCGGCGGCAAGCTTGTTCTCGGCCGCCTTGAGGACGTCGAAGGCCATGACCTCGGCCTCCTTCAGCGCGCCGCGAAAATCGCGATAGGCTTCGAGAATGAGGTGCTCGCGCTCGAACTGGTCCTTCGTCGCCGCCGCCACCTGAAGGTATGTCTTTTTGATGCCGTCGAAGCGGGTGGCGATGTCGCCGCGGGTCGCCTTCTGCCAGATGTTGGCGAGGCGCTCGAAGGTGTCGATCCTGCCGTCCTCGACCTGATCGACCATCTGCTTGGCGTCGTCGCGAATGGAGTTGAACGACTTGGCGATGTCGTTATAGCGTTCGCCAACGTCCATGGCGCTGATCTGTTCGCGCACGACTTCGTTGAACAGCGACATCTGATCGAGGGTCCGGGCGATCAGGGCGATGCGCTCCTCGTCGAGATCGGAGATCTGGTTGAGCAGCGAAACGACGGGAGCCGCCTCCTCGCGCTTGTCCGGAACAAGGCCCAGATCGCGAAGCGTGCTCAACGCCTTGTCGAGATACTTCATCGGTTGACTGACGGCGACTTCGCCCATCGCTGAAATCCTCCCGCTGAACACCTTGTTAGGCCGATGCAGGCGTCGGCGTCGCCGCTACGTGCCATCAAACAGTAGAGAGCAGTTTGCCGAGGGAAGAAAGAACTTGTTCCCGGATACGCCCCAAAAGAGCGCTCGGATCAGCTTGACCCGCGGGTGCATGAACCGCCGGGCGTGGCAAAAAATGCGCAAAGACGTAGATTGCATTGATCCGGACGATAACGAGGGGAGGGGGCTTGCGCCAAACGGCGTTCCTTCACAAGCCGGACCCGGGTAAGCCCAGCTTTACTTGACTTTCATCTTGGCCAAGGTTCGGGCGCGGCTTTCGCGGCCGGGCGCAAGCCTCAGGTTGGAACACACAGGAACAGGAGCGAGGCATGTTCAAGATCGCAGCGGCCAGCCTGCTGGCCATCACCGCGACGAGTGGCGCACAGGCCGCCGAAACGTCGGGCGGCGCCACCGCCGAAGCCGCCTTGCGGGGCCCGGACGGGGCGTCGATGGGCGAGGCGATGCTGGAGTCGACGCCCCACGGCGTGCTCGTTCACGTGCGGGTCGAGGGCCTGTCGCCGGGGGCGCATGGGATCCATCTCCACGCCGTCGGGTCCTGTTCTCCGGATTTCAAGGCGGCCGGCGGCCACATCAGGACTTCCGGCAACGAGCATGGCCTACGCAACCCGAAAGGTCCGGAAGCCGGCGATCTGCCGAACCTTTACGCCGCCGCCGACGGGAGGGCGGAGGCGGAGTTCTTTACGGCCCTGGTCGACATGAAGACGCTGCTCGACAGCGACGGCTCGGCGGTTGTCATCCACGCCCACCCCGACGACCAGTTGACCCAGCCGATCGGCGGCTCCGGCGATCGCGTCGCCTGCGGCGTCATCAAAGCCTCCTAAGCCTCCGCGAGCGCATGTCGGGGAGAGCGGCCGCCACCGCGGTGGGCCGCCTCCGAGCGTTCGGCCGGCTAGGCCTTCCGACACTACAGCATGGGGTCGAAAAACCCTCCGGGTACGATATTTTGTGGGATCGAGTCCGAATCGGTTTGCTGATTCGGCCCTCTCGGTCTCGTCAAAAGCCTGGACCAGACAGTGCCGATCCCGCGAAGGGCATGGGGGCTGGGCTGCGATGAGTCTCTCATTGCAATGCCTTGTCTTGATATCCTCAAGCGATCGGATGGCCGCCCTGGAAATTCCGTATATCGAGCGCGGCGGAGCAGCCATTATGCCGGAGGCGAATGCGGGATCGGGGTCGATCTCCCCGGCCCGGAGACAACGGGAAGTTTGGATGAATTTCGCAGCAGAGGCGCACCCGGCGGAGCAGAGCGAGAGACCGCCCTTTCAACTCCGCGGCGGCGCCTACACCATGATCGTGCTGAGGCTGATCGAGCCGAAGCACCCCGCGTTCTACCAGATGTTGATGGACAAGGTTGCGCAGGCGCCGGGCTTTTTCACGGACGCGCCCGTGGTCCTCGACCTGCAGGACCTCGCCGACGCGCCGCCGTTCAATATGGCCGAGCTCCGTCGCCGCCTGCGCCAGCACCGGCTGATGGCCTTCGGCGTTCAGAACGCCACCGAGGAGCAGAACCGGATCGCGGTCAACGCGGGCATGGTCGTGCTCCCGCCCGGCCGGCAGGCTCCCATCCGCGCAGCGCCCCGCACCGCGCCGGCGAGCGACGCACCCGAGCCGGCAGCTTCCGGAGCGGCGGACGCGGGCGCGGCCGAGGCGGGCGACGGGGGCGATGGGGGCGGCGCCGGCGCGGCCGGCAAAGCGGAGGATCTGGCGGCGGACGCGCCGTCGCTTGAGCAGGAGCATACGGCCGAGCCGACGGCGAGCATGGTCGTCGCTCAGCCGGTGCGCTCGGGCCGCCAGATCTATGCCCAGGGCGGCGACCTGATCGTGCTGGCCTCGATCAGCCCCGGCGCCGAGCTCATCGCCGACGGCCACATTCACGTCTACGGCACCTTGCGCGGGCGGGCGCTCGCGGGGATCGGCGGCAACACCGAGGCCCGCATTTTCTGCCGCAGCCTGGAAGCCGAACTGGTCTCGATCGGCGGCTACTGGCGCGTCCGCGACGACATCCCCGAGGATCTGATCGGCAAGCCCGCGCAAATCCATCTGGACGGCGAGCATGTCGTCATCGAGTCCCTGACCTGAACAGAGAACAGCCGGTTTCCCAGTTGGCCTGCAAATCGCCCACTCACTCACCACCACTGACCGTTGGAGGAACACTTGTCTAAAGTCATTGTCATGACATCGGGCAAGGGCGGGGTCGGCAAGACCACGTCTAGCGCAGCGTTTGCCGCGGGTCTCGCCCTGAGGGGCTATCGCACGGTCGTCATCGACTTCGACGTCGGCCTGCGCAACCTCGATCTGATCATGGGCTGCGAACGCCGGGTTGTCTTCGACTTCATCAACGTCATCAACGGCGACGCCCGCCTCAACCAGGCCCTGATCAAGGACAAGCGGGTCGAAAACCTCGCCATCCTGCCGACGAGCCAGACCCGGGACAAGGAGGCGCTGACCCGCGAAGGCGTCGGCAAGGTGATCGAAGAGCTGAGGGAGACGTTCGACTACATCATCTGCGACAGCCCCGCCGGCATCGAGCGCGGCGCGCTGATGGCCCTCTACTTCGCCGACGAAGCGGTCATCGTCACCAACCCGGAAATTTCGAGCGTCCGCGACAGCGACCGGATCCTCGGCGTGCTGCAAAGCAAGTCGCGCCGCGCCGAAGAAGGCCACGAGCCGGTGAAGGAGCACCTGCTTCTGACCCGCTACGACACCGCCCGCGTCGCCCGCGGCGAAATGCTCAAGGTCGAGGACGTGCTCGAGATCCTCGCGATCCCGCTGATCGGGATCATCCCCGAGAGCCAGACCGTGCTGAAGGCCTCGAACCTCGGCACGCCGGTCATCCTCGACGAAGAATCGCCGGCGGCGGCCGGCTACAGCGAGGCGGTCGGCCGCTTCCTCGGCGAGACCATCGAAGTGCGCTTTCCCAAACAGCAGCGTCGGGGCCTGTTCCAGCGTCTGCTCTGGAGGACCGCATGAGCATCATGAATTATTTCCGCTCCCGGCCGAAAACCTCGGCCGACCAGGCCAAGGAGCGGCTGCAGATCCTGCTTGCCCACGAGCGGGCCGGCTCGACCAGACCGGACTATCTTCCGCGCATGCAGGCCGAGCTCATGCAGGTGATCGCCCGGTATATCGAGATCGACGAGGACATGATCTCGGTCGAATTCGAGAACTCGGGAACGGTGTCGACGATCGAGGTCAACATCGAATTGCCGACCGAGCTGGTCATGCAGGGATCGTCCGCGCTCGCCGTCGCCTCCTGAGGGAGGCGGCGCGCGTTCGCGAAACGACGACGCCGGCCGGCCGGTGGGGTTGGCGAAACCGAAAACAGGCGGATGAAGGTCATCTGCGCGCGCTGATGCGTTTCGCGGCGAGGCGTTGCTGTATAGTCGCATCGCCATGCTGAAGCGCTTCGCCCGGTTCATTCCCGTGATCGCGGCCGCCGTCGCGGTTGCGGTGGCGCTGGTCGTGCTGTCTCGGGTCATGGTGACCGTCGATACCATCGCCAGGCCGGAGTATCGCTACGTCTACCTCGGCGGCGTCGCACTGCTGCTCGGCGGCCTCGGCGTCTTCGCCTGGGTCAGGCTGCGCCCCCGACGCGACGCCTCGTCGCCGCGGCAGATCGCGCATCAAAGGCGCCTGTCGCCGGAGGCGCGGCTCGGCGAGATCTACGAGCGTCACCATCTCGATCGCGGCGTAGCCGGTGCCGGCGCGCCGGCGGAGCAACGGCGTCGGTCGGCGCATTCCGGACGCTTGTGCGCCGCCGTCGTTGGCACGCGCGGCTCCGGCAAGAGCGCGCTCATTGCGGCGATGTGCGCAGCATCGGGGCGCGACGACGATGCCGGCCGGCGCAACGCGCTGTCGGTCGATCTGGTCGAGGTTCCCGGCCTGAGCACCGATTTCGGTCGCAACATCGAGCGCCTGGGCCGGGCGCTGTCGGCGGATTCGGTCCTGTTCGTTGTCGATCAGGATCTTCGCGATTATGAGCAAGACGCCATAACCGCGCTCGCCGGCCGCCAGGCAGCGCTGACGATCGTCCTCAACAAAAGCGACCTCATGCGTCCCGAAGCGCTCGCCGAAACCGAGGCGGCGATTGCGGCGAAGCTTGCGGAGCGCGAGATCGACGCCGACATCGTCATCACGGCCGCTGCGCCGAGGCCTCGTGTGCGCCTGAGCGGCGAGGACGACGGCGCAGAAGAAGACATTCCTCGCCCACCGGAGGTTACCGCCATCATCAGCCATTTTCAGACCCTCGCCCGGCGCCGCGGTTGCTCCGGCGTTCGTTTCTCTCCCGACGCCGGCTGAGGGCTTCCAGGCATGGCCGGAAAGAACAAGCAATACGATGAGATCCTTGCAGCGCTGCGCCGGCTTTCGCGGTCGGATCTGCGCGACAGCGAACGCGCGGCGGTCGCCCAGGAACTCGACGACATCGACACCATGGTCACGAAGCTGGAACACGGCGTCGTCGAGATCGCGGCTTTCGGCGAAGTCAATTCGGGCAAGAGCTCGCTTCTCAACGCCCTGCTCGGCCGGCCGTCGTTCGCCGTCGCCGCCATTGCCGGCAAGACCCGCGAACTGAGCCGTCAGGAGTGGACGCCGCGTCGCGAAACGATCAAGGGCTTTGCCGACAATCGACTGGTCATGGTCGATACGCCCGGGATCAACGAGGTTGAAGGCGACGACCGGGCGGCCATTGCCGAAGCGACGGTCCGTTACGCCGACATCGTCCTGTTCGTCACCTACGGCGATCTCAACGACGTCGAGTTCAGCGCCATCAAGGCGCTGCGCGCGCTGCACAAGCCCATCATCCTCGTCATCAACAAGATCGACCTGTTCAAGCGCCGCGAACTTGAGCAGACGGTCGCCTCCATCCGCGCCAAGGTCAGCGGCATGATCGGCGAGGCCGATATCGTCTTCGCCGCCGGCGATCCCTCGCCGGCGCTGCGCGTTTACCACAACCTGGACGGCAGCGAGCGGGAGGAGTGGGTCGAGCGGCCGGCGATCATCGAGGACCTGTCGGCGCGCATCCTCGAGATCCTGCATCGCGAAGGCAAGGCTGTCGTTGCCTTGAACGCGAACCTGTTCGCCACCGAGGTCTCCGAACGAATCGCCGCGCTCAAGGCCATGGTGCGCGGCGAAGAGGCAGACCGGCTCATCCGCCGCTTCATGTGGATCAAAGCCTCCGCCGTCGCGCTCAATCCGGTACCCGTGGCCGACATCGCCGGCGGCATGGTCTCCGACGCGGTCATGGTCCAGCAACTCGGCGCGGTCTACGGCCAACCGTTTTCGCGCGAGAACGCCCGGGCGCTGATCACGGAGATCCTCGGCGCCTGGGGCATCATGGTCTCGCTGGAATGGGTCACGCATCTGGCGGCCGGCGTCATCAAGGGGACCGCTCCCCTTGCCGGCCACGCGCTGGTCGCCATTCCGCAGGGACTGGCCGCGGCGTGGACGACGTATATTGTCGGCCAGGCCGCCAGCGTCTACTTCCGCCAGGGCGGCTGGGGCGGGCGCGGCGCCAAGGCGATCCTGCGCGACATTCTTTCCGGCGTCGACCGCGACAGCGTGCTCGAACCGCTCAAGGACGAACTGCTGCGGCGCCTGGGCGCGAAGGCGTCGTCGTCGGCGCTGCTCAAACGCCTCTAGCGCCGGGCGTTTGCAGTGCGACGCTCCGCGCGCCTGCCGCTTACGTGACTTCCGCCTTCGGCTTCTTTCCGCGCGACTTCGGCTCGATCACGATCGGGTCCGGATAGTCGAAGGCGATCTTGCCGTCCTCCAGGCGAACCCGGACGACGCCGCCCTTCTCCAGCCGGCCAAACAGCAGCTCTTCCGCCAACGGCTTCTTGATGTGCTCCTGGATCACCCGCGACAGCGGCCGGGCGCCGAAACGCTGGTCATAGCCCTTGGCCGCCAGCCACTTCCGGGCCTCGTCGGTCAGCTCGATGGTGACCTGGCGGTCGGCAAGCTGCGTCTCCAGCATGATCACGAACTTGTCGACGACGCGGCCGACCGTCTCCGACGACAATCCGGCGAAGGGAATGATCGCGTCCAGGCGGTTGCGGAACTCCGGCGTGAACATCCGCTCGATCGCCTCCGTATCGTCGCCGACGCGCACCTCCCGCTCGAAGCCGATCGCCGGCTTGACCAGCTCGGCGGCGCCGGCGTTGGTCGTCATGATCAGGATCACGTTGCGGAAGTCGACGCTCTTGCCGTTGTGGTCGGTCAGCTTGCCGTGGTCCATCACCTGCAGCAGGATGTTGAACAGGTCCGGGTGCGCCTTCTCGATCTCGTCGAGCAGGAGAACGGCGTGCGGCTGCTTGTCGATGGCGTCCGTAAGCAGTCCGCCCTGGTCAAAGCCGACGTAGCCCGGCGGCGCGCCGATCAGCCGCGAGACGCTGTGCCGCTCCATGTACTCGGACATATCGAAGCGAACGAGCTCGATGCCGAGAATGTGCGAGAGCTGGCGCGCGACTTCGGTCTTGCCGACGCCGGTCGGCCCGGAGAACAGGTAGCAGCCGATCGGCTTCTCGCCGTCGCGCAAGCCCGCGCGGGCGAGCTTGATCGCGCTGGACAGCGCCGTGATGGCGCCATCCTGACCGAAAACCACGGTCTTGAGGTCGCGCTCAAGGGTCTGCAACGCCTTGCGGTCGTCGCTAGAGACGCTCTTGGGCGGGATCCGCGCGATCTTGGCGACGACCTCCTCGACATCGCGCACGGTGACCGTCGTCCGCCGCCGGTTCGCCGGCAGCAGCATCCGCGCCGCCCCGACCTCGTCGATGACGTCGATGGCCTTGTCGGGCAGCTTGCGGTCGTTGATGTAACGCGCGGCGAGTTCGACCGCGGCCCGCAAGGCCTCCTGGTTGTAGCGGACGGAGTGGTGCGATTCGAAGTACGGCTTCAGGCCGCGCAGGATCTTGACGGTGTCCTCGATCGACGGCTCGTAGATGTCGATCTTCTGGAAGCGGCGGACCAGCGCCCGATCCTTCTCGAAGTGGTTGCGGTACTCCTTGTAGGTCGTCGAACCCATGCAGCGCAGGTTGCCCGAAGCCAGCGAGGGCTTGAGGATGTTGGACGCGTCCATCGACCCGCCGCTGGTGGCGCCGGCGCCGACGACGGTGTGGATCTCGTCGATGAACAGGATCGCGCCCGGCGTCGCCTCGAGTTCCGAGATGACGTTCTTCAGCCTCTCCTCGAAATCGCCGCGGTAGCGGGTTCCGGCCAGCAGCGACCCCATGTCGAGGGCGAAGATCGTCGCGTCGCGCAGCACCTCCGGGACTTCGCCGCGGACGATGCGCCACGCCAGACCCTCCGCGAGCGCGGTCTTGCCGACCCCGGGATCGCCCACGAAAAGCGGGTTGTTCTTGTTCCGCCGACAGAGGATCTGGATTGTCCGCTCGATTTCGGCGTCACGACCGATCAGCGGATCGATCCGCCCCTCCGAGGCCTTCCGATTGAGATCGACGCAATATGTTTCCAAGGCTTCATGACCCTTGCGTACCACCTTTTCGCCGCTGCTCTCCTCGTCAGCGCCCTGCACATTGCGCCGGCGGCTCTCGCCTGCGACCTTGGCGATCCCGTGTGCGATGTAGTTGACGGCGTCGAGCCGCGTCATGTCCTGGAGTTGCAAGAAGTAGACCGCGTGAGACTCCCGCTCCGAGAACAGCGCGACCAGCACATTCGCCCCGGTCACCTCGTCGCGGCCGGACGACTGCACGTGGATCACCGAGCGCTGAACCACGCGCTGGAAGCCGGCCGTCGGCTTAGGGTCGGTGACCACAGCCGTCTTGAGGCTATCCAACTCGTTGTCGACGAAGTGGCTGACCTCCTGCTTGATCTGGGCGATGTCGACGCCGCAGGCGCGGAACACGGGCGTCGCGTCCTGATCGTCGATGAGGGCAAGGAGAAGATGCTCGAGCGTTGCGTACTCGTGGCGCCGCTCCGTGGCGAGGGCCAGAGCACGATGAAGCGTCTGTTCGAGATTGCGTGACAGCATGGCGGACCCTATTCCGTTCCGTCCTTTTCAATCGTGCACTGCAGGGGATGCTGGTGCTGCCGCGCCAGGTCCATCACCTGGTTGACCTTGGTCTCGGCGATTTCGTAAGTGAACACCCCGCAGACGCCGACGCCGCGATGGTGCACGTGGAGCATAATGCGCACCGCGTCCTCGTGGCTCTTGGCGAAAAAGCGCTCCAGAACATGGACGACGAACTCCATCGGCGTGTAGTCGTCGTTCAACATAAGAACCTTGTACATCGCCGGCTTCTTGGTCTTCGCCCGCGACTTGGTGACGACGCCCGAGTTGGGCGTGCCATCGGCTGGGTTCTTGTCCTGGCGACTCATCGATATCTCGGATCCTTCGCTCGCGGCGCCGGATGAAGCAAGGTTCTACGTACGTTATGCTATGATTTGGGGCGTTTCCCGAGCGCCGCCCAAAGCAGAATATATTCGATTTTGACCCTGAAGAAAGGGCCGTACCGATCGTCCCCCTCAGAAAGGTGCCTTGTCGGACGCGGGCGTTGCGCGCCCGTCACGCTGAATGTGCACCTCAAAGCCCATGTCGCGGCTCCGGCTTGGCTCACGCTCTCGAGCGGCATATCTCCCCCCAGAGCCATGAGCGGGGATGGGGCGGGAGCGGGAACAGGTGATCGAGTCGGCACGGATTGCGGCGGCGACGGCGGCGACGGCGGCGCATCCGCCGCCGGTGGGTTTCGCGGAGGGGGCGGAGACGCGAGCCGCGGGCCTTGCCCATAACGCGCTCAGCGACTGGCTTTTGTCGGACGGCTGGAACCTGCCGACGCTGCCCGATCTGATCCGCGGCTTGTGTGCGCGGATTCGCGCCGAGGGGATACCTCTGTGTCGTCTGCGCCTTCACGTTCGCACGCTGCACCCGCAGTTTCTGGGCACCAGCTACACCTGGAAGCTCGGCCTCGACGAGATCGAGGAATTCAACGCCGCCTACGCCATCCGCAACGAGGAGCGATATCTCCACAGTCCGTTCAGGGCGATCTTCGAAGAAGGCGTGGGCGGGGTTCGTCGACGGCTCGACGTACCGGAACTTGTCCTCGATTTTCCTGTCCTGGAGGAACTGCGCGACGAGGGCGCGACCGACTACGTCGCCATGCCGATCGCCTTCGCCAACGGTCGCCGCAGCGCCATCACCTTCGCGGCCGACCGGCCCGGCGGATTCGCGACCGGGGAGCTGGAGGTCGTGGAAGGCATGCTGCCGGTCCTGGCGCGCCTCGTCGAGGTGCATGCGTTGCGGCGAACGGCGCGCACCATTCTCGAAACCTACCTCGGGCGCTCGAGCGGTGCGCGCGTCCTCGACGGCCTCATCCGCCGGGGCGACGGCGACGACATCAATGCCGTCATCTGGTTCTGCGATCTACGCGCCTCGACGGCGCTGGCCGACATCCTTCCGCGGCAAGCCTTCCTCTGCCTCCTCAACGGCTTCTTCGAAGCGACCGCCGGCGCCGTGCTCGCCCACGGCGGCGAGGTCCTGCGCTTCATCGGGGACGCCTTTCTCGCGATCTTTCCGCTCGATCCCGAAGGCGCGAATTCCGCCGCGGACGGCGGAGCGGAAGTGCGAGCCTGCGCCCGCGCTCTGGCCGCGGCGCGCGACGCCCTGGCCCGGATGGACGCCTACAACGCCGAGCGCCAGGCCGTCGGCGAACCGCCGCTTCGCTTCGGGATCGGGCTGCACATCGGCGACGTCACCTACGGCAACATCGGCGTCGAACAGCGGCTCGAGTTCACGGTGATCGGCCCGGCTGCCAACGAGGCGGCGCGGCTGGAAGGGGTCTGCAAGACGCTGGACCGGCGGCTGGTGATATCCGCCGAACTCGCCCGCTGGGTTCGCGAGCCCTTGATTTCTCTCGGCTTCCACGCCCTGCGCGGCGTCCGCGAACCACAGGAGGTGTTGACCTTGGCCGATCTGTGACGGGCCGTCAGCCGAGGCCGGGCAGCGGCAAGACGCCGAACAGCCAGGGGTGCGCCAGCAGCAGCAGCGCATACAAAGCAAGCCCGCCGAGGAGGCGAGCCCAGCCGATCTCACGGGGACGCCAGGGCGTTCGTCGGGCCAGGAGGGCGACGAAGGGCACGAACGAACTCCGTGCCCGGTAGGCGGCCCAGGCCTCTCCCACGGAAGCCCGGCGGCGGGCATCGCTCTGGGCTGCGCCACCCAGCGCGAGCACGCCCATCCCGGCGAACAGGATCATCCCGGCGGCGTCGCCATTGGCGAGCAGATGGGCGAGTGCCCACAACGCGACCCCCCACATCACCGGGTGGCGGGTAACGCGGAAGATGCCGACCGGGCCGGCCGCCGCCACCGCGGCGGTGTCGGCGCCGACGGCCGTCGGATTGCGGCTGGCGAGGCCGGCGACGACCAAGACGCAGGCGATCGGCATGAGGGTCAGCGAAAGGTGGCGGAGGCCGACGGCCGGCGCCCACACCTCCACGTACGGCGCGGCGTTGAAGGCGAAGATCACCCAGGCCAGCAGCGCCAGCGCCTGAAGCGAATAGGCGGCGCGAAAGCCGGTCTCCCGCAGGATGGCGACAAGGCGATCGCGCACCGGCAGGCTTGACAGAACAAGGTGCGCGCCGACGAAAACGGCGGTCGCCAGGATCAAGGCGCCGAGGCCGCCCGTCATCGGCTCGTCCAGCGAGCGCAGCGGATGAACGACATGCGCTTCGGGGATGCCATTGCTGCGACAATGTCTCGGACCATGGTCTTGTCTTGCCTGCACAACGGCTGTATGGTGCGGAATCAAGGCCACCGCACCGGTGTTCGAATAAATAATAACAACGAGGTGGGAGGAATCAGCGGCTTGTGCAAGTCGGCGTCTCTTTTCATCATGCAATCGGACCGGCAGTGCAAATGCAGCGCACGCTTAATGCGGCGCTGCTTTTTGACATGGTCTAGAGACAAGCCAGTGCGTGCCGGGTCCGCATATTCCGATCCGCCATTTCCTTTGATCTCATAGTTTTATTATTACTCGCAATATGCCAACAGCCGCGTGAAACACGGCAAAGAACGCCGGACGCGAGGAGGAGAGAAAAGCGATGAGCCGCCCCACCGACCTGACGCTTCCACCTGACCTGAGCCACGAGCGCGGCGTCGGTCCGTACCGGAGCCAGCGTCCCATCTACGTCGACATGCTTCCGCCGTGCAACAACGCCTGCCCCGCGGGCGAGGATATCCAGGCCTGGTTGGCGCACGCTCAGGAGGGCCGGTTCCTTCAGGCCTGGGAGACGATCCTCAAAGACAACCCGCTGCCGGCCGTTCACGGTCGCGTCTGTTATCACCCGTGCGAGACGAACTGTAACCGCGAACACCTCGATGGTGCGGTCACCATTCACGCCGTTGAGCGCTTCCTCGGCGACATGGCGCTGGCGGAAGACTGGACGCCGACGATAACGGCGGCCGCGACCGGCAAACGGGTGCTGGTCGTCGGCGCCGGGCCGAGCGGCCTTTCGGCCGCGCATCATCTGACGCTGATGGGCCACACCGTCGAGATCCGCGAGGCCGGCCCCATGGCCGGCGGCATGATGCATTTCGGCATTCCCGCCTACCGGCTGCCGCGCGACGTGCTCGATGGCGAGATTCGTCGAATCGAGCGGATGGGCGTCACGATCGTCCTCAATCACAAGGTCGAGGATCTGGCCGTCGAGATGGCGGAGGGGGGCTTCGACGCCGCTTTCGTCGCCGTCGGCGCGCACCTTTCGAAAAAGACCGACATTCCCGGCCGCGACGCCGCCAAGATTTTCGACGCGGTCAGCTTCCTGCGCGATGTCGAGGCCGGCGCGACGCCGAAGCTGGGGCGCAGGGTCGCCATCTACGGCGGCGGCAACACCGCGATGGACGCGGCGCGGGTTGCGATGCGTCTCGGCGTCGAGCCGATGATCATCTATCGCCGCGACCGCGCGCACATGCCGGCCCACGAGTTCGAGGCCGACGAGGCCATCGAGGAGGGCGTCAAGATCCACTGGCTGCGGACGATCAAGTCGAGCGACGCAACCAGCTTCACCGTCGAGGTGATGGAGATCGACGAGAACGGGCGGCCGCGCGGAACCGGACAGTTCGAGACGATCGAGGCCGACGACCTCATTCTCGCCCTCGGCCAGGACACCGACA
This sequence comes from Rhodospirillales bacterium, assembly GCA_016793925.1. GTDB lineage: Bacteria > Pseudomonadota > Alphaproteobacteria > Rhodospirillales > Defluviicoccaceae > JAEULH01. The sequence continues at coordinate 62,559 of JAEULH010000026.1, read as the reverse complement.
CCGGCTTTCTCAAGAAGGTCCCGGGCGTGGAGTTCCAGAAGGACGGCACGGTGATTGTCGCGCCGAACATGATGACCGGCGCACCGGGCGTGTTTGCGGGCGGTGACATGGTTCCGTCGGACCGGACGGTGACGATCGGGGTCGGCCACGGCAAAAAAGCCGCTCGCAACATCGACGCCTATCTCCGCGGCGAAACCTACAGCAAGCCGCCGAAGGGCGCCCTCGCCGAGTTCGAGAAGCTGCACCTGTGGTTCTACACCGACGCCGAGCAGCGGCCGCAGGGCCACGCCGACCTGCTCAAGCGGCGGGCGACGTTCGAAGAGGTCGTCCAGGGCCTGGCGGAGAAGGACGCCGTTTACGAAGCCAAGCGCTGCCTGTCATGCGGCAATTGCTTCGAATGCGACGGCTGCTTCGGCGCCTGTCCCGAAGATGCGATCATCAAGCTCGGGCCGGGGAAGCGCTACGAATACAACTACGATCTCTGCACGGGCTGCGCGATCTGCTTCGAGCAGTGTCCGTGCCATGCGATCCAGATGATGCCGGAGCCGGGGCTCGGCCGGTAGGACCGGGCGCCGGAAGGCCCATGAGCGAGAACGACAGGAACGGGATGAGGGCGGCGCGGCGGCGTTCGAAATAACGCCGCCTGTCGCAGCCCGAGCGGAGGGAAGGCATATGGCCGAGAGCAACGTAACCACCATCGACGGCAATGAGGCGGCGGCTTATATCGCCTTCCGCGTCAACGAGGTCTGCGCGATTTACCCGATCACGCCGTCCTCGACCATGGCCGAACTCGCCGACCAGTGGGCGAGCGAGGGAAAGACCAACCTGTGGGGCAACATTCCCGACGTCGTCGAGATGCAGAGCGAGGCCGGCGCCGCGGGAACGGTTCACGGTTCGCTGCAGGGCGGCGCCCTGACGACGACCTTCACCGCCTCCCAGGGCCTCATGCTCATGATCCCGAACATGTACAAGATCGCGGGCGAGTTGACCTGTTGCGTCATTCACGTCGCCGCCCGCGCCCTGGCGACGCAGGGCCTGTCCATCTTCGGCGACCAGCAGGACGTCATGGCGGTGCTGCCCACCGGCTTCGCCCAGCTCGCCTCGAGCTCGGTTCAGGAAGCGCACGACATGGCCCTGATCGCGCAGACGGCGACGCTGGAATCGCGGATTCCGTTTATCCATTTCTTCGACGGCTTCCGAACCTCGCACGAGGTCAACAAGGTCTTTCTTATCCCCAACGACGTCATCCGGGCGATGATCGACGACGATCTCGTCTTCGCCCACCGGCGGCGCGCGCTCAACCCTGACAATCCGTTCATGCGCGGCACGGCGCAGAACCCCGACGTGTACTTCCAGGCCCGCGAAACGGTGAACCGCTTCTACGCGGCGACGCCGGCCATCGTCGAAGGGGCGATGAACAGGTTTGGTGAGCTGACAGGCCGCCACTACAAACTCTTCGACTACTTCGGCGCCCCGGACGCGGAGCGGGTCATCGTCATCATGGGCTCGGGCGCCGACACCGCCCGCGAGACGGTGGAGTACCTCGCCGCCCGCGGCGAAAAGGTCGGTGTGGTCCAGGTTCATCTGTTCCGCCCCTTCTCTACCGAGCACATGTTCGCCGCCATCCCGACTTCGGTGCGCGCGCTGAGCGTTCTCGACCGGACCAAGGAGCCGGGCGGGGTGGGCGAGCCGATGTATCTCGACGTCGTCACCAGCTTCAGCGAGGCCCTGGCCGACGGGACGCTGCCGATGCAGGCGATGCCGAAGATCACCGGGGGCCGCTACGGCCTGTCATCGAAAGAGTTCACGCCGGCCATGGTCAAGGCCGTGCTCGACGAATTGAAGAAAGACAAGCCGAAGAACCACTACACCGTCGGCATCAACGACGACGTCGCCCATACCAGCCTGACGTACGATTCGTCTTTCAACACGGAGCCGGATACGGTCTTCCGCGCCATGTTCTACGGACTGGGCGCGGACGGGACCGTCGGGGCCAACAAGAACACCATCAAGATCATCGGCGAGGATCCGGAATTCTACGCCCAGGGCTATTTCGTCTACGATTCCAAAAAGTCGGGATCGCAGACCGTCTCCCATGTCCGCTTCGGCCCGGATCCGATCCGCTCGACCTACCTGATCCAGACGGCGAACTTCGTCGGCTGCCACCAGTTCAACTTCATCGAGAAGATGGATGTGCTGGAATATGCCGCGCCCGGCGCGACGTTCCTGCTCAACACGCCCGGCGAGGCGGATACGGTGTGGGACAGACTGCCGCGGACGGTCCAGGACCAGATCATCGGCAAGAAGCTCAAGGTCTATGTCATCGACGCCGCGCGGGTCGCGCGCGACACCGGCATGGGCACGCGCACGAACACGATCATGCAAACGTGCTTCTTCGCGATCTCCGGCGTGCTCCCCCGCGACAAGGCGATCGAGAAGATCAAGGCCTCGATCCGCAAGACCTACGGCAAGAAGGGCGACGAGATCGTTCAGAAGAACTTCGAGGCGGTCGATCACACCCTTGCCCACCTGCACGAGCTGAAGATCCCCGAGCGCGCGACCAGCGAGATCGAGTTGCGCCCGGTCGTGCCGCCGGAGGCGCCGGACTTCGTCAAGTCGGTGACGGCGATGATGATGGCGGGGAAAGGCGACTCGCTGCCGGTCAGCGCCATCCCGGTCGATGGGACCTTCCCCAGCGGCACCACGAAATGGGAAAAGCGCAACATCGCCCAGTTCGTCCCCGTGTGGGAGCCGGAGATCTGCATCCAGTGCGGCAACTGCAGCTTCGTCTGCCCGCACGGCGTTATCCGCTCGAAGCTGTACAACAAGGACCGTCTTGAGGCTGCGCCCGGCGCCTTCAAGTCGGCGCCGATCGACGCCCGCGGCTTCCCCGACACCCGCTACACCCTGCAGATCTATGTCGAGGACTGCACCGGCTGCTCCCTGTGCGTCGAGGTCTGTCCGGCGAAGAGCAAGGAGGAGGCCGGCAAGAAGGCCATCAACATGAGCTGGAAGGAACCGGTCGTCGAACCCGAGAGGGAAAACGTCGCCTTCTTCGAAACCCTGCCGGTCAACGAGCGCTCGCGGGTCGACTTCTCGACCGTGCGCGGCGCCCAGTTCCTCGAACCCATGTTCGAGTTTTCCGGCGCCTGCGCCGGCTGCGGCGAGACGCCTTACGTCAAGCTGGTGTCGCAGTTGTTCGGCGACCGGATGATGGTTGCCAACGCCACCGGCTGCTCGTCGATCTACGGCGGCAACCTGCCGACGACGCCGTGGACCGTGAACAGCGAAGGTCGCGGGCCGTCGTGGTCCAACTCCCTGTTCGAGGACAACGCCGAGTTTGGCCTCGGCATGCGCCTCGCCGCCGACCGCCACATGTACATGGCCCACATGCTGCTCAGCGACCTCAGCAGCCAGATCGGCACGGTCCTGGTCCAGGAACTGTTGTCGGCGCCGCAGCGCACCGAGTCGGAGATCCGCAAGCAGCGCGATCGGGTCGCGGCGCTGAAGGAAAAGCTGCAGGAGATCAAGTTGCCGGCGGCAAGGCATCTGGCTTCGGTGGCAGACCACCTCGTTCGCCGCAGCATCTGGATCATCGGTGGCGACGGCTGGGCCTACGACATCGGCTCATCTGGCGTCGACCATGTGCTCTCCACCGGGCGCGACGTGAATCTGCTCGTGCTCGACACCGAGGTCTACTCGAACACCGGCGGCCAGGCGTCGAAGTCGACGCCGATCGGCGCCGTCGCCAAGTTCGCCAACGCCGGCAAGTCGGTGGGCAAGAAGGACATGGCCCTCCAGGCGATCTCGTACGGCAACGTCTACGTTGCCCGCGTCGCCATGGGCGCCAATCCTCAGCAGACGCTGCTGGCGCTGCGCGAGGCGGAGACCTACCGGGGACCGTCGCTGGTGCTCGCCTACAGCCACTGCATCGCCCACGGCATCAACATGCAGACGGGACTGGACCAGCAAAGCCGCGCGGTCCAGTCGGGCTACTGGCCGCTGATCCGCTACAACCCGGATGTGCGGGCGTCGGGCGAGAACCCGTTCGTTCTCGACTCGCCGCGGCCGACGCTGAAGCTGCGCGACTACACCGACAACGAACTGCGCTACCGGATGCTTTCGCGCACCAACCCGAAGGGCGTCGACCGGCTGATGGCGATGGCCCAGGAAGCCATCGACCGCAAGTGGAAGCTGTACGAGGAGATGGCGGCGCTGGGCTAGGCCGGGCGCGCTTTATCGGCCGTGACAGGCCCGGACCGCGGCAGGCGCGGCCCGGGTTCGGCCGGATGCAGTATCGTTTGACGTAAGTCACGCAAGGCACAAGGTATCCCGAACCATGGATCTGGCAACCACCTATCTCGGGCTTCATCTGAAGCATCCAATCGTCGCGTCGGCCTCGCCGCTGTCGCGCACGCTCGACGGCATCAAGCGGATGGAGGATGCCGGCGCGTCGGCGATCGTGATGTTCTCGCTGTTCGAGGAGCAGATCAGGAACGAGAACGAGTCCTTCGAGTACATGATGGAGGCCGGCACCGACCAGTTCGCCGAGTCGCTGACGTATTTCCCGGCCGTCGAGGACTACCGGGTTGGACCGGAGCCTTACCTCGAGCTGATCCGCAAGGCGACCGAGGCAACCGATGTGCCGATCATCGCCAGCCTGAACGGGATCACCAAGTCCGGATGGACCGACTACGCCAAGGACATGGCGGACGCCGGCGCCAAGGCCATCGAGCTCAACGTCTACTACATCCCGGCCAGCATTCATGTGAGCGGCGCGGACGTCGAGCAGCGCTACCTGGACGTGGTCGGCGCGGTCAAAAGCGCGGTTGAGATCCCGGTATCGGTCAAGCTCAGTCCATTCTTCAGTTCGACCGGCGACATGGCGAGGCGTCTCGTCGAGGCCGGCGCCGACGGGCTGGTGCTGTTCAACCGCTTCTACCAGCCCGACTTCGATCTCGACGAGCTGGAGGTGATCCCCGATCTGGAGCTCAGCAGCGCCAGCGAGATCCGCCTGCCGCTGCTGTGGATCGCCGTCCTGCACGGCCGGCTGCAGTGCTCGCTCGCCGCCACCCGCGGGGTCCAGAGCGGGACCGAGGTCATCAAGTACGTCATGGCCGGCGCCGACGCGGTGATGACGACCTCGTCACTGCTGCGCAACGGGGTCGGCCACATGAAGACGCTGCTCGACGGCGTCACCGGCTGGATGGAGCGGCGCGGCTACGAGTCCATCGAACAGATGAAGGGCTCGATGAGCCAGCAGAAGGTCGGCGACCCGGCGGCGTTCGAGCGGGCGAATTACATCAAGGTTCTGCAGAGCTACAAGAGCCCGTACGTCGAGTGGCTCGGCCACGCCCCGGCCCGGACCCGGCCATAGGTCGGCCGCGGCCGGTGACCGCGCGTCCGTGATCGGCGCAATCCACGGACGTGGCGCACATGGATAACGCGCAGCCGCGTTCGGGTTCTTCCGTCGTCGATGCCGAGGCGCTCGCCGAGCGGGTGCTGATCGTCGATTTCGGCTCGCAGGTCACCCAGCTTATCGCCAGGCGCGTGCGCGAAAGCGGCGTCTATTGCGAGATCCATCCCTACCACAAGGTCGATGCCGCCTTCGTCGCGAACTTTGCGCCGAAGGCCATCATCCTCTCCGGCGGACCGGCATCGGTCACCGACGAAACCGGCCCGCGGACGCCGGCGGCGATCCTGGCGTGCGGCGTCCCGGTGCTCGGAATCTGCTACGGCCAGCAACTGATGGTCGAGCAGCTTGGCGGAGCGGTCGAGAAGGGCCGGACCCGGGAGTTCGGCCGCGCCCTTCTGGAGATCGTCGACGATTGCCCGCTCTTCGCCGGGGCGTTCGCGCTGAGCAGCCGCGAGCCGGTGTGGATGAGCCATGGCGACCACGTCAGCATCCTGCCCGCGGGCTTCCGCTCCGTCGCGGTTTCGGCCGGCGCGCCGTTCGCCGCCATCGCCGATGACGTCCGCCGGCTCTACGGCGTGCAGTTTCACCCCGAGGTCGTGCACACCCCGCGCGGCGCCGAGCTGCTGCGCAACTTCACCCACCGCATCGCCGGCTGCGGCGGAGCCTGGACCATGGCGGCCTTCCGCGAGCAGGCCGTCGGCGCGATTCGCGAGCGGGTGGGCTCGGGCCGGGTCATCTGCGGCCTGTCGGGCGGGGTCGACTCCTCGGTCACGGCGGTCCTGCTGCACGAGGCGATCGGCGAGCAGCTGCATTGCATCCTGGTCGATACCGGGCTCATGCGCGCCGGCGAGGCGGAGGAGGTGGTCGGCCTGTTCAGCGGCCACTACAATATTCCGCTGGTTCACCGGGATGCAGCCGACGCCTTCCTCGGCGCGCTCGAAGGCGTTACCGACCCGGAACGCAAGCGCAAGATTATCGGCGCGACCTTCATCGATGTCTTCGAGGAGGAGGCGCATAAGCTCGGCGGCGCGGATTTCCTCGCCCAGGGGACGCTCTACCCCGACGTGGTCGAATCGGTCTCCGTCCACGGCGGCCCCAGTGCCACGATCAAGTCCCACCACAACGTCGGCGGGCTGCCCGAACGGATGAATCTGGCGCTGATCGAGCCGCTGCGCGAGCTGTTCAAGGACGAGGTCCGGGCTCTCGGCCGTGAGCTCGGCCTGCCCGAGGCATTGCTCGGCCGTCATCCTTTTCCCGGGCCGGGGCTGGCGGTCCGTATTCTTGGCGAGGTGACGGCGGCGCGCTGCGCGATCCTGCGCCACGTGGACGCGATCTTTCTTGATGAGATCCGCGCCGCCGGCCTCTACGACGAGATCTGGCAGGCGCTCGCCGTGCTGCTCCCGCTGCACACCGTCGGCGTCATGGGCGACAGCCGGACCTACGACCAGGTCGCGGCGTTGCGCGCGGTGACCTCCACCGACGGCATGACCGCCGACAGCTTCGCTTTCGACCACGCCTTCCTCGCCCGCGTCGCCTCGCGCATCGTCAACGAAGTGCACGGCGTCAGCCGCGTCGTCTACGACCTGACCTCGAAGCCGCCCGGCACCATCGAGTGGGAATAGGGGGGGCTGCGGTCGACCGGCCGTTCAATCCGGGTTGAAGTCAAGGACGCCTTTGCACCCGGCTTTCGCTCGTGCGATCCTGGCCCAGGCCGACGCCAGGATGGTGCGAGGTCGGGAAGCAAAGAGGAAACGGTCATGACCCACCAGGGACGTTGCTTTTGCGGCGCAGTCGAGATCGAGGTTACCGGGTCGCCCGCGGCGATGGGTTACTGCCACTGCAGTTCGTGCCGATCCTGGTCGGCCGGTCCGGTGAACGCCTTCAGCCTGTGGGCGCCCGAGGCGGTGCGCGTCACCGCCGGCGCCGAACACCTTGCGACCTTCTCGAAGACGCCGTTCAGCGAGCGCCAATACTGCGCGAAGTGCGGCGGGCACCTGATGACCCGGCATCCGACGATCGGGCTGGTCGACGTGTACGCCGCGACGATTCCGACGCTCGCGTTCACACCCGGCGTTCACGTCAACTATGCCGAGACCGTGCTGCCGATGCGCGACGGCCTGCCCAAGCTCAAGGACTTCCCGGCGGAGTTCGGCGGCTCCGGCGAGGTGATCGCCGAGTAACCCCATCGCGCGACCTCATCGGTCGAACAGGTGCCGGAACCGGCCTGGTTGCGAACGGAGATACTGGTTCGGGGCGGAGACCGTCGCGCCGAGGTGCGCGGCGGCATGCCACGGCCAACGCGGGTCGTACAGGACGCCCCGGGCCAGCGCGACGAAATCGGCATCGCCGGTGCCGATGATCGCCTCGGCCTGATCGAACCCGGTGATCAGCCCGACGGCGACGACCGGCATGCCGGTTTCCTGTTTCACGGCGCGCGCCAGCGGCACCTGGTAACCGGGGCCGAGGGGGATGGCCTGGGCGGGATGCAGGCCGCCGCTGGAAATATGCACTGCGTTGCAGCCGCGCGCCTCGAGCGCCCGCGCGAATGCGATCGTCTGTGCGATATCCCAGCCCCCATCGACCCAATCGCAACCCGACAGCCGCATCGTCACCGGTCGGTCGGCCGGAAAGACCGCGCGGACCGCTTCGAACACCTCAAGGGGAAAGCGCATCCTGTTCTCCAGGCTGCCGCCATAGTCGTCGTTGCGATGGTTTGACAGTGGGGACAGGAACTGGTGCAGCAGGTAGCCGTGGGCTCCGTGCAGTTGCACCGCGTCGATCCCCAGGCGCGCGGCGCGGCGAGCGGCGTCGGCGAAGGCGTCGCGTATGCGGTCCATCCCTTCGCGGTCAAGCGCTGCGGGCGCATTGCCGTCCCGATTGAAACCGATCGCAGAGGGGGCCACCGTCTGCCAGCCGTTCGCAGCGTCGGGCGCGATTTGCGCGCCGCCCTTCCATGGCACCTCGGTCGACGCCTTGCGACCGGCATGTGCCAATTGGATTGCAATCGGCATGGCCGACCATCGCCGCACGCCCTCAATCGTCCGCCCGATCGCCGCTTCGGTCGCGTCGTCGTACAGTCCGACATCTGCATAGCTGATGCGCCCTTCGGGCGACACCGCCGTGGCTTCGATAATCAGAAGGGCCGCGCCCGACAGCGCGAGATGGCCGAGGTGGATCAGGTGCCAGTCGGTCATGCAGCCGTCGACCGCCGAATACTGGCACATCGGCGCAATGACGATGCGGTTGGCGAACGTGATACGTCCGAGCGTGAGCGGCTCGAACAGTTTGGGCCCCGGCATGCACTTCTCCTCTTCGCTGACGCGGTCGTCCTGACCAATGTCCGTTGCACAGGATCAAGTCGCGGGCGCTCCCGCGTCGCACTCAGGCAGCGTCTGCTTCCGCCGGTTCTTCCTTGCGCGAAGATGCCTCTTCGCTTGTCGAGGCACGCGAGCGCTCACGGGAATACCCCGGCAGATCTATCCCAGCCGGCGCGCGTTCCACAACCGACACCAGCCGTCGGGGCTGATGGTCCCCGCGACCACGCGGCAGGAGTTTTGGCCTTCGAAGTTGACGCAGTCCTTGCAGCGCTTGTCGCCCTTGGGTGCGTTCTGGTAGCTCACCTGATCCTGCGGAAGCCTGGCTTCCGCCCGGCTCGCGCGGGCCGCGCCGGTGCCCAGCGCACCGGCGGCGAGAAGCGCAGCGGCGCGCAACAGCGACCGGCGCGAGAGGGCCCCGGTCCGGGCCCGCTGCGCCTTTTCATTCCGCTGCTCCATTGTCTTTCTCATTCGCGCGCCGTGGGGTTGCCGGTCGGGAGAACCGCACTGAAGCCGCCGGCAGGTCACGGTGCGGTCCGCGTCGGATCGGACGTTGACGGCGGCCAAGCAAGTCGCATCGTCTCAATCCCTCGCAATCGAGAAGAGCGTCATTGCCAAATTTCCTCAAGCTGATATAGGCCGGCTTTTGCGGCGTCAATGAGGCGTGGGACATGACGGGGACGCGCCGATCGGGCCTCGCTCCCGGATTGGAGAAAGCCCGCCTGAGCAAAGCGCGGACGGACGCTTCGCAGGCCCTCGGTGAGTTGAAGACATGAATTTAGAGCCTTCCTCCCGTATAGCGCACCGACGGTTCGCCATCGATATGGGGGCGGTGTTCTTTTTCGTCGGCGTCATCGTCGTCTCGTTCGGGGTTGCCATGTTGCTCCCCGCCCTTCTCGACCTGATGGACGGCAACCAGGACTTCAGGGTCTTTCTCACCTCTGCCGGGATCTCGATCTTCGCCGGTCTCAGCCTGGCGCTCGCCTGTCGCGGCGGACGCTACAACATGGGCACGCGCGAGGTGACGCTGGCGGTGCCGACGACGTGGCTGTTCGCCGCGGTCGTCTCCGCGCTTCCGTTCATGTTCTCGCAGTTCGGCCTCTCCTTCGTCGACGCCGTGTTCGAGACGATGTCCGGACTGACGGCGACCGGCTCGACCGTCATCGTCGGGCTCGACGGGGCGCCGCGGGGTCTGCTCCTCTGGCGGTTCCTGCTGATCTGGATGGGCGGCTTCGGCGTCGTTACGTTGATGGTCCTGGTCCTGCCTTTCTTGCGGATCGGCGGTCAGCAGCTTTTCACCATCGACCTCTCGGCGCAGGCGGGCAAGCTGCTCCCGCGCGCGACGGCCGTGGTCATGAAGATCGGGCTGGTCTACCTCATCCTCAGCTTGGCCTGCGCCGCCGCTTTTCGCCTCGAGGGTATGAACACCTTCGACGCCGCCGGCCATGCGATGGCCGCCATCGCCACCGGCGGCTTCTCGTCGCACGACGCCGGCATCGGCTTCTTTCACAGTCCCGCCATCGAATGGACCGCCTCGCTCTTCATGTTTCTGGCGGCGCTGCCCTTCGTCCTGCTTGCGCAGATCCTCAATCGCGGCCCTCGCGTGGTGTTCGAAGACTCGCAGGTCGTTCTTTTCCTCATCATCATTGCAGGGGCTGTGGTATCGGTGACCGTGTGGCTGGTCGCGCGCCTGGACCTCGGCCTCATCGATGCCACGCGCCAGGCAACCTTCAACGTCGTCTCGATCATTTCGACAACCGGTTTCACCTCGCAGGACTATAACCTCTGGGGCGATTTCCCTTCGCTCGTCCTGCTTGCCTGCATGCTGGTCGGAGGATGCACCGGATCGACCGCCGGCGGCGTCAAGATGTTCCGTCTGGTCATCCTGCTGCGGGCGGTCCGGGCGCAGATCCACCGGCAGGTCTTCCCTCACATCGCCTACACGGTGACCTACAACAAGCAGGCGGTGCCCGAGATGATCCGCCTCGGCGTCGGCCTTTACTTCTTCACCTATCTCGCGACCTTTTTCGCGTTCGCCCTGGCGCTTGGTTTTACCGGCCTGTCGTTCATCTCGAGCCTCAGCGCCTCGGCGACGGCGCTCGGCGGCGTCGGGCCGGGCCTCGGCGACGTCATCGGACCGTGTTGCAACTTCACCCCGGTGTCCACCCCGGCGAAGTGGCTGCTTTCCGTCGAGATGCTGGCCGGGCGATTGGAAATCCTCGTCCTGGTCGTGCCGTTGACGCGCACCTTCTGGAGAAGTTGACGCCGCTCTCCTTACGGTTCGCGTACCCACAGGCAAACCGGGAACGGCGGTCGGGGTCAGATGCGCGCCGGGTTGCCGCGCGCGGTGGCGCCTGCGGGAACGTCCCGGGTGACGACGCTGCCGGCGCCGATAATGGCGTCGGCGCCAATGGTGACGCCGGGAAGGATGATCGCGCCGCCGCCGATCCATACGTTCGCGCCGATGACGACCGGCCGGCCGAACTCGAGGCCGCCGGCGCGAGCGGCCGGATCGCGCGGATGGTCGGCGGCATAAATCTGCACGCCGGGGCCAATCTGGGTTCGCTCACCGATCGCGACGGCAACGACGTCGAGGATGACGCAGTTGTAGTTCAGGAAGACGTGAGCGCCGAGACTGATGTTGAAGCCATAGTCGCAATGGAACGGCGGCCGGATGACCGCGCCTTCGCCGACGCTGGCGAAGCGCTCGAGGAGAAGCGCCCGCCGCTCGGTCGGGTGAGCGGCGAGGGCGGCGTTGTAGCGAACAATCCACGCCTTTGCCGCCGCCTGATCGGCCAGGATTTCCGGATCCGCAGGATCGTACAGCGTGCCGGCGAGCATCTTGGCTTTTTCGCTGCGCGCCATCTCGCTTCGTCCCTTCGCGGCCGACGCCCGCCGGTCCGGAAGCGAGGGTCTAGAAACAGACCCGGCCAGGTCCCTCGCCGGAGCAATTGCGCCCGGAGCCTGGTCGGTAGAACGGCTCGCGCCCTTCGCCGATCGTTGGCCGCGAGGCGTCGTTGCCGAAGAGCGACCCGCGACCGCCGGGCCGAACCGGCTCGACAGCGGAGCCTGCGCCGCTGCTGGAGCCGACGCCGCCGCCGCGGCCATATCCGGACGCGCCGTTGTCATCGCCGGCGATGCCTTGGCCCTGGCCCGGCTCGACCGTCTCCATCTGCCAGGCGAGGACAACAGGTTCCTGACTTGCGGCGAAGGCTCCGTTTGAGACGCCGAGGAGCATTGCCACCAGAAGACCGCGAGCGACCGTCATTGTCCAACTCTCCGTAGGCTTGCCGAAGCCAGGGTATAGCAAGGGTAGCGGAGAGCCGCGATGGCGCGGGCGCGCAAGCGGCTCACCAGTGATCCAGTTAGCGCGCCTGATACATTTTGTCGAGCCGCGCGGCGAGGGCCGGATCTTTTCGCGCCGCCTCGCCGATCTGGCGGTATTCGTCGACGGTAATGCCCTTCGTCTTTTCGATTGCCTTGATCGCCTCGGCTTCCGCCTCGGCCATCACCTTCTGCTTGTCTTCCGGAGTCTTGGCCGCGGCGATCTTCGGGTTCCAGTCGACGATCAGGCCGTCGATCTTTTTGGCCGCATCGATGAAGGAGCTCAACTTCGCGTCGCTGAAGTTCGTCGTGGCCGCCGCTTGCGCATGCGCCGTTCCGCCGGTCACGCCGGCCAAAGCCGCGCCAAAAAATAAGACGAGGCACAGCGCCGTTATTTTGTTCGCAATCGTCCTGCTCATTGGATGTCCCATAATCCTGTGTTGGTGGCCGCGATTGGAGGGTAGCAACGCGGCGAATGTGTGGCTCGGAAAAAATCAGGCCGGAGGGTGGAAACCCTCCGGCCTGAGGTCCCTGGCGACGCGCGGTCGCCGGTCGTTCTTGAGCGGACGCTACTCCGCCGCCGACACCGTCGGTTCGCCGAGAAGTGCCCGGCGTTCGACTTCGGTAAAGCCTTCCTCCGCCGACCGCTCCGGAGCAATCAGCGAGACGATGATGCCGACCAGGAAGGCGCCGGTCATCGTGAACAGGCACGGGTTCTTCAGCGGGAAGTACCACCACTGGCTGGTTACGTGGGCCGCGTGGGCGTCCATTGCCGCCTTCGCCGCGGCGACCGCATCCGGTGCCGCACCCGCCGCCGCCGCTTTCGGGCCAAGCAGATCGATCTGGATGGTCGGCCCGAGGTAGATCAGCAACAGCGTGCCGATGGTGCCGAACAGGATGCTGCAGACCGCGCCCCAGGTGGTGAAGCGCCGCCAGAACACCGACATGATCAGCGCCGGGAAGTTGGCAGAAGCGGCGATGGAGAACGTCAGCCCGACCATGTAGGCCACGTTCTGGCCCTGGAAGACGATCCCCAGGATCACCGCGCCGATGCCGAGGATGATCGACGAGATCCGGGCGACGACGAGCTGCTCGCGCTCCGGCGCATGGCCGCCGCGGATGACGTTGACCCACAGGTCGTGGGACAGCGCGCCGGCGCCGGCAAGGGTCAGGCCGGCCACCACCGCGAGGATGGTCGCGAAGGCTACCGCGCAGATGAAGCCGAAGAAGATATTCCCGGCGATTGCCTGGGCGAGCAAGGGCGCCGCCATGTTGCCGCCGCCGCCGACGGCGAGGATCTGCTGCTGACCGACCAGCACCATCGCGCCGAAGCCAAGGATGAAGGTGATCAGATAGAACGAGCCGATCCAGATGGTTGCCCACATCACCGAGACGCGGGCCGCCTTGGCGTCCGGCACGGTGTAGAAGCGCATGAGTACGTGGGGCAGTCCGGCGGTACCGAACATCAGGGCGAGACCGAGCGAGACCGCGTCCCAGGCGCCGGTGACGACCTTGGTGCCCGGCTCGAGAACCTTCTGGCCGTTCATTTCCGCCGCTTTGGAGAACAGGTTCATCGGGTTGAAGCCGAACTTGGAGAGCACGATCAGCGCCATGATGGTCGCGCCGCCCAGGAGCAGGCAGGCTTTGATCACCTGCACCCAGGTGGTCGCGATCATGCCGCCGAAGAGGACGTACGTCATCATCACCACGCCGACGATGATCACGGCGAAGGTGTAGTCGAGACCGAAGAGCAGTTTGATCAGCGTTCCCGAGCCGACCATCTGGGCGATGAGGTAGGTCAGGACGACGGCCAGCGTACCCAGCGAAGACGCGAGACGCACCGGCTTCTGCCGAAGCCGGTAGGCGACCACGTCGGTGAACGTGTACTTGCCGAGGTTGCGCAGCGGTTCGGCGATGAGGAACAGGATGATCGGCCAGCCGACCAGCCAGCCGGTCGAGTAGATCAGACCGTCGAACCCGTTCAGGGCCACGAGGCCGGCGATGCCGAGAAAGCTCGCCGCGCTCATGTAGTCGCCGGCCAAGGCGAGGCCGTTCTGGAAGCCGGTGATCGAGCGGCCAGCGGCATAGAAGTGCTCGGCCGTCTTGGTCCGACGCGCCGCCCAGTAGGTGACGCCCAGGGTGAAGGAGACGAAGACGAAGAAGAATATGATCGCTTCGATGTTCGTTCCACCGCTCATGACTTACCTCCTCAGCTCGGCAAGTTCGTGGTCGTACTTGCCGTTTGCCCAACCGACGTAGATGAACGTCAAAACCCAGGCAAACACGATGACGAGGGCGCCAAGGAGAATGCCGAGAGTCAGGCCCTGCGTCAGGACGACGCCGAGCAGAGGCTTGTCGAAAGCGACCAGCAAGATGAATGCGTAGTAGGCGAGCAGCATGAAGACGCTGAGCCAGATGGCGATCCGCCATCGCCGTGCGGCCAATGAATGAAGCCGCGGATCCGTGTGAGCCATACCTCCTCCCTAAACACTGCATTGTTGATTGCGCAAAACATAGCATAGTTGATTGCGCAATACGGCTCTTAAAGTGTGACAGCAATGGCAGAGGCGCTGGCCGGCGTCAACACGGACGCGCGTTATCGCGGAGCGATGAGTGAAGAGCCTGAGGGTGTGGCACGAAAGCAACCGGTCGTTCTCGCCGCGACGGCGCAATACTGAACGACCTGCGCGCCGCCGACGCTCTGCGTTGTTCGCAACAGGTCGACGGCGAGCGTAGCGGTACGTTTCTCTCGTCGTGGAACCGCCCGGCTATACGCCGGGCTTTTCCAGAGAGCTGTCGCCGATGTCTTCGACCAGTGCCGAAACTTCCGCCTTGGGCACGGACGACATTTCCATCTTGTAGGCGAGGAACCACATCATCGCGACGCCGAGCAGCCAGAACAGGATCTGCCAGGCCCAGATCGACGGGATGCCAAAAGTCCAGCCGTCGCGACCGGCGTCCGGAGCCCCAAAGAGGTCATTGCCGATGACTGCGCCGGGCCCGATGCCGAAGAAGAACCAGGCCAGCGTTACGATCCAGGCGACGGGAACGAGGTGACGCCTGGCCTGGGGCAGGCTGGCGTGCTCGCGCAGGAAGTTGTGATACTTCATGCGATGGGCGCGGGCCTGGTCGCTCTGCGTCGCCGCCGAGACGACGAGGCAGACGACGATGTTGAGCAGGATCCCCCAGCCGGCGGAGTGGATCGTCAGCGGCCACCGCCCCCAGGGCTGCAGACCGAGGGCGTTGAGCAGCGTCAGCCCGAAGCTGTCGGTGAAGGTGACGCCGAGCAGGCCCGCCGCAAGCCCCAGCGTTGCACCCTGCCGGGTCACCCAGGGAATATAGCAGATCGCGGCGAGCGGCACCCACATCTGGAAGCCGAAGGCGACCGCGAGTCCGCCCAGGAGAACCAGCGCATCCTTTGAGTACGTGGCGACCATCAACGCGGAGATCACGATGAAGGCGACGCCGAGGCGGCCGAACAGCTTCTGGGTCGCGTGGGTCGCGCCCGGGTTGAGATAGCGCTTGTAAAGGTCACGGGTCAGGATGCCGCCCGCGGTGGACATGTACGCGGCGCCGGTCGACTGCATCGCCGCCAGGGCGCAAACCGCAAGCAGTCCGATCAGCCACGGCCAGTGCTCGCTCAGCATGTTGAAGTAGAAGGGAACGAGCGCATCGGGACGGATGTTGACTTCGGATGGTATGACGTTGGCCACCGCCAGTCCGGCCTCCGTGACCGCCGGCTGAGCGCCGAGGAAATGCGCCGCCATGCCCTGGATTGCGGTGAAAAAGAAGAGGATAAAACCGATCCCGAAAGACGACGCCCAGACCTGCTGCGGTGCAAAAGGCGACGGGTTGGTGTTTGAGAAGGCCCACATGGTGAACGCGGGAGCCGCCTGGATCCCCATCAGCGCAAACATGTAGGTCAGGATCATCACCCCGGTCCACAGGCCGCCGATCGGCGTCTCCTTGCCCAGGCCCGCGGTCCACTGGATGACGCCGGGTATCGCGAAGTAGGCGTTGTAGTCACCGCCGCCCAGACCGTCCGTCTTGCCCCACTTGCCGATCGAGGTCTCCGCCAGGCGGGCCATGGCCTCGTTGAGCGCTTCCCAGCCGCCGACCGCGCTGAGCGCGATCAGACCGGTGACAATGATGCCGAAGGCAAGAAGGAGGCATTGCAGCGTATCGACGTAGGCGACGGCGCGCAGGCCGCCGGAGGCGACGTAGATCAGCACGACGATCGCCAGGACCCACATGCCGAAGTTTTCGCTGACCAGCCCTGTGGGATAGAGGGACGTTGTCGTCAGGACATTGAAGAGGTAACCGGCCGCCTCAAGCTGAACGCCGAGGTAGGGGATCGAGAACAACAAGGCGACGACGACGGTGAGGATCCGGATGACGTCGCCCTGGAAGTAATCCGACAGCATCTCGCCGGGGGTGACGTAGCCGAAACGCTTGCCCAGCATCCACTGCCGCTTAAGGAAGATGACCCCCGTGAACGGGATCGTGATCGTGTAGAATGACGCAAAGGCGTACTGGAAGCCGTCACGGTAGATCAGCCCGGGATGGCCCATAAAGGTCCAGCCGGAGAAGGACGTCGCTGTCGCGGCGAGAACGAAGACCCAGAGAGAGAGTTTCCGACCGGCGATGAAATAATCGCTCGCCGTGCGCGCCATGCGCGCGCCGCGGATGCCCCAGAAAATGCAATAGGCCCAATAAAGAATGACGAAGACGAACAGCCAAATGATTTTTGCTTCCAAGACCGCCTACTCCTCTCGTACGCGTTCCGGGGCCGGCGCGGAAGAAAGGCCGTCGGCCCTGCCACTGCGCCCGATCACGCATCGTGCCGGAACATACGCACCCGACGATGCTTGAGCCGCGCCCGAAAGGTTTCGGCGGGAAAGCCTGCCTCAAGTGGACAATCGCCCGGACATCGCGGCGCACGTCCTGCGCCCCTTGCGCCCACCACGGATCGGCCAGCCGGCGTTTACCCTCCCATGAGGCCCCCGGGCCTTGGGGAACCCGACGCGTCACCGCCCGGTCCCCATCTTCTTATCACGCGCTTACAGAACTCGTTTTCAAAGTCTCTGCCGGGCCGCCCACCATTCGACGACGCCTTTACGTTATTTTACCGATAGCATTTTCCTGAGACACGCACAACAGGCGAGAACCTTGACGCGCATGCATCGATCATTATCTACCTATGCTAGCAGGCGGCGCCCCGCTGGTGCCGCCTCCAGGTCGTTCCCCGGTCGATCTCGCCGTCGTGCGGCGGTGACGTCGCCCGCCGCGGCGCTGGGCGAGCCATCTTCGTGAGCGGGGCGCCACTGCCGGCGCGGCCTTCCCGACATCATCCGCGCACCGCCGTCTTCAGCAAGCTTGCCCGCGATTTCATGCGACCGGGCGAGGAGGTCCTCGCTGTCCGCCCGGATACGGCGTGCGAGGACATGATCGGCCGGCTCGCCGCGACGCAGGCAACCTGCGCCGTGGTCGTCGACGCCGCCGCCAGACCGGTCGGCATCATCACCGAGCGCGATATCGCCCTGCGCATCGCCTATCGGGTGCCCGGAGAGACGCCGGTGGAACGGGTGATGACCTCCCCGGCGATGTCCGTCCGGCGCAGGGACTATCTCTACTACGCCATCGCCCTGATGCGCCGTCACGGTCTGCACCATATGCCGGTCGTCGACGCACACGGCCAGCTTGCCGGACTGCTGTCCCTTCACGATGCGCTCGCCGCGACCGACGAGCAGCTCATGCGTCAGATCGACCGGCTGACCCACGAGGGGACGAGCGAAGGCCTTCGCGCGCTCAGGGCGGCCCAGGTCGATCTCGCCGAGGACCTGTTCGCCGACAACCTGCCGGCCCCGGAGATCCAGCAGCTTCTGAGCCGTATCAACAACGACATCTACCGGCGGGTGGGCGAAGCGACCCTGAACCGGATGGGGGCCGAGGGCTGGGGGGATATTCCGGTGGAGGCCTGCCTGATCGTCACCGGATCGGGCGGCCGCGGCGAGAACTTCCTCTCATCCGACCAGGACAACGGCATCATCATCGCCGACTACCCGGACGATCGCCACGCGCAGGTCGACGCTTTCTACCGCGAGCTGGCCGAGCGGCTGTGCCGCGACCTCGACGCCATCGGCATCCCTTACTGCAACGGCTACTGCATGGCGGTGAACCCGCTGTGGCGCAAGAGCCTGTCGCAATGGACCCAGCAGATCGCGCTCTGGGGTAAGAAGAGCAACTTCGTCGCCATCCGGCTGGCGGACATCTTCTTCGACTTCCAGCCGGTCTGGGGCCGTCAGGAACTGGCCGAGGAATTGCGCCGACGCGTGACCGGCATGGTGCGCAACAACCACCACTTTCTCCGCCAGATGTTCCAGGACAAGGCCGGGCACAACGTCGCGCTCGGGTTCTTCGGCGGCTTCGTGACCGAGCGCGAGCAGCGCGAGCATCGCGGCCGCGTGAACCTCAAACACACCGGCACCATCCCGCTGGTGGGCGCGATCCGCCTCTTGGCGCTGCGCGAGGGGGTCGAGGCGACCTCGACCGTGCACCGCATCTCGGCGTTGACCGAGCAGGGCGTGCTGAGCGACGGCGAGCGCGCGGACCTGACGGCGTCGTTCGACCTTGTCACGAACGTTCTTCTTCGCCACCAGATCGCGGATCTGAAGGCCGGCAAACCGGTCACCTATTACGTCGATCCGCGTCGCCTGGCGAAGGCGGAGCGCACCGCCCTGCTCGACGCGCTCAAGGCGATCGATTCCTTGCGCAAGCGTGTCCACCTGGAGTTCACCGGCCAGATCTTCTGACGCGAGACCCGCCGGCTACCGTCCGCTGGGGCAGGAACGGCCGGCGAAACGGCTGGCAAGAACAGGTCACGATCGCTGGGCCTGAAGGAACATCAGGAGCCGGCCGCACCGACCTCTGTCGTCGCTGCCGAGGCCGTCTCGGACCCGTCGATCCGGCCGCGGGCGTAGGGGACGGTAAAGAAGAACGTCGCGCCCTTTCCCAGGGTGCTGCGCACCCAGATCCGGCCGCCAAGGTGTTCGACGATGCCGCGACAGATGGCAAGCCCAAGGCCCGAACCCATCGGATTGCCCGTGTTGCCGGCGCGGACCTGGTGGAACTTCTCGAAAATCAGCTCCTGCTCGTTCAGCGGGATGCCGACGCCGTTGTCGGCGACGCTCACCGTGACGGCGCGCGCGCCGGTTTTCAGCGACACGTCGACCTGGCCGGTGCCGGCGCGGCAGAACTTCTCGGCGTTGGACAGCAGGTTGATCACGAGCTGAATGAGCTGGTCGCGATCGCCGTGGATCGGCGGCACCCGATCGGGCGCATGAACGGTGAGCTCGATCGACTTCTCTTCGAACAGATGGCGCAGCGCCGAAACCGCGTGGTCGATGACGTCGCCGAGGTCGACATCGGTCATCTGCCACTTCATCCGTCCGGTCTCAATCTTGGTCAGGTCGAGAACCTGGTTGATGAGGCGGGTCAGGCGCTCGCTTTCCCGGATGATAATCGTCAGGAAATGCTGGCGTTCGGTCAGGTCGAGGTCGGGCGAGTCGTGGAGGATCTCCGAGAAAGAGCGGATCGAGGTCAGCGGCGTGCGCAGCTCATGGGTGACCGTCGAGAGGAAGTCGTCCTTCATCCGGTCGAGTTCGGTCAGCCGCTCGTTCGCCGCCTTCAGGTCGGTCGTAGCCCGCTCCAGCTCGCGCGACTTCTGCTCGAGCTGGCGGCTGTACTCGAGAACCTGCGAGGTCTCGTCGAGGATCTGCATGATCTCTTCGAGGCCGACGCCTTCGCCCTTCAGCGTCGTCGCGACCATGACCCGAGCGGAGGCGGCGCCGATGACGCCCGAAAGGCGACGCTCGACGAACTGCACCAGATCGCCGTCGGCGTGGGTGGCGTGGGTGAGGTCGACCCGGTGCCTGCGGGCGTACTCGGTGAAGATTTCGCGCGACCGGTCGCCCCCGAGGAAGCGCTCGGCCATCGCGCGCAGATCGCTGAGCGGAACCGCCCCCTGCCACATGCCGGCGGGCTCGGCGCCCGGCTGGCGGAAGACCTCGACGAACAGAGTGCCCTGGATCCGCTCGATGGTGCTCTGCCGGTCGGACAGCGACACTGCGGCAAAGGCGCCGACATTGGCGAGCAGGCTCCAGAACAGCGAGTGGGTGATGTGATCGAGGCCGTCCAGGCCGAACAGCGCGTAGGGGCGGAGCAGCGCGATCCCCATCGGCCCGTTCTCGATGAACGATTCCTCCAGCCATCCCGACAATGCGAACGATGGGATGAGCAGCGTGTAAGCCCAGACGACGAAGCCGGCGATCATTCCGGTCAAGGCGCCGCGACGGGAGGCGCCTTTCCAGTAGATGCCGAAAAGGATCGCCGGAGCGAACTGCGCTGCAGCGGCAAAGGAGACGAGGCCGATGGAGGCAAGCGCGAACGATTCGCCGATAAGCCGGAAGTAGAGGTAGCCGAGCATCATGATCACGGCGATGGCGGTG
Source organism: Rhodospirillales bacterium (assembly GCA_016793925.1). Classification (GTDB taxonomy): domain Bacteria; phylum Pseudomonadota; class Alphaproteobacteria; order Rhodospirillales; family Defluviicoccaceae; genus JAEULH01. The sequence goes on along the minus strand of JAEULH010000026.1, from coordinate 41,998 downwards.
CGGCGAATCGCCAGCAGCAGCCCGGACAGATCGCGCCGCTCGGACATGCGCAAGAAGGCGAAGCGAAGGAACAGCGGCATGATCAGGTCGTTGCAGATCATGGTGCTGAGCGCCACCGTCTCGACAATGACCATGCCGGTCGCCGCCGAAAGGCCGCCGATAAAGGCGAGGAGCGCCAGCAACGGCTGTCGCTCGGCCATGGGCAGGGCAAGGACGAAGGTGTCGGCGTCGACCGTGCCCAATGGAAAGCGCAAGAGGCCGCCGAAGGCGATCGGCAGGACGAAGATGTTGATCAGGAGGAGGTATAGGGGAAAAAGCCAGATCGCCTTCTTCAGGTGGCTCTCGTCGGCGTTTTCGACCACGATCACTTGAAACTGCCGCGGCAGGCAGATGATCGTCAACATGGCGGTGAAGGTCAGGGGGAACCACTGCCCGCCGGCGGCGTCCGCGGTTTGCAGTTGCGCCAGCCGCGGCTCGGCCGCCGCCTGTGCGAACAGGTCATGAAAACCGTCGAACAGCCCGTAGGTGACGAACAGGCCGACGCTGGTAAAGGCGACGAGCTTGACCACCGACTCGAAGGCGATCGCCGCGACCATGCCCTCGTGATGTTCGGTGGCGTCGATGTGCCGGGTGCCGAACAGGATGGCGAACAGAGCCATCATCGCCGCGATCCAGAGCGCGGTGTCGCCGAAGAACGGCATGTCCGCCGGCGTCACCGCCGCCGTCACTTCCGGATAGTGAAGCAGGACGTTGTAGCTGGTCGACACCGCCTTAAGCTGCAGCGACAGGTACGGCATGATGCCGACCACGGCGATGATGGTGACCAGCCCGCCGAGGAGATGGCTCTTGCCGTAGCGCGAGGAGACCAGGTCGGCAATCGAGGTGACGTGGTGAACCTTGCTGATCCGCAGGATCTTGCGCAGAACGATCCAGCCGAGAAGGAACGCGAGGGTCGGCCCGAGGTAGATCGGCAAGAAGCCGATGCCGCTCTTCGCGGCCAGCCCGACGCTGCCGTAAAAGGTCCAGGCGGTGCAGTAGACGGCGATCGACAGCGCGTAAATGTAGGGGTTCGCGATCAGCCCGCGACCGCGCCCGTGGCGGTCCGCAAAGTAGGCGATGGCGAACAGCAACGAGACGTAGCCGAAAGCCGCGACAATGATGAGCCAGCCGGGAAGCACGTTCATTCGCCTCCCGTCTCAGCCGCCGTCCGACTGCGGTTCCGGCCGCAGCGGAGCGGCGGTCGGCGGATCGTCGATCCGCCGGCTGAGCCACGCCGTCAGCGCGATCAGCACGGCCCAAGCTGCGAACAGATAAACGAAAAGCAGCGGGACGCCGGCGACACGGGCGCCTGCCGCGTCGAACACGGTCAGCAGCAACGGGCTGAACAGGACGACGCCCAACAGATACAGCGCAATGAAGCCGGCCGTTTCGCGTTCCGGCTCGATCACCTCGGGGGCTTCGGCCGCCCCCGCGCCGTTCGCCTCCATATCGCTTCTCCCTGCCAGATCATCCTGGCGGCTCCGCGCCGACGGATGAATGGTGCCGGCGGCTGAAGTGTATGCGCGGCCCTCTCATTGCGGGGCGCAGGACACATCCTACACCCGTGCTTGTCTGGCCCGCGCCTCGGCAAGCGCGTTCGTCGCCACCAGCGCCTCATCGAGGGTGCGGATGCCCCGCGCCTCCAGCACGTCGATCATCCGCAAGAATACGCCCGCTGCGACCAGCGCGTCACCCAGCGCGGTGTGGCGGCCGCGAACCTCGATGCCGAAGCGCTTGGCGACCACGTCCAGGCTATGCTTACCGGTATAGTCGTGCAAGTACGCGGAAAGTAACAGCGTGTCGAGCACAGGCATCGCGAAGCTGACGCCGCTCTCTCTCTCCTTGAGGCGGATGAATGTCAGATCGAAATCGGCGTTGTGGGCGACGAGCACGGCATCGCCGACGAACGCCCGGAATTGAGGCAGAACCACCTGGATCGGCGGCTTGTCCTTCACGGCCTCGGCCGTTATGCCGTGGAAGCGGATCGACTCCGCCGGGATCTCGCGCCCCGGGTCGACGACGCGGTCGAAGGATTCCCCCGTCAAAATGCGGCCGTTGACGATGCGCACGCCGGCCAGCGCGACGATCTCATCGCCGGCTTCCGGGTTCAGACCGGTCGTCTCGGTGTCGAAGGCGACGTAGGTGATGGCGCGCAGCGGCCGCTGTGCGCGCTCGCCGAGGTCGCCGGGGCGGGAGAGCAAACCGAAGTCGTAGAACTCCGGGCGCGGCGGCAACTGCCGGACGTCGGCGCCCTGGGTGCTTCGTTTCGCCTGGGGCAACGGCAGGCGCAAGCGTGCGCCGCCATCGCGACCGCCCAAGCTCCAGATATCGGTGCGGTGGCGATCGAGCACCTCGCGCAGGCTGAGGCCGGCAAGGGTATCGTCCAGGCGGTCGGCGAGCCACGAACTCAGCGCCGCCGCCGGAACGGCGTCGCCGCGCCAGGCGACGTCGATATAGATGTGGCGGTCGCCGCGCACCGCCTCCAGGTCGAAGCTGGTCGCGCCGGCCAGGTCGCCCACCTTGAGGATCAGCCGATTGAGCAACTCGACCAGCGTATAACTGTCGCCGTGCAACCACTGTGGCAGCCCGGTCATCACCGTGGCCACGTCGCGCTGTTCCCTGAGCCGGCACGAGACGTGGTTGAACAGGTTGCCCGAGTAGATGTCGCGCATCGGCCAATGCGCGGTGATGATGTCGCGGTAGTAGGCGGAGAGGCGCTCGAGCCGGTTGGCGAGGAACCGGCTCTCGCTCAGGATCACCTGCTTGAACTGGCTCTGCTGGGCGGCGTCCATCGCCGGATTGCCGCCAAGGATCTCGGCGGCGGCGGACAGATTGGCGACCGGCGCGCGCAGACCTTCGGTCGCCTCGCGCAGCAGCCGGTCGCGCAGTCCCAGCGCCGCGAGTTCGTCCGTATTGTCGTCGAAGGTGAGAACATATCCGCTCGCCGAGCCCTCCGGGTCGAGGATCAGGCTCATGCGCGTATCCAGGATGTGCCGGCCGTCGCTGGTGGCGCCGACGCATGCGGCCATCAACCCGTCGGGATGGTCGGTGTGGCGCCCCTCGGCGACGCGGTTGGTCAGCCGGCCGAGACAGTGCAGAATCGGCTGCCGGGTCATGAAGGTGAACAGCGACCGGTCGAGACCGATGTCGCCGCCGATGTGCAGAAGCTGCAGCGCCTGGCGGTTGTAAAGCAGGATGCTGTGATTGAGCGTACAGACGATGACGCCCTCGGAAAGATCCTGAAGAATGACGGCGAGCTGGTTTTTCTGCTTTTCGAGCGAGCGGGTCGCGGCCGCGACCGCGTCTTCGACGTTGTTGCGCGCCTGGGACAGCTTGCGCACCAGATCGTTGACCGCCGTCGGCAGGCCGCCGAGTTCGTGGTCGTCGTCGACCTCGATGCGATGCTCGGCGTTGGCGTAGACCACGGTCTGGATCCCGCGGACGACCGCCGCCAGCGGCGCCGCCAGGGCGTGGTCGAGATAGCCCCAGAGGACCGCGATCACGGCGACCAGCAGGCAGGCGATGCCGCCGCCATACACGATCACCAAGCTGCGAACGCTCTCGCCGTTTTCGGGCAGGGCGGCGGCGATCAGCCACACGCCGACGACCACGGCGAGGAGGGCGGCTGCCGCCAGTCCGCCGAAACAGACGATGAGAAAAAGCCGCGGGCCCATGGCATCACATCGCGAAGGGTCCAGTTGCGCGCCGCATCGCGGCCCGTTCGGGCGGAAAGCCCCGCCCGAACGCCGGCCTACGCCGTGTGACCGAGGAGCTGCTTGACCTTCTCCGTCAGGTCGCGCGTCGAAAACGGCTTGGTCACGTAGTCGTTGGCGCCCAGCGCGATGCCCTTCTCCCGGTCGACCTCGCGGCCCTTGGCGGTCAACATGATGATGTAGACGCCCTGCCACGCCGGGTTCGCGCGCACCGTCTGGCAGACGTCGTAGCCGTCGCGCTTCGGGATCATGACGTCGAGCAGCATAAGGTCCGGCGCGCGCTCTTCGACCGCAGCCAGAGCTTCTTCGCCGTCGCGCGCAACCCTTACTTCGAACCCCGCCTTTTTCATCAGGAACTGTAGCGAGAGGACGATGTTCGGTTCGTCCTCGACCACAAGAATGGATTTCGCCATTCCCTCCTCCAGCTGCAGCGCGTGCGCTATTTTGGGCCGCTTGAAGCGCTTTAGGCTTATCGCGCGCAGTCACTATATCATCTTTCGCGCGAGGCCAAGCGTCGCAGCGGACCCGTTCGCGCCAAGATCGAAAATTGGCAAGCGCGATTGCGCGAGCGGCGAAACTGCGGCGAGCGGGGCGACGACGCCGACGAGGGCCGCCGGCGGGCCAAGGCGACGGCGCTCCGCGGTTGCGGCGCTGCGCCGACAGGCTCCCAGCCGCGGGAGCCGGTTGACACGACCCCCAGGGCGGGGAGAGTCGCTTCATGGCGAAGCGGGACGATTTCTGGGTGTTCGGCTACGGCTCGCTCATGTGGCAGCCGGGTTTTCCATACATCGAGGCCGTGCCGGCGCTGCTGCGCGGCTATCACCGCTGGTTTTGCGTCTACTCGCACCACTACCGGGGGACGCCCGAGCAACCGGGGCTCGTCCTCGGCCTGGCGCCCGGCGGCTCGTGTCGCGGGCTTGCCTTCCGCGTTTCCAGGGCGGAGGAGGTCGCCGTGCGCGACTATCTCGATGAACGCGAACTCGTCACCTACGCCTATCTGCCGCGCACCCTCCGGGTGGAGACCCCGGCGGCCGCCGTCGAGGCCTATACCTTCGTCGCCGACCCCGCGCATCGCCAGTACGCCGGCGACCTCGGTATCGAGCGCAGCGCCGAAATCATCATGGAGGCCCGCGGCGTCGCCGGGCTTAACCGCGATTACCTCATCAACACGGTTCGCCGACTTGAGAAGGAGGGGTATGTCGACGCACGGCTGCATCCGTTGCTCAAGCGCGTCGAGCACCTGACCGGCATCATCGAGGCCGGCGGCGGCATCTGACCATGACCTTGGATCTTCTCGGCTATTCGTGCGTTAGTGGGAGAAACCGGCCGCAGCCGCGGCCGCTCGGTACCGCTCCAGCCGGCGCAGGTTCGTCAGCGTTGCGCATTGGCATCGGCGCGGCGGTGTCTTGCGCTTTTGCGACGCTCGCGCCCATAAAGGGTTGGCGATTCGGATAAGGCCGGCGGGGAGAGCATGGCCAACCTGATAACGCTGCTTCGGTTTCTTCTGCTCTTCGTCCTGGTGGCGATGGCCTACTGGGCGCCGCCGCAGTGGCAGTTGGCGAATGCGCCGCTCCTGGTCCTGATCATCTCGCTCGACGGTCTGGATGGTTATGTCGCCCGCCGACGGGGCGAAACGACGGTGTTCGGTTCGATCTTCGACATCGCCGTCGATCGCGTGGTCGAGAACGTGCTGTGGATCGTCCTCGGGAACCTCGGGCTGATCCCGATCTGGGTCGCCATCGTCTTCATCGTCCGCGGCGCTATCGTCGATTCGATCCGCTACGCGGCCATTTCCGGCGGCAAGACCGTCTACGGCATGATGGCGTCGCGCTGGGGTCGGGCCGTCGTCGCCAGCCGCGGCATGCGCGCTTTCTACGGCGCGCTGAAGGCCGTCACCTTCGCGTGGGTGCTGCTCATCCAGCCGTGGCCGCATCTGGACGCTGCGACGTGGACCGCCTGGGCCGCGCCGGTCAGGGTCGTGACCATGACGCTGGTGCTGGCTTCGGTCGCCACCTGCCTGTTGCGCGGAATCCCCGTGGTCTGGGAATTCGTGGCCGACCGGCGCGTGTTCGCCAAGAACGGCGGCGACGAACGTGCGCAGCCGCCGCGACGGCCCGGGCACGCCGAGCGGGTCGCCGCCGGAGGCCGCGCCGGAGTGTAGCAGGGCCGTTACAGGCTGTTACAGGGGCGTCGCCGCGGACGCCGCGTTGTCCGGCAATCCTCAACGATCTCAACGCCTTCCTGCCTGGCACGGCGCTTGCGGTGTGGCCGCGGGTGGACTGTGCAAGGGCGTCGGCGATGGCAAGGCGGGAGGAGACAGCGGCGGGCGATCGCGCCTTCGGTCGCTGTGCAACGCGACGGTCGGATCGGGGCTGGACCGCGGCACGGTCACCTCGACATGGAGAGCGGCGGTGAGCGAGCGTCAGGACATCTATTGCGCCGCGCATGTTCTTATCGCCGCGTTCGGCGACGACGCGGTCGTCGATGCGGCCGTGCGGGCCGAGGAGCTTCAGACGGCGGGCGATCGCGCCGGAGCCGCCCTCTGGCGGCGGATCCTGGCCGCGATCGGCGATCTTCTCGACGGCGAACGGCCTCAGCGCGACGCCAAGCAGTAGCGGCCGACGGCGGTCGATCAGGCGCGGCAAACGGCGGCGGCCGTTGCCCTGGGTCAACGAGCCGGGTAAAGAGCGGAAATTCGGATGATCGAGCGATCAGATGCGGCCGCTTGCCGACGCGTCTGATCGGCTTCACTGGGAGCGTCGTCATGACCGTGCCCGACATGGACATCAAGAACTACATCCGCAGCATTCCCGATTTTCCGAAGCCGGGGATCCTGTTCTACGACATCTCGACGCTGCTCGCCCATGCCGACGCCTGGTCCGTCGCCATGGGCCGGCTCGCCAAAATCGTCAGCCGGCATCAGCCCGATTTCCTCGCCGGCATCGAGTCGCGCGGCTTTCTCGTCGCCGCGCCGCTCGCGCTCAAGCTCGGTCTCGGCTTCATCATGATCCGCAAGCGCGGCAAACTGCCCGGGCGGACGGTTCCGCACGAGTATGCGCTCGAGTACGGCTCGGACGTCATCGAGGTCCAGGACGACGCCTGTGTTCCGGGGCAGCGGGTGGTCGTCCTCGACGATCTGCTCGCGACCGGCGGCACAATGATCGCCGCCTGCTCCCTGCTCCGCCATGTTGGCGCCGAAGTGGTCGGTTGCGCGACCATCATCGAACTGACCTTTCTGGAGGGTCGGTCGCGGCTCGACGCGCCTTTCGCTTCTCTCGTCGCCTACGACTCCTGACGCCGCGGCGGCCGCTTCGGCCGTGGCGCGGGGTGCGCGTCTCCGTCTCCGGCGCGGCGGACATGATCCGCGATTTTCGTCATGAGCGACGGCAGTGCGTGCTCGCCGAGCCGATCGAGGGCCACCCAGGTACCGGCCGACGTTCCAACGCTTCGCTCCGCCCGCGCGGCGAGGACCGACATCTGCAGGTGAAAGTGGGTGAACGTGTGCCCGATCGTTCCGGCGATGGCCCGCCAGCCGCCGGCGGCGATGCCGGCGGGGGCGCAGTCGGCGGCCTCCGAGCCGCCCCATGGCCGCGCCCGCCACTCCGTCGAGGGAAACTCCATCAATCCGCCCAGCAATCCGCGAAGCGGCCGTTTGCGCAGCAGGACCGCGCCGTCGCCGCGTTCGATCCAGAAGGCGACGCCGTAGCGGACGGGGCGGTCCTTCTTTTCGGCTCGACGCGGATAGGCTTCGGCGTTACCTGCGGCGCGGGCGGCGCAAGGCTCTCGCCACGGACAGAGGGCGCAGCGCGGCCGGCGCGGCGTGCAGACGGTCGCCCCGAGATCCATCATCGCCTGGGCGAAATCGCCGGGTCGCACCGACGGCGCCAATTCCCGCGCCCGTACGGCGATCTCGCCGCGGGCCTTCGGCAGCGGCGTCTCGACCGCATCGAGGCGGGCGAGCACGCGGACAATGTTGCCGTCGACCGGCGCCGCCCTGCGGCCGAAGGCGATGGCGGCGATAGCGGCGGCAGTGTAGGCGCCGATCCCCGGAAGCGCCCGCAGCGCCTCCTCGCGGTCCGGGAAGCGCCCGCCGGCGGCGGCGACGGCCTGGGCACAGGCGTGCATGTTGCGGGCGCGCGCGTAGTAGCCGAGCCCCTGCCAGGCGTGCAGCACCTCATCGAGTTCGGCGGCGGCGAGATCCTCGACCCTCGGCCATCTTTCGATAAACCGGTTGAAATAGGGCGCCGCGGCAGCGGCAGTGGTCTGCTGGAGCATGATTTCGCTGGCCCAGGTCCGATAAGGATCCGCGGCCGTCCCCGGCGGCGGCCGCCACGGCAGTGCGCGGCGCTCGCGGTCGTACCAGGCGAGCAGGCGCTCCTGGAGGATACCCGCCGAGGCCTCCTCCCGGGGGTGGTCGGGGAGGGGCAGTCCGGGCGCGAGGCGCGGATGCGCACGCTCAGGCGTTATCGCTCGCCGTCGATCGCTCATCGTCAGAGGAGGCCGTTGCTCGTTGTTCGCGGGCGTTGCGGAGCATAACATGGGGTCTGCAGCAAGAAGGACCGCCCATGGCTGAACCGACCGAGCCGGCGCCGAGGGCGCCGCGTCCGCGCGGCGGCGGGCCGCGAGCGCTGGGCGAAGCGGTGGCGGCGCTCACCGGGCCGATCATCGCGCGGCGGGGGTTCGCGCGCGGCGCATTGATGGCGGAATGGCCGACGATCGTCGGCGAGCGACTGGCGGCCAGTTGCGTACCGGAACGCATCGCCTATCCGCCGAAGCGCAGCAGCGGCGGCACGCTGCGGCTGCGGGTGGCGTCGGGCAGCCTCGCCATGGAGTTGCAGCACCTTGAGCCGATCCTGATCGAGCGGATCAACGCCTATTTCGGCCATCGCGCCATTGACCGGGTCAAGCTGATCCAGGGACCGGTTTCGGCGCCTGCGCAAATCGCCGAACGGCCGCCGCCGCCGCGGCCATTGACCGGCGAGGAGGAGAGGCGACTGAACGCGCGGCTCGCGGGTGTCGGCGACGCGGCGTTACGCGCGACCCTCGACGCCCTCGGTCGCGCCGTGATCGGCCGCAGCCGCCGGGAACCGCAGTCCTGATCGTCCGCCCCGCGACCCGCCGCGCGCCGCGGTTGTGGGCGACGGCCGCAATGCGATGCGTACAAGCGGTCCTTGTGCGGGTGCGCCGCAGAGGGTATTGTTGGTCCACATATTGTAGCAAAGGGGTCGATCTTGCGGCACATGATACAAGCTGTTGCGGTTGTCGTCATTCTCCTCGGCGGCGCCCTCGGCGCGCCCCGGCCATCCGCCGCTGCCGATCCGATGTCGGAGACGACGATCGGCGATCCGCAGGCGCCGGTCACCATTCTCGAATTTTCGTCGCTGACCTGTCCGCACTGCGCCGCCTTCCATCGCGAGACCATGCCGAAGATCAAGGAGACCTACATCGACACCGGCAAGGCGCGCCTCGTTTACCGCGACTTCCCCCTGGACCGGGCGGCGCTGGCAGCGGCGGTCGTCTCGCATTGCGTCGACCCGGCGCGCCGCTTCGGCTTTATCGAGATGCTGTACCGCGATCAGGCTGCCTGGACGCAGAGCACCGATCCGCTCAAGGAGCTGAAGATCCGGAGCCAGCTTGCCGGCCTGTCCGAAAGCGACTTCAACGCCTGCCTCGAGAACAAGGCTCTCATTCAGGCGATCCAGCAGCGAGCCCAGGAGGCCCAGAAGGAGTACGGGATCAACTCCACCCCGTCCTTCGTCATCGGCGGCAAGAAGCTCACCGGCGAGCAGAGCTTCGAGGCGTTCAGCGAGGCGATCGACGCGGCCTCGGCGAAAACCCGCTAGGTGTCGGCCATATGCGCCCGCTTCGGCGCAGAAGAATGCGTGACGCAGTGTACCGGGCAACTTCCTGCCCTCGGATGTTCGATCAGCCAGGCAATTTGATCTAGCGAACCAATTCGGCCGTGCTGCAATTCACAAGCCTTCGCCTGTCGGGCTTCAAATCGTTCGTCGAGCCGGCGGAGCTTGTCATCGCCCCCGGGCTGACCGGAATCGTCGGCCCGAACGGGTGCGGCAAATCGAATCTTGTCGAGGCGCTACGCTGGGTCATGGGCGAGAGCTCGGCCCGGCAGATGCGCGCCGGCGAGATGGAAGACGTCATCTTCGGCGGCTGCGCCGGCCGTCCGGCGCGAACGCTGGCCGAGGTCACGCTTTGTCTTGCCGGACCGCGCAATCGGGTGCCGGCGGTGCTGCGCGCCGGCGGCCCCGATCGCGGCGAGGGCTCGGGCGCCGCCGCCGAGGAAGGCGAAGTCGAGCTCGACGTCCGCCGGCGGATCGAGCGGACCAAGGGGTCGAACTACCGGGTCAACGGCCGCGAGGCGCGGGCGCGTGACGTCCAGCTCCTGTTCGCCGATGCCGCTTCCGGTGCCCGCTCGGCGGCGATGGTGACGCAGGGGCAGGTCACCGAGCTGATCCTGGCGCGGCCGGCCGAACGCCGTCTGCTCCTCGACGAGGCTGCCGGGATCAGCGGCATTCATCCGCGCCGGCACGAAGCCGAACTGCGACTGCGCGCCGCCGAAGCCAACCTCGAACGTCTCGACGACGTTCTGGCGACGCTGACGGCTCAGCACGAGCATTTGCGCAAACAGGCCCGCCAGGCGAAGCGCTACCGCACCGTCTGCGCCGAGATCCGCAAGACCGAAGCCGGCATCCTCCACAACCGATGGCGCACGGCCGAAGCGGAGGTCGCGGCGGCGGCGCGCCGCCTGGAAGACGCGGAGGCCGCCGTGGCGCGGGCGACGGGGGCGGCGGCGGGTTCGGCCGCGCGCCAGACCGAAGCGGCGGCGTGTCTCCCCGCTCTGCGCGCGGCGGAGGCGGAGGCCGGCGCGGCCGTGCAGACGCTCGGTTTGACCCGCGAGGGTCTGGAAGCGGAGGCGCGGCGCGGCGAGGTCGAACGCGAGGCGGCGCGGCGCCGCCGTGACCAGGCAGCCGCCGATCGGGGCCGCGCCCACGCCAGCGCCGAGGACGCCGCGGCCAGCCTCAGCCGCATCAAGTCCGAGCGGGAGCGCTTGCTTGTGGCCAGCGATGGCGAGGCCGCGGCCCGGACGGCGGCCGAGGCGGCCGTCGGCGCAGCGGCGGCGAGCGTGGCCGAAATCGACCGCCGGCTTGCGGCGGTTGGCGAACGCATCGCCGCCGGCGAGGCCGATCGCGCGGCGCTTGACCGCTCCGTGGCGGAACTCGACAGTTCCCTGCGTCGGCTGGACGGACGCAGGGAGGAGTGCGACCGCCAGCGTCGTCGTCTGAACGAGCACGCCGCGGCGGCGCCCGACCTTGCCGCCATCGACGCTGCCGTCGAAGAGGCCGAAGCGGCGCTCGAGCAGGCCCGGGCAGGCGCCGAGGCTGCGGAGACCAGGCGATCGGCGCTCGCCGGCGCCGAGACCGATGCCCGCGACGAGCTTCGCCGCACGGAGGCGGCTCTGGCCGCCCAGCGCGCCGAGATCGGTGCGTTGGAGCGGATGGTGGCGGCGGCCGGCGGCGGCTCCGGTCCCCGTCTGCTCGACGCGTTGCGTCCGGAGCCGGGCTGGGAACATGCGCTTGCCGCCGGACTGGGTGACGATCTGACTGCTTCGACCGATCCGGCGCAGCCGATCCACTGGCGTGCGCTCCCGCCCCTTGCCGTCGCGCCGGCGCTTCCCGATGGCGTGCGTCCGCTCGCCGATCACGTTGCCGAACCGGCGCAGGCGGCGCGCCGGCTCGGCCAGATCGGCGTTGTGGCTGACGCCGACGAGGGCAGCCGGCTTCAGGCGGCGCTGCACCCGGGCCAGCGTCTGGTCGGGCGCGACGGCGGCCTGTGGCGCTGGGACGGGTTTACATCCGCTGCCGGCGCTTCGAGCCCCGCCGCCGCTCTGCTTGCGCAGCGAAATCGGCTGGACGATCTGTGCGCCGCTCGTGCTGCCCGCGAGGGCGAGCATGCCGAGGCGGCCCGGCGCGCGGGCGACGCCGGCGCCGCCGCCGCCGGCGCTCGCGAGGCGGAGCGGGCCGCCCGCGAGCGGGCTCGTGCGGGCGAAGTCGCGGCGACACGGGCGCGCGAGGCCCGCGCCAAAGCGCGCCAGGCGCTGGCCGAGGTCGCCACTCGGCTCGCCGCTGTCGAAGAAGCCGCAGCCGCCATCGTCGGCGAGCGCGGCGAGATCGCCGCGCGCCGTGACGAAGCGGCGCGCGCGCTGGCGGCGCTGCCCGATGTGAGCGGCGCCCGCGCGGACCAGGTGCGTCTGCGCGAGGCGCTTGGCCGCGAACGGGAGCGCGAGCGCGAAGCCCGTGCGGCTTTCGACGCCCTGTGCCGCGAGATCCAGGGGCGCCGGCGACGGCTCGACGCCCTTGAGCGCGACAGCGTCGCCTGGAGCGCCCGACGCGAGCAGGCCCTCGCCCAGACGGCCGAACTTCGCGCGCGCGAAGAGGCGGAGCGCGCGGAACTGACCCGGCTGGAGGCCCAACCGGACGAGATTGCGGCGAGGCGCAGCGCGCTGCTCGACGCGTTGGAGGCGGCGACGGCCCGGCGTCGGCAAGCCGGCGATGCGCTCGCCGTTGCGGAAGCGACGCTCGCCGAAGCCGACCGCGACGCGCGGGTCGCGGAGAAGGCTCTGGCCGCGGCGCGCGAGGAGCGCGTGCGCGCAGACGCTGCGGTCGGCCAGGCCGAGCGGGCGTTGCGCGATTGCGCCGCCGTGCTCGCCGAACGGCTTGGGATGGACGAAACTGCGGCCGCCGCTTTGGCTGACGAAGCGGGCGGCGATGGCGCAATAGGCAGCAACGCGCACGGCGACGCAGACGCCGGCGCGATCGAGGCGGCGGAGCGGCGACTCGAGCGATTGAAGCGCGAGCGCGAAACCATGGGGCCGGTCAACCTCCGCGCCGAGGACGAGGCGACGGAGGCGGCCGACCGCATCGCGTCCCTCACCGAGCAGCGTCAGGATTTGACTGACGCCATCGCCAAGCTGCGCCGCGGCATCGCCGACCTCGATCGCGAGGGCCGCGAGCGGCTGGCGGCGTCGTTCGCGGCCGTGGACGGCCATTTTCGGACGCTGTTCAGCCGCCTGTTCGGCGGCGGCCAGGCGTATCTCGCCCTGAGCGAAGCCGACGATCCGCTAGAGGCCGGGCTGGAGATCATGGCCTGTCCGCCCGGAAAGAAGCTGCAGGTGCTGTCGCTCCTGTCCGGGGGCGAGCAGGTGCTTACGGCGCTGGCCTTGCGCTTCGCCGTTTTTCTCACCAACCCCGCGCCGGTCTGCGTTCTCGACGAGGTCGATGCGCCGCTCGATGACGCCAACGTCGATCGCTTCTGCAGCCTGCTGAGCGAGATGGCCAGCTACGGCACCCGCTTCCTCGTCATCACCCACCATCGCATGACGATGGCGCGCATGGACCGGCTGTTCGGCGTGACCATGGCCGAGCGTGGAGTCTCGCAGCTCGTCTCCGTCGACCTGCAGCGCGCCGAGGCGCTACGCGAGACGGCTTGAGATTACTTCGCAATGTGCAAGTGTTTCAGCCCGTTAAGGCATGCGCCGGCGGACCGCTTGGCCGGCTTGACGCTTGACAGCCGTAAATGCCCGCTTCTATGGTTCGCCTCGCCCGTGCCTCGGTCGTAGTCTCGGGCGTCGGGTTGAACAGTTGATGAGCGATGAACCCCAATCCTCCCCGCTGAGGGATTTCGAGGAGCGGCTGAAGCAGTTGCGGGGACGCTGCGAGTCTCCGACGCACAGGCCGGCGGTCGACGAGCCGACGACGGGTTTGGGGGTCGCATTCACGGTCACGACCTATCTGGTGACCGGGATTGCGGTGGGCGCGGGACTTGGCTGGTTGCTCGATGCCTGGCTGCACACGAAGCCCTGGCTGTTCGTTGTGTTCTTTTTCCTCGGCGCGGCGTCCGGCGTGCTCAATGTCTACCGGATGACGACGGGGATGGGCATGGCGCTAGGCTACCGACCGGCGGGGGGCGAACCCGCCGGGACGGAAAATGAAAAACAAATGCCGGCCACCGGACGGCGGGAAAAGGGGCAATAACGCGTGGCCAGTCCGATCGAACAATTCACGATCGAGAAAATCCTCGACGTCGATCTCGGCGTCGTCGATGCCTCCTTCACGAACTCGAGCCTGTTCATGGTGATTGCCGTTGGGCTGGCGTCGCTCTTCCTGATCGCGAGCACGCGGGAGAAGTCGCTCATTCCGGGGCGATGGCAATCGATGGCCGAAATCACGTACGAGTTCGTCGCCAACATGGTGCGAACGAACGTGGGCACCGAAGGCAGAAAGTACTTTCCCTTCATTTTCTCTCTTTTCGTTTTTATTTTGTTCGGCAACATGCTGGGGATCGTGCCTTACAGCTTTACGTTCACGAGCCATCTGGCCGTGACGCTGGGCATGGCTCTCGTCGTCTTCATCGGCACGACGATCATCGGCTTCATCAAGCACGGCCTGCACTTCCTGAGCTTTTTCCTGCCGCACGGGACGCCGTGGTTCATCGCGCCCATCCTGGTGCCGATCGAAATCCTGTCCTACTTCACCCGGCCGATCAGCTTGTCGCTGCGTCTGTTCGCCAACATGACCGCCGGCCACACCCTGCTCAAGGTCTTCGCCGGCTTTGTTGCGGCGCTCGGCATCGCCGGCGTGGTGCCGCTCGCCGCCGTCATCGGCTTGACCGGCCTCGAGATGCTTGTCGCCTTCTTGCAGGCCTATGTTTTTGCGGTCTTGTCGTGTATCTACCTCAACGACGCCCTGCACATGCATTAAGCAGAGCGAGAGCACCGGGGAACGGCGAGGGGCCGGTCCTTTAGAAGAAAAGATTTTGCAACCCTTGGATGGGGACTGGATGATGGACGTTGATGCAGCAAAGATGATTGGCGCCGGTATCGCCGTGGTCGGATTGGGGGGAGTTGGCGCGGGTATCGGCAATATCTTCGCGACCACGATCGCTTCTCTTGCCCGCAACCCGGCGGCGCAGCCGGTCGTGCAGCTGCCCATGTGGGTCGGCTTCGCACTCGTCGAGGCGGTGGCGCTCTATGCTCTCGTCGTCGCGCTGATGCTCATGTTCGTTACCTGAGCGAACGCCCGACGCGCATCCTCAGCGCTCCTTTTGATCGTCTTCGCCTCGTTCGAGTAGCCCGCGGGAGGGCCATGTGCCCCAGTTCGACCCAACCGTATGGTCACCCCAGCTCGTCTGGCTGATCATCACGTTCGTCCTCCTCTATCTGCTGATGGCGCGGGTCGCGCTGCCGCGGGTATCGAGCATCCTTGAAGATCGCGAGTTTCGCATCAGCGACAGCCTGCGGCGGGCGGAGAGCCTGAAGCAGGACGCGGAATCGGCGGTGGCGGCCTACGAAAAGCTGATGACGGACGCCAGGGCGAAGGCTCAGGACCAGGTTCACACGGTCCGTGAGCGCGCCGCGCGTGACGCCGCCAAACGCCACGCCGAACTCAACGATCGGCTGAGCGCCGAAGTGGCGGCGGCGGAAACCCGCATCGCGGCAGCCCGCGACCAGGCCGTCGGCGAGCTCCGCGGGCTTGCGGTCGAGGTGGCCGGAGCGGCGGTGGAGCGTCTCGTCGGCGAGAAGCTCGATTCATCGGCCGTGAGCAACGCGGTTGACGGCGCCATGCGGGAGCACGCGTGATGGCATGGGCGGCAACGGCGTTTGCGGCGGAGGTCGCCGCCGAGCACGCGGCGGAGCACGGGGCCGAGCCGTTCTATCTCGAGGCCGAGTTCTGGGTCTTCGTCGCCTTCGTCATCTTCGTCCTTCTGGTCGGGCGGACGGCGCTGCGCGTCGTTACCGCCGCCCTCGACGACCGGGCGCAGCGGATCAAGGACCAGGTCGACGAGGCGACGCGGCTGGCCGAAGAGGCCCAGCAGCTTCTTGCCACCTATGAGCGAAAGCAGCGTGACGCGACTGCCGAGGCAGAAACCGTCGTCGAGATGGCGCGTCGGGAGGCCGACCGGCTCTCGGATCAGGCGGCCCAGGACCTGGAGCGGTCGCTCAAGCGGCGCGAGCAGCTTGCCTACGACCGGATCGCCCAGGCGGAAGCGTCGGCCGTCGCCGAGGTCCGCGCCCGCGCGACCGAGATCGCCCTGGAGGCGACCCGACGGCTCCTCGTCGAGAGGGTCAGCGGCGCACGCGCCGACGAGCTTATCGATGCGGCGATCTACGAGCTGCCGAAGCGACTGAACTGACGCGTCGCACGCCGCAGGGCGCGAGACAGCGGACCTCGCCAAATCAACGTCTCGGCCTGCCTGCCTCCGATGCATCGGGAGGGGCGAAGCGATGGCTGCTTCCCTATCGGCGTGTAATTCGGCAATGACGGGCCCGCACGGAGCGGGCAAGCACAGAGCGGGCGCGCATTCCTAGCGCAGGCTGGCGCGCCCACCTGCCGGCTTTAGTTTCCCGGATCAAGTCGGTCGGCCCGGCGCCATTGCGAGTATTGGCAAAAGGTGCGAAGGTGGGCTCTGCAAGTTGCGGGGGTCGTAACGACGGGCGAGATTCTGGCCCGAGGTGCGAGACAACGAACCATCTCGAGGGAGGGACCGGTGAGATCCATGATCAGCGTCTTCGCGGCTGCGGTCGTGCTGAGCGGGTGCGTCGCCCAAAAAGAAGCGAAGGAAGTGAAGGCGGCAGAAGTCGCTCCCATAAATTGCGCTACCGCGGAAGGCGACATTCGGATGCTTCGGGCCGAGAAGGCGAACGTCGAAGAGCGCATTGCGGAAGGTGTCGTTTCTATTGTGCCGGTCGGCTTCCTTGTCGGGGTCGCAACCCAGACCGAAGGCGATCGTATCGACATGGCGAGCGGTGACTATAACCAGATTCTCAGCAACGAGATCGCGAAAATAAAAAGCAAGTGCAAGGTCAAGTAGGGCACGTTTAGTCGCCTGAGAGGCGGCTGGACGAAAGCGGCGCTACGTGAGGGCAAGGAGGGGGCGGTGTGCGGCAAGCGAACCCTTGCGGCAGTCGCGGGCGTTGTCGCGGCGGCTCTGGCCGTGCCATCGCATGCGGCGGGGCTGTTCCTCACCGAGATGGGGACGCCCGATCTCGGCACGGCAGCCGCGGGACGGGCGGCGACTGCGGACAACGCGGCGATCGCGTTCGGCAACCCCGCCGGCATGACCCGGCTCGATCAATCGCAGATCCTTGTCGGGATCCAGCCGGCTTATGGCGTGAGCCGCTTCGACCGAGACAGCGCAACCACGGTATCGGGCGGGAACGGCGGCAATGCGCTCGGGTTCATCCCGGGGCTGGGTGCGTATTTCGTTTACAGCGCATCGCCCGATATCAAGTTCGGCCTTTCCCTGGGGTCCAACTTCGGCCTGTCCGCCCAGTACCAGAGCAACTGGTCCGGCCGCTATTACAGCCTGAAGTCCGAACTGGTAACCCTCGGCGCCTACCCGGTCGCCGCCTACCGGATCAACCGCTGGCTGTCGATCGGCGCCGGCGCGCAGATCATTTACGGCAAGCTGGATTACAAGACGGGCATTAACGACGTGCTCGATGGCGGCGACGGCAGCATTTCCGTGGACTCCGGCGACGTCGGCTACGGCGGTATGGCCGGCATCCTCATCGAGCCGGTGGAGGGCACACGCTTCGGCATCACCTACCAGTCGCAGGTCAAACTCGACTTCAAGGATCGGCCCAAGACCAACAACCTCGGCCCGCTTTTCTCCGACGCGCTCGACGTGTCAGGGTTGAGCGGCTCGAAGATCGATCTCGGCCTGACCATACCCAACCAGGTTATGATCAGCGGCTACCACGACATAACCGACACCATCGCCATTGTCGGCAACGTCGTCTGGCAGCAATGGAGCCAGTTCGGGCAGCCGACCCTGGAGGTCACGTCAACCACCAGCGGCAGCGCCACCACCGATCTCGACTACAACGACACATGGGGCTTCGCGATCGGCGGGCGTTATCGCTTCGCGCCGGCGTGGTTGTGGTCCGTCGGTTTCGCCTACGACACCTCGCCGATGTCGAAAAGTCAGCGAACTCCGGCATTGCCGCTCGACCGCCAGTTTCGCATCGGCACCGGGGTCCAGTATGCGCTCAACGAGCGTGCCACGGTCGGCGTCGCTTACGAATACGTGAACCTCGGCGATGCCGACCTGAGTCGCAGCAAGCCGCTCGCCGGTACGCTCCAGGGAGACTACTCCACCAACGAGATCCACTTTTTCAACGCGACATTGAACTGGAAATTCTGAATTCGGATCAAGAGTGCCACACTGGCGAAGTGGAGAAATGTACTCAGCGTCCGTGAGCGACAGGCGCTCTCGGATGTGACGGTTCGGAAGGCGGGATTCTATGCAGAAGCAATGGACGATGGGGCTCCTCGCCGTCGCGCTCGCTGTGGCGGCGTGCCAGAGCGACAGGCAGTTTCTCGACTCCAAGCAGGCTTCGGCCGAGGCGACCGCGGTCAAGAGCGGGCAGTTCGAGATGAACTGCTCTGCCGTCGTACCCACGGTGCTCTCGCGAGAAGTTGTCGAGCCCGCCGTCGAGGGCCCAAGGCTGTACGGGATCGCTCGGGCCGAATACACCGTCGGTGTCAGCGGCTGTGGCGATCGCAAGACCTTTGTGGTGCTTTGTCCCGATGAAGGCGACGGCTGCTTCGCCGCCGGCCCCGGCCGATTCTACGGTGAGCCGTAAGCGATAGGACCGTACTGCGTGAAAGCGGCCTTCAATAGCCTGGCCATGACCTGAAGCCGGTGACGTTCTTGTGCCTCAAGCGGTTGGCGTTGGCGGCCGTCGCCGGCCTCGTCGTTTCGCTATCGGCGCCCACGCGCGGGGAAGCCGACGCCCCGGCTACCGCCGCTGCATTCGTGGGAAGCGCCGCCTGCGCCGGTTGCCACCAGGCGGAAGCGACGGCGTGGCGCGGTTCTCATCACGATCTCGCCATGCAGAAAGCGACCGAGAGCAGCGTGCTCGGCGATTTCTCGGGCGCAACCTTTACGTATGGCGACATCACCTCGCGCTTCTTCAAGCGGGACGGGAAGTTCTTCGTCAACACCGACGGACCCGACGGCAAGCTTGCCGATTTCGAAATTCGCTACACCTTCGGGGTCACGCCGCTTCAGCAGTACCTGATTGCCTTTCCCGATGGCCGAATGCAGGCGCTTGGCATTGCCTGGGACAGCCGGCCGAAGGAAGCCGGTGGCCAGCGCTGGTTTCACCTCTATCCCGACCGGAGGCTCAAGGCCGGCGATCCCGTCCACTGGACCGGCATCGATCAGACCTGGAACTTCCAGTGCGCCGAGTGCCATTCGACCGAGCTTCGCAAGAACTACGACGCGGCCAGCAACACGTACGCCACGACCTGGGCCGAAATCAACGTCGGCTGCGAAGCCTGCCACGGGCCCGGCGCGGCTCACGTCGCCTGGGCGGAGCGCCGGAAAACCGCGGACTGGCCGCAGTCGGGAGGCGATGACGGGCTGAGCGTCCACTTCGATGAGCGGGAAGCCGTCTCGTGGGCCATCGACCCGACAACCGGCAATGCGCGTCGCAGCGCACCGCGAACGTCGGCAAAGGAATTGGAGACATGCGGCGTATGTCATTCGCGCAGCGGCAAGATCGCCGAGCCGTGGCGGCCGGGACACTCCCTGCTCGAGACCCACGTGCCAAGCCTCCTGTACGCCGGGCTGTTCGAAGCTGACGGCAAGAGCCTGGACGAGGTCTACAACTACGCGCCGTTTCGTCAGAGCAAGATGTTCATGGCCGGCGTTTCCTGCAGCGATTGCCACAACCCCCACTCCCTGAAGCTGGTCGCGGATGGGAACGCCGTTTGCACACAGTGCCATGACGAGGGGAAGTACGCGGTCTCTGCGCACACGCACCATGCCGAGGGATCGGCGGGGACGCGGTGCGTCGCCTGTCACATGCCGGTCAAGACCTACATGCAGGTCGACCCGCGACACGACCACGCCTTCCGCGTGCCGAGGCCCGACGAATCCGTGCGCTTCGGCACCTCGAACGCCTGCAACGACTGCCATGCCGACAAGGACGCTGCCTGGGCCGCGGCCGCCATCGAGCAGTGGTTCGGGCCGGTACGCAAGGGCTTTCAGACTTGGACCGGGACCTTCGCCGCGGCGCGCGCAGGCGACCCCAAGGCGGCCGCGTTGCTGCTCAAACTCGCGACGAGCCTCGAAGCGCCGTCGATCGTGCGAGCGACCGCATTCGAGGGCTTGGCCGATTACCCCGGCCGCGATTCCGCTGCGGCGGCGCAACGGGGCCTGGCGGATCCGGATCCGCTGGTCCGCTTGGGCGCGCTCCGGGCGATGCGCGCGTTTCCGGTGGAGGGGACGTGGCAGTTGGCGAATGGGCTCCTCTCCGATCCCGTGCTCGCGGTCCGCATCGAAGCTGCCGGGCTCCTGGCCACGACGCCGGCCGATCGCCTCTCGCCGGCCGATCGGGACCGCCTGGCGACCGCCTTGGCCGACTACGAGGCGGCGCAACGGGTCAACGCCGATCGTCCCGAACACCGGGTCAACCTTGGCAATCTCTATCTGCAACAGGGCCGCTTTGCCGAAGCGGAAAAGGAACTGGTCGCGGCTCAGACTCTCGATCCCAGCTTCACGCCGGTCTACACCAGCCTCGCCCAGCTCTACGCTCAACAATCACGCGATGCCGACGGCGAGCGCGTGCTTCGGGACGCGCTGACGCGCTACCCGGATGCGCCCGAACTGCACCATGCGCTCGGCCTCAACCTGGTGCGCCAGCATGGGGCCGACGCCTCGGTGGCGGAATTCGCCCGGGCGGCCGAGCTCGATCCGGCGGACTCACTTTACGCGTACGTGTATGCCGTCGCGCTGAATGCGGTTGGGCGCTCTGAGGAAGCGATCAGGGTTCTGGAGGAAAGCCATGCCCGGCATCCGGCCGACCGCGACACGCTGTTTGCGCTGACCACGATTAACCGCGACGCCGGTCGCGGCGATGCCGCTCTCGCGTGGGCCATCCGCCTCGCCGCCATCGATCCGGCGGCGCAAAGTCTCGTCGATCAGCTGCAACGGTCGGTCCCAAAACCGCATGACCGCCCGGAACAGTAGCGAGCTCACCGACCCGCGGACAAGCCACGAGCGGACGTATAATTAAATAAAAACAGCGGCAGCACGAAACGGCTGCCGCTGCTCTGAAGGCCGACAGAAAGCAATTATTTATGAAGCAGATCGAAAACGCCTACTTCATCTTGTGTTCAGTGGCGGTAGCCTTCTTGTAGGTCGCCCAGGCCTGATCCATGCAGCTCTCGCGAGCATCCGTCTTCTGCTTCATTTCGCACTGATTGAGAGATTCCATCAGAGTCTTTTTCGCGGGCGACTCGGCGGCGTTGCCGCTTTGCATCGACAGCGCGATCGCACCCGCGGCGATAACCGCGGACAAGGCGATTCCGGAACTAAAGCCCCGTTTCATATAAGCATCCTCCGCAAGACAAGTTAGGCCGTTTTTGCCCTTCTTTACGGGTAGCCTAAAAACTACTCTCTTTGCAACTCATTCCTTCTTGACGGTACCGAGCGGCTTCCCCGTCTTCAGCGCTGATGCTGGCGGCAGAGGGCGATCCCGGTTCGCGCTTTGCGAGCCCACTCGCTGTCCTGATCCAGCTGAAGGTACCGCCGCCACCCCTCCGCCGCGCGCGCGTAGGCGCCGCCGCGGTAGTGCAGCCGGGCGAGGTTGTAAACGGCGTCGGCGAAATCGGGCTCGCAGTCGAGAGCGCGCTGCAGCCGATCGCAGGCGGCGTCGATGTCCCCGCCCGCTTCGGCGAGGTGGGCGAGGTTGTACCAGGCCGCGGCGCAGTTGGGATCGCGAGATAGCGACACCTGGTAGAACAGAGCCGCTTCGCGCGGCCGGTCCTGCTCGCACAGGACGTTGGCGAGGTTGAACGGCGCCGTCGGGTTGCGATGGTCGAGGTCGACGCAGCGTCGGTAGAGCGCCTCGGCGGAGGTCCAATCGCCGGCGGCTTCTGCCTCTTCCGCTCCGGCCATAAGATCTTCGACGACCGGGTTGCCGCTCTCCGGCAAAAGCAGACGCAGTTGCCCGTCGACTTCGGCCCACCGCTCGCCGATGCGAAGGACCGGCCGCCGGCATTCGTCCAGGTCGAAGCGGAACCGGGCGAGCGGATGCGGATCGTCGCCGCAGCGGATCGCGAGCATCCGCCTGACGGAGGCGGACAGAGCGGCCACCGAAACGCCCTCGTTCAGCAGGCGCGCGGCCTGGCGCGCCGCGGCGAGCGCGTGAAAGCCGCCGCGGCCGCCGTCCAGCCCGATGATGTCGAGCAGCGCAAGAAGGCGCAGCATGTCCTCCGACAGGCCGGCCATCTTCGCGATCTCGGCGGCGCCGAACGCGCCCTCGTCGGCGTCAACGGCAGGCGCAGCGGCGGGTTCGCCACCAGAGGCAAAGATCTCTCCGAACGAGTCGGCGGCATCGGCGGTCTTCCCAATGCCGTGCCTGATGGCGCGGACGAAGGCGTTTTCGCTGAGACAAAGCACACCGGCTCGATCGGCCTCGGCGATGCGGGCCTGCAGAACGCCGCTGGTAACGAGGTCGAAAGCGCGATGACCGACGACAAGGCATAGCGTGTCCCGGCCCAGGCTCCGGCCGATGCGGCCACCCCGCGCCTTGACCAGCCCGGCGGCGGTGCGCCGGTCGATGGTTTCCAGCCGGCCGACGATCAACACCGACTTCCCCGCGAAGTCGAGGCCATCTGCAGCGGCCCGACCGACCTGCGCCATGGACAATCACCCGCTCCGTATCAGGCGTCGCTTGCAGCCTTTTTCCGCCGCGCGGCGGGCCGCGGTGCGGCGCGCTCCTTCCCGCGGCCGCCGGCAGCCGCGCTCTTGGCCGGCGGTTTGCGCTCGTCGATTTCGCCGACACTGCGCTTCAGGGCGTCCATCAGGTTGATCACCTTGCCGCGTTCGGGCGCCTTGGCGATCACCGGCTCTTCGCCCTTGATCTTGGCCTGGACCAGAGCCAGCAGGGCATCCTGATAGCGGTCGTGGAAGCTCGCCGGCTCGAACGCGCCGGACTTCTTTTCGATGAGCTGTTCGGCCAACTCGACCAGCTCGGGCTCCGGCGGGTCGTCGCCGATATCCTCGAAATAGGGGGCATCGGCGCGAACCTCGTCGGCCGTGCGCAGGGTCGTGACCATCAAGCCCTTGTCGCGCACGGATATCGCGATCAGGTGCTCACGCGAAGACAGGACGACACGCGACAGCGCGATCTTGTTCTTGCGCGTCATGGCGTTGCGGATGACGCGGAAGGTCTCTTCGGCGATCGGACCGTCCGGGGCGAGATAATAAGGGGATTCGAAGTAGATCGGATCGGCATCGGCGGCGTCGACGAAGCGCTCGATATCGATCACGTCCGACGACTCCAGCTTGATCTTGGCCAAGTCCTCGTCGCCGACGACGATGTAGCGGTCGCGCTCGTATTCGTACCCGCGCACGAGTTCGCTGCGCTCGACGGCGCCGCGTTCGGGGTCATGGGGCACCATGCGCACCCTGTTGTGCGTTTCCTGATGCAGGAGGTTGAAGGAAACGCGCCGGCCCGAGCCGACCGCATTGTACAAACGCACCGGGCAGGAAACGAGCGACAACCGCAGGTGGCCTTTCCAGGTAGCGCGTGGTGGCATCGCCCGTCCTCCTCCAGTTGATCCGGCCTTTCGACCGAGCCCGTCACCGTCCCTGGGGCGGCGGGCAGATTGTTTCCAGCTTGCGTAGCCTGCTTGCGTCCACGGCCTTGGCACCGTCGTCCATGCCGGCCCAGGGATCTGCGAGGAGGCCGGCGAGGCGCTCGGGAACTGTACGGAAATTCAGCGCGGCCGGGTCATCCAGCCCGTCCAGTTCCTGCCAGTCGACCGGCGTTGCAACCGGCAAACCGGCGCGTGCGCGCAGCGAATAGGCGGCCACCGCGGTCGCTCCGCGGCCGTTGCGAAGGTAGTCGATGAAGATTTTGCCCTTGCGGCTGGCCAGCGAAAGGCTGGCGGTGAAGCGTTTCGGCTCGCGCCGGGCGAGCGCCTTGACCACCGCCGCGCTGAAATCGCGTACGCCGGACCACGACTGCCGACGCGCCAGCGGGACGACGAGGTGAAGGCCTTTGCCGCCGGTGGTCTTGACGAAGACGGCCAGTCCGATCGCCTCGAGCACGGCGCGGATGTCGAACGCCGCCGCGACAACCTCTCGCCAGCGCACCGACTCGTCCGGGTCGAGGTCGAAGATCATCCGGTCCGGGCGCTCCGGGCGGTCGACCCGGCAGCCCCACGGGTGAAACTCGACAACGCCGAACTGCGCCAGGCCGAGCAGGCCGCGGGCATCGTCGAGGTAGACGAAATCCGCGCGCTTGCCCGCGCGCTCCTCCCGGAGCGCGATGCGCTTGATCGAAGGCGGCATGCCGGCGCCGGCGTGGCGCTGGTAGAAACAGGCGCTGGCTTCGCCGGTCGGGCAGCGGACGAGGCTGACCGGCCGGTTCGTGATTTCAGGCAGCATCCAGTCGCCCACCCGGGCGTAGTACAACGCCAGATCGAGCTTGGTCGCGCCGTCGCGACCGAACATCGAGCGTTCGGGATTGGTCACCCAGATCGTCGCCAGGTCGGCATCGCTGACCAGACGCGGCTTCACAACCGGTTTCGGCGGCGGCTGCGGCGGCTCAGGCGGCGAGACCGCCGTCGTCGGCACGGCCGCGGCGTCCTTTCCGGCGGCCTTGCCGCCTCGCTGCGGTGACCCGGCCTCGGCGGCGGCCAGGTCCGGGCGCAGCCCCTTGTATCGCGCCTGGCGGAGCAGACCGTCACCGGTGCGATTGGCGAAGTTGATCTCGGCGACGAGCGACGGCTCCACCCAGCGAACGGTCTCGCCGGCCGTGGCCGGCGGCACCCTCAGCGCCGGCGTCGGCCTGATGAGCGGCCGCAGCGCCGCATCCAGCCGTTCGGCTTCCTGCCTGGAGATGCCGCTGCCGGCGCGCCCGGCGTAGGCCAGCCCCTCGTCGCCGTGGGAGGCCAGGAGCAGGGCGGCGAGGCCGCCGGCGGCCTTGGTTTCGGTGAAGCCGACGATGACGAAGTCGTCGCCGGCGACGCATTTGCTCTTGAGCCAGGTTCTCGTCCGACCGGAGCGGTAGGGTGCGTCGATGCGCTTTGAAACGATTCCCTCGAGGCCCATCCGGCAGGCCTCGCCGGCGAAGGCCGCGCCGCGCCCGAGGATATGGTCGCTGAGCAGGACCGGCGCCGGTCCGTCGGCCAAGGCTGCAAGCACCGCGGCAAGGGCCTCCTTGCGGCGAAGCAGCGGAATTCGTTGCAGATCGTGGCCGTCGAGATGCAGCAGGTCGAAGGCGTAGAAAAGCAGCGTCTGCGGCCGGCCGCGGGCGAGCGCCTCCTGCAGCGCCGCGAACGAGCTCACTCCGTCGTCGTCCTGGACAACGATTTCGCCGTCGAGCAGCAGCCGGCGGTCGCCGAGGCGCGCAAAGGCGTCCGGAAGATCGCCGTAGCGCGCCGTCCAGTCGTGCCCGTTGCGGGTGAAGATCCGCACGTCGCCGGCGTCGACGCGGACGAGCGCGCGATAGCCGTCGAACTTGATTTCATGAAGCCAGCCGTCGCCATCGGGGGGCTTTTCGGCCAGTGTCGCCAGTTGCGGGGCGACAAAGTCGGGCAGGGCGGCCGCCGGCGCGTCGTCGAATTCGATTCCCCTGACCGACCCGCCTGTCCGAGGCTTGCGCACCGCGCCGGCCGCCGGTTCCTTCGCCGGATCGGCAGGCGGCAGTGTCTCCAGGGTGTGGCCCGATACAACGCTTTCGGGCGCTTCACGCAGCAGAGCGTCGCCGTCGCCCGGGCGGGCGAATTCGTCGCGCTCCTTGATCAGCAGCCAGTTGTCCCGCTCGCCCTCGCGCCGCTTGAGGCGGACCAGCGTCCAGCCGCCGAGCAGCTTCTCGCCAAGAAGCCGAAATTTGAGGGCGCCGCGTCGGTAGTCGTCTTCCGGATCTCCCATCGCAACCCAACGGCCGCGATCCCACACGATTACGCCGCCGGCGCCGTACTCGCCTTTGGGAATCCTTCCCTCGAACGAGCCGTAGTCGAACGGGTGATCCTCGACGTGCACCGCCAACCGCCGGTCGGCCGGATCCAGGCTGGGGCCGCGCGTTACCGCCCAGCTCTTGAGTACGTCGCCGAATTGCAGCCGCAGGTCATAGTGCAAGCGGCGCGCAGCGTGCTTGTGGATGACGAAGGCGTCTCCGGCGGCAACAGCCGGCTTGCCCGCCGGTTCCGGCGTCCGGTCGAAGCGCCGCTTGCGGCGGTAGATCTCGAGTGCGTCGGGCAACGGCTCTCGCCTCGCGCTGCGCTCCTCTTCGCATTCAGGGCGGCCGGCGTCCTGGTTCATTCAGAAATGAGAACCGCATCGCCCGTTTCAACACGTCGCTTATTCCGGAGGCGTCCAGTCCGGAGCAGCCAGTTCGAAGCCGGCGAACGCGAACGCCGGCGCAACGGTGCAGCCGACCAGCGTCCAGTCGCCGAGGCTGCGCGCCGACTGCCAGGCGCCGCTCGGAACGACAGCATGCGCGGCCTGTCCCGCGTCGAACTCGACCCCGAGGATCGACACCATCCGCCGCGCATCTTCGACCACGACGAGTTCGAGCGGTGCGCCGGCGTGGAAGTGCCAGACCTCGACCGCGTCGATCCGGTGCCAGGCCGACACAGCACCGCGGTGCAGCAGGTAGTAGATGACGGTCAACGCGCCGCGGCCGCCGGTGGCGCTTTTGTGCCTGTAGGTCTCGCGGTAGAAACCGCCCTCGGGATGCGGCTCGAGCCCGAGTTGTTCGATGATTGCGGCGGCCGTCGGCGGGATCATGGGCTGGCGCTCCGCGTGTCGGTATCGGTTATGTCGCGGTCGGGGCTTGCACTATCTTCCGGATGCCGGCGCCGCAATGAAAAAGCGCCGCCTCGTGAGGCGGCGCTGAGTCTCTCCCGGCTGTGTGGCCCAATGGCCGGGATCACAGCCGGAG
The DNA here is from genome assembly GCA_016793925.1 of Rhodospirillales bacterium. Taxonomy (GTDB): domain Bacteria; phylum Pseudomonadota; class Alphaproteobacteria; order Rhodospirillales; family Defluviicoccaceae; genus JAEULH01. The sequence continues at coordinate 15,262 of JAEULH010000026.1, read as the reverse complement.
CGGGGATGGGATGCGCTGGCTGCGCTCCAGGAGAATGCCAAAGGTTATGGGCGCGGCGGGCTCGCGGCGTTAACCTGTGATACCAACGGCGCGGAATGTCGCAGGTTCGAAGGCTTGCGAGCCTGCATGAACGTATCCAGCTTTAAGGCCGTCGGCGCAGCGTAGGTCGATGGTGACGCGGCGCCCCAAGGATGCAGCGCGATAACAAGGAACAAGGGAGGCCTCGCGGGCGGGGATGCGGAGCAATCGACATCATCGTTTGGACAGCTCGCGGAGACCGAAATGACACACGTCAGCGACCACATGATTTGCAAGATCATCGCAATCGAACCTCGACAAACTGCGCTGGAAGCGGCGCGGATCATGACCGATCAGGACGTCGACGCGCTCGCCGTCACGGACGCAGGCCGGCTGCTCGGTATGATAACGCAAGCCGACATCGTTCATGCCGTCGCCGCCGAGCGCGACATTGCGGCGACCTCGGTGGCCAAGGTCATGCTGCCTGAGGTGCTGTTTTGCTACGATGACCAGAGTGCCGAGGAAGCGATCAGGAAGATGCAGGCGAGCCTGGTTCGGCGCCTGCCGGTCTTGAGCAAGGAAAAGGTTTTGCTGGGCATGGTCTGCGAGGACGATCTTCTCGCCTTGCCGTCTGAGCCAAAGGCGTCGGCGGACGAACCCGAAACGAGCGACGTCGGCGGAATTGGCGAATTCGCCGCCTGATCGGCTTTCGGAGAACTCGACCGCTTAGCGGCCGCAGCGTCATGCACAGGTTGACCAACAGGTTGACTAACAGGTTGACCCTGCCGGATCCGCTCGATGCGCGCCCACGTTTTCACGAAACGTCAAGCCCGCATATTGCATTGCAATATCTTTTGATCGATACTGGAGACTGAGGGCACATTTTCGACATCGGATCTTCGAGCAAAGGCCACTCCCGTATGAGCGATAGCACCGACGCGCCTCCGGCAGGCCCGTGCGCCAAGATCACAATCAAGAAATACGCGAATCGCCGGCTCTACAATACGGCGACAAGCTGCTATGTGACGCTCGACTACCTTGCCAACTTGGTCAAAGCCGGCGCCGATTTTGCCGTTTACGACGCGCGCAGCGGCGACGATATCACCCGATCGGTGCTGACGCATATCATCGTCGAGGAGGAAGCAAAAGGACAGAGCATGCTGCCGGTCAGTTTCCTCCGGAATCTCATCAGTTTCTACGGGGACAGCCTCCAGGTCGTCGTTCCGCGCTACCTCGAACACAGCATGCAGGCTTTCTCCCGTAACCAGGAACAGATGCGAGAGTACATGGCGGGTGCATTCGACGGCCTCAACCCGTTCACGTCATTCGAGGAAATGAGCAAGCAGCAGCTCGCGATGTTCGAGCGGGCGGTGAAAATGTTCAGTCCGTTTCACGTCGACGAACTCGCGACGCCGGATCGCTCCGAAGCGCAAGCCGCGCCGCAGGCCGACAAGCAGATCGACGAGTTGCGGGCGCGACTGAACGAAATGCAACGCCAGCTCGATGCGCTGGTCGCGCGGCGGGGCGATGCCGGCGAGAAACCCGCAACCGGCGTGGCGCAAACGGAAAGCGCCAGGTCGGGGGACCGGGCGAAGGGCAAGGCGGCCGGAAAAAACAGCGCCGGTCACGCGGATGAGCGAGCTTCGCGGACGCCCGCCGGCAGCAAGTAGCCGACGACGACACCTCCTCCCCGGCACGGCCGGCCATTACACCCGTTACCCGCGCTTCCCATTACCTGAGCAGATCAGGCGTCGTAGCCGGCTGTGCGAAAGGCGATGACGCGCCCGCAGAGAAACCCGGCGAACGCGGACAGGATCGGGACCACGCCCAGCGAGGCGATCCAGGCGAAAAAAGCGATCGCGGCGGCGAGGCGAAGGAGATGCACAGCCGTCGTCAGCCACTGCGGCGTTCCCCCGTTCGCTTCCGCCTGCGCCGGCGCACCAAGGCGCTGGGAGGCGTAGTAGCCGAACCCGACGATCAGGCCGAGCGCGGCATAAGACAGGATCACGTCCAGGCTGAGGGCGTCGGGAGGGGCATCCATCGTCATCAACAAGCATTGTTGTGAAGAAAGCGCAAGACCGGCGAACGCTGCCTGGCGCCCGCCGGTCTCCGTCGTCCGGCCCAGGCGCTAGTGAACGGCCATCGGCACCACGCTCGGCAGATAGTACGCCTGCAGGAATGTGATCGCCCCGATGACGGAGGCGAAGAACAGGCTGTGCAGGACCGTGAAGCGGAACAACTCCGACTCCTTGCCGACAAGCCCCACCGCCGCGCACGCCACGGCTATCGACTGCGGCGATATCATCTTGCCGGTCACGCCACCGGTGGTGTTGGCGGCGATCGTCAGGATCGGGTTGATGCCGAGTTGCTGGGCCGTGACGTTCTGCAGGTTCGCGAACAGGGCGTTGCTCGAGGTGTCCGAACCGGTCAGGAAGACCCCGAGCCAGCCAAGGAAGGGCGAGAAGAAGGGGAACAGGGCGCCGGTCGCGGCGAAAGCGAGGCCGAGCGTTGACGAGATCCCCGAGTAGTTGGCGATGAACGCAAAGCCGAGCACAAGGCCGATGGTGATGATCGGCCACATCAGTTCGCGCAGCGTCTCACCGAAGGTTTTGAGAAACAGGCCGGGCCCGACGCGCAGGATGAAGGCCGAGACGATGGCCGAAAAGAAGATGGAGGTGCCGGTCGCGGCCAGGATGTCGAACTTGTAGACGGCCGGATACGGGGTCGGCTTTCCGACGATCGGCACGTCCCTGATCACCAGGTTGTCGACGTCGGGGATGTGCCAGGACAGGGTCCAGCCCGCCAGCGGGCCGTTCGCTGCCGGGTCGAACAGGGCCTTGAAGGCCGGCAGCGTCCAGATGGTGACCATGATCGTCAGGACGATGAACGGCGACCAGGCCTTGATGATCTGGCCGAGGCTGTACTCCCCGTGCGGCACGTCCGTGGCCGCCGCCGCGCCGGCGCTCTGGAACGAGAACATGTTGGCCGGCTGCCACACCCGCAAGAACAGCGCAAGCGCCACCAGGCTGAACAACGCCGAGGTGATGTCGGGCAGTTCGTAAGCCCAGAAGTTGGAGGTGAAGAACTGACAGACGGCGAACGAGCCGCCGGCGACCAGCACCGCCGGCCACGTCTCCTTGAGGCCGCGCACGCCGTCCATGATGAGCACCAGCCAGAAGGGCACGAACATCGCGAGGAACGGGAGCTGCCGTCCGGCCATCTGGCCGATGAGGAAGGGATCCGTCCCGGTGACCTTGCCGGCTACGGTGATGGGGATGCCGAGCGCACCGAAGGCGACCGGTGCGGTGTTGGCGATCAGGCAAAGCCCGGCGGCGTAGAGCGGATTGAAGCCGAGCCCGACCAGCAGCGCCGCGGTAATCGCGACCGGCGCGCCGAAACCGGCGGCGCCTTCGAGGAAGGCGCCGAAGCAGAAGCCGACGAGCACCATCTGCAGGCGCTGGTCGGGCGTGATCGACACCACCGACGCGCGAATCACCTCGAATTGGCCGGTCTTCACCGTCAGCTTGTAGAGGAACACGGCGGCGACGATGATCCAGGAAATGGGCCAAAGCCCGTAAAGAAAGCCGTACCAGGTCGCCATCAAAGCCATCGTCGGCGGCATGCCATACGCAACGATCGCCACGAGAAGGGCGAGCACGACGGTGATCACCGCGGCCACGTATCCCTTCATGCGCAGGACGGCGAGGGCGACAAAGAAAAAGACGATAGGGATGAATGCGACCGCGGCCGAAGGCCACAGACCTCCTGCAACTGGCGTATAGACCTGCGTCCACGTCTCCATCTTGTCTGCCTCCTGTTTTTATATGCCTTGATACAGCAATGTCGACTTCGGCAGCGCCGCGAATGTCCTGCGACCCGGTCATGAAACGTGCGAGCACAGAAGACCAGGCCGTTGTAGCGGTTTCTGAGTAAGCGACCTCTTATCAGTTCAGCGGCTCCGCCTGTTGCCGGCGATCTTGCGCTGCATCTGCTTTTTGAGCCAGCAGACTTTTTCATCGCGCCTCTATGCTGCAGTTGCGCACCACCCTCAGGTTGTAATTTGGTGCGCTGCACAAAAACCCTTGATTGGGTAGCGAAAGATTATTACCTTGTCTCCAGGCGAACCTGACAGACGCGGGCTTGGCTCGCCGCACAAGAAACAGAGGGGAGGATCCGCCAAAAGGTGAATTGAACCAGAGTTCGAGGTAACACCAATGACCGGATTCACAGACCTCAGCCGCGTTGAGCCCGAACGGACGGGCGAAGTGGCTTCATCCTTTACAATCGCCGATCTCTCCACCGAAGACATCGAACGGTGCGTTCGCCGGGGGCGGCAGATCCGCTCCGCGCATCTCGCCGCCTGGGGGCGGCAGATGTTCGAGACATGGAAAAGCCTGTTCCGTCGGCCGGGACGCCTGGTCGAAGCGCCGGGCCGCGAGGTGTCGGCTTAAGCCGCCGACAGCGCGACCGCGCCATGGAGGCTCGCGCTGGCCGCCTCAGCGAAAGTGATCGTACAACAACAACGCGGCGAAGGTGATGAGCGCGATCGAGGCCGTGCGCGTCACCGCACTCCGCACTCGCGGACGCGTCAGCCATGCGCGCGCATAGCTGGCGGCCCAGGCAATCGGCGCCTGCCAGGCGAGATTGATCGCAATCAACGCCGCCGACAACGTCATCAGCTGAGCGGGGACATGGCCGCGCTCGGTGGCGACGAAGTTCGGATAGAGCGCCAGGAACAGGACCAGCACCTTCGGATTGAGGAGGTTGGTCAGCATGGCGTCGCGGCAGGCGCGGGCCGGAGTTAGCCGCGCCGCCGCGCCGTCGGCGATGACGACGGATCCGTGGCGCAGACCCTGAATCCCGAGCCAGGCCAGATAGGCCGCACCGCAGACCGCAAGTGCGTTGAACAGGAGCGGCGAGCGGGCGATCAGCAGCGAAAGGCCGAAGACGGCGAACGCCGTATGAACCAGCAGGCCCAGCTGGACCCCGAGCACCGCGGCATAGCCGGCTTTCGGTGCGGTCATGGCCGAGCGCAGGATGAGAAAGGTGTCCGGCCCCGGCGAGATCACGATGGCGAAGGCCACAAGTGCGAACGCCGCCAGGGTCGATCCGTCTACCGCCATTTGGCAGCGACCCGGACCGGCGTCGGCCGGCTCATTGCGGCTGGCGCGGCGTCGGTCCGATCATCGCCCGCGGGTCGATCCAGGCGTCGAACTGCTCGCCGCTGAGAAGGCCCGACGCCACCGCCGCCTCCTTCAGGGTCTTGCCCTCGGCGAACGCGGTCTTGGCGATCTTCGCCGCATTGTCGTAGCCGATGTGCGGATTGAGCGCGGTGACCAGCATCAGCGAGCGGTTCATCAGCTCGCCGATCCGCTCCCGGTCGGCCTCGATGCCGGCGACGCAATTGTCGGTGAAGCTGCGGCAGGCGTCGGCGAGGAGCGTCGTCGACTGCAGCACGTTGTAGATGATCACCGGCTTGAAGACGTTGAGCTCGAAGTGTCCTGTGGCGCCGGCGATGGTGACGGTCACGTGGTTGCCCATCACCTGGGCGCAGACCTGGGTCAGGGCCTCGCACTGGGTCGGGTTGACCTTTCCCGGCATGATCGACGAGCCGGGCTCGTTCGCCGGCAGGATCAGCTCGCCGAGGCCGCTGCGCGGGCCCGAGCCGAGGAAGCGGATGTCGTTGGCGATCTTGTTCAGCGAAACGGCGAGCACATTCAGAACGCCGGAGCCGGCAACGAGCGCGTCGTGTGCGGCCAGCGCCTCGAACTTGTTCGGCGCCGTGACGAAGTCGTAGCCCGTGATCCGCGCCACCTCCGCGGCGAAGGCTTCGGCGAAGCCTTCCGGCGCGTTCAGTCCGGTGCCGACGGCCGTGCCGCCCTGGGCCAGGCGGAGAAGCTGTGGCAGGGCGGCCTCGACGCGCTCGATCCCGTAGCCGACCTGCGCGGCGTAGCCGGTGAACTCCTGGCCCAGGCTCAGGGGCGTCGCGTCCTGCGTGTGGGTTCGGCCGATCTTGATGATGTCGGCGAAGGCCCGTGCCTTGGCGTCCAGAGCCGACTGCAGGGCGTGAAGCGACGGCAACAACCGGGTGTTGAAGGCCAGCACGGCGGCGATGTGCATCGCCGTCGGAAAGCTGTCGTTCGACGATTGCGAGCGATTGACGTGGTCGTTGGGGTGCACCGGCGCCTTGGTCCCGATGGTCCCGCCGAGCATCTCGATCGCCCGGTTGGCGATGACCTCGTTGGCGTTCATGTTGCTCTGGGTGCCCGATCCGGTCTGCCAGACGACCAGCGGGAAGTCCTCGTCGCGATCGCCTGAAATGACCTCGTCGGCGGCGGCGACGATCGCTTCGCCGATCTCGCGGTCCAGCACGCCCAAGGACATATTGGCCAGCGCCGCCGCCTTCTTCTGGATGCCAAGCGCATGGACGAGGGCGATCGGCATGCGCTCGCCGCCGATGCGGAAATTCTCGTAGGACCGCTGGGTCTGCGCTCCCCAGTAGCGGTCCGCCGGCACCTCGATCGCGCCCATCGAGTCGCTTTCGACGCGGACGTTCCGTTCGCTGGTCATGACCGATCCTCCCGTACGGGTTTGTCGCCCGGCGCTTCGCGGTCGCGACCGAGCGCGCCGATGAAAGCCGTGGCGGCGGCCAGCGCCTCATCCAGGTTCTCCCGCTCGCTGCGGCCGGAGGCGCGGCGCGGCCTGAAGCTGTGGTCGCCGTCCGCGAGCCAGTGGACGCGGATCGCCGGCGAAAGCGGGTAGCGGTCCACCTCATCGCGGCCGCCGAAGACATCGCGCGCGCCTTGCAGGAACAGCGCACGGGTGCGGAGGTCGCGGAGGTGGTCGATCCGGGTCTTCTCCGGCGCGTTCGGCGGATGAAACGGATAGCCGAGGCAGACGAACCCCCGCGCGCCGATTTCGTCGGCGATCATGCTGGCCATCCGCCCGCCCAGCGACTTGCCGCCGACGACGGTGCGGTGCGGATCCAGATCGGCGACCGCCGTCCGCCACGCCTCCAGCAGCACGGCCGTGCGATCGGGCGGACGACGCCGGCCCGTCCGCCGCCGCTCGGCCATGTAGGGAAACTCGAACCGCACAACGCGCACGCCGCCCGCGGCGAGCCCTTGGGCGAAGAAGACCATGAACGGGCTGTCCATCGCCGCGCCTGCCCCGTGGGCGAGCACGCACGTCGTGCCGGCGCTCGCGGGGCCGTCGATAAGAACCGGCGGCGCGGCGGCGGCGGTCAATGACCGGCGGCGCCGGGCTTCAGGAACTCGGCAAAAAAGTCGTTGCCCTTGTCGTCGACGACGATGAACGCCGGGAAGTCCTCGACCTCGATCCGCCAGATCGCCTCCATGCCCAGCTCCGGGTACTCGATGCACTCGACCTTGCGGATACAGTCCTGGGCCAGTCGCGCCGCGGGGCCGCCGATCGAGCCGAGGTAGAAGCCGCCGTGGGCCTTGCAGGCCTGCGTGACCTGCGGCGACCGGTTGCCCTTTGCCAGCATCACCAGGCTGCCGCCGGCGGCCTGGAACTGATCGACGTAGGCGTCCATTCGTCCCGCCGTCGTCGGCCCGAACGAGCCCGAGGCGAAGCCGTCGGGGGTCTTGGCCGGGCCGGCGTAGTAGACGCACAGATCCTTGAAGTACTGCGGCAGGCCCTCGCCGGCGTCGAGCCGCTCCTTGAGCTTCGCGTGGGCGATGTCGCGGGCGACGATCAGCGGTCCTGTCAGCGACACCCGGGTCCGCACCGGGTAACGGCTCAGGGTTGCGCGCGTCTCGGCCATCGGCCGGGTGAGGTCGATGCGCACGACGTCCGCCGACAGCGCCTCGGCGCCGACCTCGGGCATGTATTTCGCCGGATCGCGCTCGAGCGCCTCGAGGAAGACGCCGTCGCGGCTGATCTTGCCCAGAACCTGGCGGTCGGCGGAGCAGGAGACGCCGATGCCGACGGGACAGGAAGCGCCGTGACGCGGCAGGCGGATGACGCGGACATCGTGGCAGAAGTACTTGCCGCCGAACTGGGCGCCGATCCCCATCTGCTGGGTCATCCGGTGCACCTCGGCTTCCATTTCGATGTCGCGAAAGGCCTGGCCGTGCTTCGTGCCGGCGGTCGGCAGGCCGTCGAGGTAGCGGGCCGAAGCCAGTTTCACGGTCTTCAGGGTGAGCTCGGCGGAGGTGCCGCCGATGACGATGGCGAGGTGGTAGGGCGGGCAGGCCGCAGTGCCGAGCGTGCGGATCTTCTCGTCGAGGAAGGCGCGCAGGCGCTCCGGGTTCAACAGCGCCTTGGTCTCCTGGTAGAGGAACGTCTTGTTCGCCGAGCCGCCGCCTTTGGCCATGAACATGAACTTGTAGGCGCTGCCGGCCGTGGCGTAGATGTCGATCTGCGCCGGCAGGTTCGTGCCGGTGTTGACCTCGTTGAACATGTCCAGCGGCGCGACCTGGCTGTAGCGCAGGTTGGTCTCGGTGTAGGCCTTGAGGATCCCCTCCGACAGGGCCGCCTCGTCGCCGCCGCCGGTCCAGACGTGTTCGCCCTTCTTGCCCATGATGATCGCGGTGCCGGTGTCCTGGCACATCGGCAGCACCCCGGCCGCCGAGATGGTCGCGTTTTTCAACAGCTCGAAGGCGACGAAGCGGTCGTTGGCCGAGGCCTCCGGATCGTCGATGATCTTGCGCAACTGGGCGAGATGACCGGGCCGGAGCAGGTGCTGGCAGTCGCGCATCGCCTGGTCGGCGAGAAGCGTCAGCGCCGCCGGATCGACCTGGAGGATCTCGTGGCCGTTGACCCTGACCGCCGCGACGTGATCGCCGGTCAACTTGCGGTAAGGGGTGGTGTCCTCACCCAGCGGAAACATCTCGAAATAGACGTCGTTTCTCATCCCTGCGCCCTCGCCCCGTATCCGTCTGTAGCGTCCCGTCGTTCGCGACTTCTGCGCTTCTGAGACTATCGGGTTGCGCGCCGCTTGGCCATCCCGCGCGCGGCCCCGATGCGCTTTGGAGCCGCCGCCCATCGGTGGCCCGGAGGCAGGCAAAGCCCGCCGCTACTGGACTGGCGCTGAGTGCCTTTAAGCACACCGGCATCCGCTGTCTGCTTCGAAGCGAGAGCCGAAGATTGGCACGAAATCGCTGTCGCCGCCGACGTGACAACCAATGCTCTCGTCTCGCCGGGAGCCGCGGATAGATCTGGAGTTGAAGTTTTGGGCGAGCGAGCGCATGAACTCTCTCTACTGTAGCGGCACGGGAAAAGTGCGCACCCGAGCTGCATATGATCGAGGCTATTTAAACATCGACGGAGGGTTACTAGCGGTGACACGAAAGCGCCAGCACTTCGTCCCGCGGATGCATTTGCAACACTTTACAGGATCGGAACCGAGGGGCCAAGTTTGGACCTATGATGCCCTGAACGGCCAAGTGCGTTCCGCTACACCGGAGCAAACCGGCGTGGAGAACCATTTTTATTCCTTCCTCGGCATAGATGGAACAATGGACACGAGAATAGAAGATTTTTTGTCCAGTGTTGAAAGCAAGGCTTCACCTGTTTACGAAGAGATTTTACAGGAACATGTGCCGGAGAAAACGCAGGGGCGGGCTGATTTTGCAAACTTTCTTGCGTTAATGCACGTGCGCACGCCTGGGATACGGCGAATGAGGGCGGAGTTTGCAAGTCACTTGCATCAGTTACGCAGCTATGTTTGTGCGAAAAATGAGGAACAGTTTGAAGAGTTTGTAAATGGTTTCGGGAAACATCGAGGCCATTTGACGCAAATACAAAAGGATTATATTCAAAGAAATATGATCGACTCCAGCGATTTTATCGTAGAAGTTCCAAAGGAGTTAACCCTAGACGTATTGGCTGCTTCTGACAAGATTGCGCCTCTTTTGTTTGACATGAATTGGTCGATCGTGAAATCACGCCATGGTTTTTTCATTACCTCTGACAGTCCGGTTGTTTGTCTGAATGATCCATGGACTGCCAACCGGAAGGATGGACACCATGGATTCTATGATAGGACCGCAAAAGTTATATTTCCCCTGTCACCAAGATTTCTTCTTCGGCTATCATGGGAAGAAGCGCCAATTAGATTTGCCATCGAGCGCGACCATGTGATGCATCTTAATCGCTGCCTCGCGGCGCATGCCGAGCGGTATCTATACGCTCACCTTAAAGACAAGCGGTTGAAGAAGCTGGCGGCTGAATTCAAGGACAAGCGCCCAACCATAGCCGTAGCGACGACGAGTGGCTTGAGGCCGAAGAGGTTCGCTGAAACGCATGTGCGAAGACGCCCCACCCATTCGTAACGCGTCAGATTTTTCAGCAGCGGCCAAACCGCCCAATTCTGAAGCCTTGGCTTTTTCACCCGCCACCTCGACCGGTTGCGGACCCACGCGGCGACAGTCCATATAGCTATCGATACCTCTACTCATTGAGGGGTCTTGCGCTGCCTTGCCAAGGGGCGCCGGGCTCCGTCGCAAAAGGGGCGAACAACCAATGGACTTCGAGAAGTATACCGAGCGATCCCGCGGCTTCATCCAGTCGGCGCAGACGCTGGCCCAACGCCGCAGCCACCAGCAGATCACACCGTTGCACCTGCTGAAGGTGCTGCTTGACGACAAGGAGGGGCTGGCCGCCAACCTGATGCGCGCCGCCGGCGCCGATCCGGTCCGCGCCCTGCGCGAGACCGACGCGGCGCTGGACCGGCTGCCGAAGGTCGAGGGATCGGGCGCCGGCCAGGTCTATCTTGGCAACGAGACCGCCCGGCTGTTCGACCAGGCCGAGCAGATCGCGCAGAAGGCGGGCGACAACTTCGTCACCGCGGAGCGGCTGCTTCTGGCGCTGACCCTGGCCGCCGGCACCCCGGCGGCGAAAATCCTGGGCGACGCCGGGCTGAGCGCGCAGGCGCTCAACCGGGCCATCGAGGAGATCCGCAAGGGCCGGGCGGCGACCTCGCCGACCGCGGAAGAGGGCTACGACGCGCTGAAGAAGTACGCGCGCGACCTGACCGCGGCCGCCGCCGACAACAAGCTCGACCCGGTGATCGGCCGCGACGAGGAGATCCGTCGGACGATCCAGGTCCTGTCGCGGCGGACCAAGAACAACCCCGTGCTGATCGGCGAGGCCGGCGTCGGCAAGACCGCGATCGCCGAAGGCCTGGCCCAGCGCATCGTCAACGGCGACGTGCCCGAAACGCTCAAGGACAAGCGGTTGCTGGTCCTCGACCTCGGCGCGCTTGTCGCCGGCGCCAAGTTCCGCGGCGAGTTCGAAGAACGGCTCAAGGCGGTGCTCAGCGAGATCACCGCCAGCCAGGGCGACATCATCCTGTTCATCGACGAGATGCACAGCCTCGTCGGCGCCGGCTCGGCGGAAGGCTCGATGGACGCCTCCAACCTGCTCAAGCCGGCGCTGGCCCGCGGCGAGCTGCACTGCATCGGCGCGACGACGCTCAACGAGTATCGCAAGTATGTCGAGAAGGACGCGGCCCTGGCGCGGCGCTTCCAGCCGGTGTTCGTCTCCCAGCCCTCGGTCGAGGACACGATTTCGATCCTGCGCGGGCTCAAGGAAAAGTACGAGCTGCACCACGGGGTGAGGATCACCGACGGCGCCATCGTCGCCGCGGCGACCCTGTCCAACCGCTACATCACCGACCGGTTTCTTCCCGACAAGGCGATCGACCTGATGGACGAGGCGGCGAGCCGTCTCAGGATGCAGATCGATTCAAAGCCCGAGGAGATCGACGAGCTCGACCGGCGCATCATCCAGCTCAAGATCGAGCGCGAGGCGTTGCGCAAGGAAAGCGATTCCGCATCGCGCGAACGGCTGACCCGGTTGGAGGCCGAGTTGCGCGAGCTTGAGGAGCGTTCGGGAACGTTGACCGCGCAGTGGCGCGCCGAGAAGGACGCCTTGGCCGGGGCGACGAAGATCAAGGAGGAACTGGACCACGCCCGGGCGGCGGTCGAGCGGATGATGCGCGATGGCCAGTACGAAAAGGCCGGCGAACTGCAATACTCGGTCATTCCGCGCCTGGAGCGGTCGCTCGCCGCGTCGGAAGCGACGGAGCAGCATCGGATGCTGGAGGAGGCGGTCACGGCCGAGCATGTCGCCGCCGTCGTCTCGCGCTGGACCGGCGTGCCGGTCGAACGGATGCTGGAGGGCGAGCGCGACAAGCTGCTGCGCATGGAGGACAACCTGCGCCAGCGGGTGGTCGGCCAGGAGGAGGCGCTGCGCGCGGTCTCCGATGCGGTGCGCCGGGCGCGCGCCGGCCTGCAGGACGCCAACCGGCCGATCGGCTCCTTCCTGTTCCTCGGCCCGACCGGCGTCGGCAAGACCGAGCTGTGCAAGGCTCTGGCCGAGTTTCTGTTCGATGACGAGACGGCCATGTTCCGCCTCGACATGTCGGAGTACATGGAAAAGCACACCGTCGCGCGGATGATCGGCGCGCCGCCCGGGTACGTCGGCTACGAGGAGGGCGGCGCCCTGACCGAGGCCGTCCGCCGCCGGCCCTACCAGGTGATCCTGTTCGACGAGGTCGAGAAGGCGCATCCGGACGTGTTCAACGTCCTGCTCCAGGTCCTCGACGACGGCCGGCTGACCGACGGCCAGGGCCGGACGGTGGACTTCCGCAACACGATCATCGTGCTGACCTCGAACCTCGGCGGCGACATCCTCGCGTCCCAGGCGGCCGGGCACGACTCGGCCGAGGTTCGCGATCAGGTGATGCAGATCGTCCGCGCCGCCTTCCGCCCGGAGTTCCTCAACCGGCTGGACGAGATCATCCTGTTCCACCGGCTGTTCCCCGAACAGATGGGCGCGATCGTCAAGATCCAGCTGGAGCGGCTGCAGGCTCTGCTGGGCGAGCGCAAGATCACGCTCGACGTTCAGCCCTCGGCGCTCGAATGGCTGGGCGCCCACGGCTACGATCCGGTCTATGGGGCGCGGCCGTTGAAGCGGGTCATCCAGCGGTCGCTGCAGAACCCGCTGGCCAGCCGGATCCTGGAGGGCCGGATCAAGGACGGCGACCATGTCCCGGTGACGGCCGGCGACAGCGGGCTGGTCATTGCCAGCGTTCCGGCGGAAGCGGCCTGAACTGCCAGAGCCGGCCTGAACCGGAGGACGGCGGCGGCGCAGCCCGGGCGGCGCCGCCGAGACCGCATCCGCTCGCGGCACCGGGACGTGGGGACCGGCGTTAGCGGTCCCGCGCCGCGACGCTCGCGACAGGGCCAGGGCTGCCGAGCTGCGCGTAACGCCTGTCGATGGCCGCCTTGGTCAGGGCGAACTTCGCCATCTCGTCGTCGTCGAGGTGAGCCTCGCGCACGCCCTTGACATCGAGCGGGTCCACCTGCTGGCCGTTGACGAGGATTTCGTAGTGCAGGTGCGCCCCGGTCGACAGGCCGGTGTTGCCGACGTAGCCGATGACCTCGCCCTGCTTCACCGCGCTGCCGCGCTGCAGGCCGGCGGCGAAACGGCTGAGATGGCCGTAGGCCGTTGCGTAGCCGCCCCTGTGCTCGATCTGGATATAATTGCCGTAGCCGCGGTTGCGGCCGATAGCGCTGATGTGCCCGGCGCCGGCGGCGTAGACCGGGGTGCCGATGGGCGCGGCGAAGTCGATGCCGCGATGCATCCGGCTGTAGCCGAGCACGGGGTGGCGGCGCATGCCGTAGCCGGACGACAGCCGCGCGCCGTTCACGGGCGTGCGCAGCAGGGCCGTCCGCACGCCGCTGCCGTCAGGTCCGTAATAGTCGGCCGCGCCGTCCGAGCCGACGTGCCGGTAGAGGATGTGCTCCTCGCCGTCGACCGACATGCTGGCGTAGATCAACGCTCCGGCGTCGAGGACGGCGCCGTCGGCGCCACCGACCTGTTCGTACATCACGCTGAAGCGGTCTCCGCTGCGCAGGTCCCGCTGAAAATCGATCTCGTACGAGAACGCGCGGATCATCTCGCTGACGATGGCATCCGGAACGCCGGCGCGGGCCGCCGCGGCGTAGAGGCTCGAAGCAATAACCCCGTCGGCGCGAACCGGCGTCCGAACCGTCGCGAGATCCTGGATCGACACCGTGAAACCGTCGTCGGCGCCCCGGGTGACAACCGCTCTGCGGCGGGAGTCGAGGGCGACGGCCAGTTTGATTAGGCGGCCCTGAGCCTCTTCGTCCGCGGCGGCGGCCACCGCGACGGTGACCGCTTCGCCGACGCGCAGGTTGCGCGGGTCGAAGACCGGGCGCAGGGCGTCGAGAGCGGCCTGCGCGTCGGGCGTGGGAACGCCGGCAGCATGGAGGGCTCCCGACAGGGTGTCGCCACGCTCGATCGTGATCAGGCGTTCCTCGATGCCGGCCACGGCCGCGGGCAGCGCGTCTTCGCTGTCTTCGCTGCTTTCTTCGCTCCCGGGCGCCGAAACCCGACCGGCATCCGAGCCCGGACCGGCGACCGGGTCGGCCCGTCCGCTCGCCTTCGCCGCAATCGATGGCGGGGCGGCGCCGCCGCCGGGGGGCGCCGCCGTCGTGCCGGGCGCCTCCGGCCGCGGCTGTGCGCCGGCGGGCGACGCCAGGGCGACGAGGATCGGCTCGTATGCGCTCTTGTCCGGCGAGCGCGCGTAGGCGGCGTTCTGAGCTGTCTCGCGCGTGCCGGCTGCGAAGGCGCTGTCGCCGCCGTCCGTCGGCTGCGGGTCGAGTACGGCGCCCAGCGAGCCGCCGAAGCAGGTCAAGGCTGCGGCCAATGTCAGCGCCCAGGGAACGATGACGCGACCGCTGGCAGGGCGCTTGGAGAGGCGGGGAGGCGACACGGCTACTCTTGCTATGGAAGGTTGTATTTCGAAAGGGGCTCACCACTCTGGCCAAAGAGTGCCACATGATATGGTGGTGTCAAGGCCGAAGAAGCCGTTCCGGTGGATGCCGCTCGCCGGGGACCGGACGTGCTGGAATGGGCCGCATTTTCTCGGCGAGCCGACGCAATGTCGGCCCGGTGCGGCCGGCGCGTCCCACCCGCCGCGAGACGGCCGCCCTGTCGCCACGCTTCTTTTTTCCGGCGATTCTGATTGACAGGCTACCTGCGGATCCGTATACCCCTGCTTCCCGCGCCGGCGGTAGGCAGAGTCGCTCCGCCGACGGGATGCTTTTGTTCTTTGACATTGTTGGATGGTTTAGGAAGGGATGTGTAGGCGGCGGTTTTGCGTGTGCTTGTTTGGTGCGTGTAGGACTGTTGTTTGCATGTTCTTGAGCTTTTGAGTTGGCTTGAGGATGGTGAGTAAGTGTGAGTG
>JAEULH010000014.1 GCA_016793925.1 Rhodospirillales bacterium | reverse complement strand
CACGTCCGATTTCTCCCCGACCTCGCCGCTGTAGATGCCCGAGATGGCGCGGATCTCCGCCTTGTGCCGGCCGAAAACCTTTTCCAGGGCGTCGGAGATTTCGCCGACCGTGCAGCGCGCCCGCCCCGCCTCGATGGCGAGCGCGAGCAGGTTGCCCTCCCCGGTCTCCGCGCAGCGCGTGAGCGCGGAAAGCCTGGCCTCCACCTGCTGAGGATCGCGGTTGGCCCGCACCTCCTCGAGCTGGGCGATCTGGCCGCGGCGCACTTCCTGGTTGTCGATCTTGAGCACCTCGATATTCTCGTGCTCGGTGAGCTGGTACTTGTTGACGCCGACGACCGTCTGCCGCCCGCTATCGATGCGGGCCTGGGTCCGGGCCGCCGCCTCCTCGATGCGCAGCTTCGGGATCCCGGCCTCGATCGCCTTGGCCATGCCGCCCGTCTGCTCGACCTCCTGAATGTGGCCCCAGGCCTTCTCGGCAAGCTCGCGGGTCAGCCGTTCGACGTAATAGGAACCGCCCCACGGATCGATGACCTGGGTCGTGCCGCTCTCGTTCTGAAGAAACAGCTGGGTGTTGCGGGCGATCCGCGCGCTGAAGTCGGTCGGCAGGGCCAGGGCCTCGTCGAACGAGTTGGTGTGCAGCGACTGGGTGTGGCCCTGCGTGGCCGCCATCGCCTCGACGCAGGTCCGCACGACGTTGTTGTAGACATCCTGCGCGGTCAGGCTCCATCCGGACGTTTGCGAATGGGTCCTGAGGGCCAGCGACTTGTTGCTCTTCGGATCGAACTGCTTGATCAGCTTCGCCCACAGCAGGCGCGCGGCCCGCATCTTGGCGACCTCCATGTAGAAGTTCATCCCGATCGCCCAGAAGAACGACAGCCGCGGCGCGAACTGGTCGATGCCGAGGCCGGCCTGCAGGCCGGCGCGGGCATACTCGACGCCGTCGGCCAGCGTGTAGGCCATCTCCAGATCCGCCGTCGCCCCGGCCTCCTGCATGTGATAGCCGGAGATGCTGATGGAGTTGAACTTCGGCATGTTCTGCGAGGTGAAGGCGAAGATGTCCGAGATGATCCGCATCGAAGGCTTGGGCGGATAGATATAGGTGTTCCGGACCATGAACTCCTTGAGGATGTCGTTCTGAATGGTTCCGGCGAGCTGCTCGTGCTTCACGCCCTGCTCTTCGGCGGCGACGATGTAAAGCGCCAGGATCGGCAGGACCGCGCCGTTCATGGTCATCGACACGGTCATCTGGTCGAGGGGGATGCCGTCGAACAGGACCTTCATGTCCATGATCGAGTCGATGGCGACGCCGGCCATCCCGACGTCGCCGGCGACGCGCGGATTGTCCGAGTCGTAACCGCGGTGGGTGGCGAGATCGAAGGCGACCGAAAGTCCCTTCTGCCCCGCAGCGAGGTTGCGCCGATAGAACGCGTTCGAGGCCGCGGCGGTGGAGAAACCCGCGTACTGGCGGATGGTCCAGGGCCGGGTGACGTACATCGTCGAATACGGGCCGCGCAGGAACGGCGGCAGGCCCGCCATCGTGTCAAGGTGATCGAGGCCTTCGAGATCGGCGGCCGCGTAGAGCGGCTTGACCATGATCTTCTCCGGCGTCTCCCACAGATACTCCTCCGGGGACTGGCCGGTCTCCTCCTTGAAGCGTGCGGCCCAGGCCTTGTAGCCGCCCTCTTGCGGCGGAATGTTGCCGGGGCGCAGGTCGATCGTGGCGAAATCGGGGATCGAGGTCATCGGTCAAATCACTCCCAGCAACGCGAGGGTGTCGCGGGTCTGTTGCAAGACGTTGCCGCCAAGCGCGATGAAGTCGTCGACGCCCGCGGCCTTATAGTCTTCCTTTTTGGCGCCCGGGTTGCCGGCGAGAAACAGCCGCTTGCAACCCGCCTTCTTGAGCGCCGGCGCCACGGTGGGAACCATCTGCTCGTAGATGGGATCGGCTGAACAGATGACCGCAATCCCGGCGGCGCTTTCGGCGAACGCCTTGGCGCAGGCTTCCGCGTCGGAAAAGCCTTCGTTGCTCAGCGTCTCGATGCCGGCGACCTCGAAGAAGTTCTTGGCGAACGTCGCCCGCGCCGTGTGCTTGGCGAGCGGGCCGAGGTTGGCGAGGAAGATCGCCGGCCGCCTGCCCGTCTTTTCGAGATACGCGTTGGACGCGTCCCGCAGCGCCTCGAACGCCTCGGCGAAGCGATGCTTCGGCAGCGCCGCGATGGTCGTGCCCTCGCCGCCGAGCGCTGCGGCCATGGCGCCGATCGTCGCCCCACTGCCGGCGGCGGCGACCGCGGCCTCGCTCAGCGCCCCGGGGCTCGCCGCCCCGAGAGCGTCGACGGAAGCGTTGGCGGATCGCGCAGACGCGAGCCGCCGTCCGGCGTCGGCCCTGGCTGCGCCGAGATCCGGCACCTCGACCTCGACATTCGTCTCGATGATGTTCGGAAACTCGCTCACCCCCGTCAAAGGGTCGCGGCGCTTGGCGAGGTTGGCCTCACGCGCGGTGTAGGCGTCGGCGATTTTCTTGGCGAAGCTGCCGTCGCGAAGAACCGCAAGCATGCCCCCGGCAGATTCGATGGCCTGGAATTCGCTCCACGCCGCCTCCGCGAGCTGATCGGTGAGGCTTTCGATGAACCACGAGCCGCCGCCCGGATCGACGACCTTGGCGACGTTCGACTCCTCGGCGAGGATGACGTGGGTGTTGCGAGCGACGCGACGCGCCAACCGGGTGGTGTTGCCAAGGGCGGCGCTGTAGGGCAGGACGGTGATGCTGTCGGCGCCGCCGACGGCGGCGGCGAAACATGCGACCGTCGTGCGGAGCGCGTTCACCCACGGATCGCACCGGCTCATCATCCGCTCGGCGGTAATCGCATGGATCCGCATCCCCCGCGCCGCCTCGCCGGCGCCGCAGGCCTCGGCGATCCGCGCCCACATCTTGCGCGCGGCGCGCAGCTTGCAGATCGACAGGAACTGGTCGCAACCGATTGCGTAGTTGAAGACGATCTGGCTGCAGGCGCTATCGATATCGAGCCCGGCATCGGTCATGGCCTGGAGGTAGCCGACGGCCGTCGCCATCGACGCCGCGAGGTCCTGGCTCTCGGTCGCGCCGGCGTTGTGATAGGCCGAGGTGTCGACCGCGACCGCCGTCACCTGCGGATAGGTCGCCGCGGTATGGCGAGCGAGATCGGCAAGCTGCGCCATGGCGGTTTCGGTCGGGACCGGGAGCGCGCCGGTTGCGGCAAGCGTACCGAGGGGATCGGCGTTGAATGCGCCGCGGGCTTTCGCTGCGTCGACGCCGCGCCGTTGCCACAGCGCGCTCAGCAAGGCCGCCGCCGGCAGGAACTGCGCGCCCGGACGCAGCGCGACGCTGATCAGGTCGAGGTAGACGCCCGTGAGCAGCAGGTCGAGGTCGTCGACGCTGTAGAGCATGACCCCGCCTTCGCCGGCCAGCCCGTCCGCCGCATCCGCGTCGCCGTCGAGCCCGGCCCGGGCCGCCTTGTCGAACTGGATCAGCAGCGAGGTGACGCCGCGCTCGAGCTCATGCAGGATCGTCTCGTTGGCCGCAGCCGGGTCGGGATAGGCAAAGGCCTGGCGGACGTCCCAGTTGTCGACCCGGCTTCCGGCGGCGCGGCCGCCGCGGGTGAAGGGCATCGCGCCGGGGAATCCCGAAGGATCGCCGGTCGGCGGCCAGTCGTTGCGGGTGTAGATCGGCCGCAGCGTGATCCCTTCGTAGGTCCTGTTCAGCATTTTCTTGTCGAACGGCGCTCCCTTCAGCGCCTTTTCGACCTCGCCAACCCACTCGTCGTAGGTCGGCATGGTAAAGCCTTCGGCAAAGCTAAGCTGTTGATCGACCATGGAGTTCCCGCGCAGCCCTGTTGTTGATCGGTCGCCTTCTACATCGCGTCGCCGAGGATTTTGTTGTCCCTCGGCGCCTCCCCCCGACAACGCGTCGCATTCGTGCTGCCAACCTAAGGCACGCGGTGGGGTCGGTCAAGAAACCGGCCGCGGCGTCTTCGGGTTTACGTTCGCCTTGGTCTCCTTAGTTCCGGCACTAGGTTCCGGCCTCTTGTTGCGGGCGATCCCTCGCCGGGTCGCCCGACAATCCGCGCAGCAGGGCGACCTGCTCCTGCTGGAGCTGGATCATGCGCAACCACTCCGCCTCCATGAAGAGGTCGACCTTATCGTGAAGCTGCATCAGCTCCATCTCGGTCTTCAGGTTCACCTCGTAATCATGCTGCTGATCGGCGCGGTCCCGAGCCGCCTGGCGGTTCTGCGACATCATGATGATCGGCGCCTGAAACGCGGCCAGCATCGACAGGACCAGGTTCAAAAGAATGTACGGATAGGGATCGAACGTGTCGCCGAGGCGGATGAGGATGATCGAATTCAGGATGATCCAGCCTACCAGGATGCTCATGAAGAGTATGATGAAGGTCCAGGAGCCTCCGAACGCGGCGACGCGATCGGCGACGCGTTGGCCGAACGTCAGGTTCTGTTCATAGTGCCGGGCGGCATCGCGCGCCGTCCGCCGTCGCGCCAGGACGTCGCCGATGACCTTCTTTTCGGCCTCCGACAGTTTCTCGAAGGTCGATCGGAAGAATCTCTTCGCAAGAAGTTCGTTGTCCATCGGTGAGCTCCGCGGTTCGGGGCCGAGGCGGTGCGGGCGGCGTAAGCCTCGGTTTGCGGCGTACAATGGTCCGCAGGTGCGGACAAGACGAGGCTGCGAGCTGCCGTGGGCGTGGCCTTGTGCTCAGGTGGCCGGTGACAGGAACTGACGAACCACGCCGAGGAAGCGTTCCGGCTGCTCGGCGTGGACGCGGTGACCGGCGTCCGCGATCGTCGCGAACTCGGCCCAGGGGAAGAGTTCGCGGATGCGCTCATGATGCTGAGGGCCGAGGTAGTCGGACTGGGCGCCGCTCACAAACAGCGCCCGGCCGTCGTAGACGAAGCCTTCGACGTCCGGAAAGCCGGTGAGGCCGGCCATGTGTGCGCCGATCGCGTCGAGGTTGATGCGCCACGACGCCTGGCCCTGGTCGTTGACCAGGTTCTGCATGAGAAAGGTGCGCAAGGGTTTGTCGGAAATGTCGCGCGCCAGGCGCTTTTCGAGCGCCGCCCGCGGCAACCCGCCCGAAAGGTCCAGCCGCTGCATCGCCCGGACCAGCGGCAGGAACGTGTGGTCGTAGGGGACCGGGGCGATGTCGACGACGATCAGCGAGTCGACCATCTGGCCATAGAGCAGGGCAAAAACCATCGCCGTCTTGCCGCCGACGCTGTGACCGAGGAGCGCGGTCCGCTCGATCCCCCGGTCTTCGAGAAGGACGCGCAGGTCGTCGACCATCTCGGAAAAGGTCATGGCGTCGGCCGACGGCGAGCCGCCGTGGTTGCGCAGATCGACCGCGATCACCCGGTGCGAATCGCCGAGCCGGCGCGCGATCGACTGCCAGTTCTGCCCCGAGCCGAACAGCCCGTGGAGGATCACCAGCGGCGGTCCGTCCCCGGTCTCGCGAAAGGCGAGGGCAACGCTCATCGCCGCGTCCGCATCGTGCGCAATCCTCCCTTGCCTGCAATCGAAGCATTTAATCCTCGCGCATGGCGTCTGCAAAGCCTTTGGGGACAGCGACGGCGACCGGAGACTGGCCCGCGACGGCAACGGTCCGGCTGCGCGAAACCGCGAACGATGATGATGACCGCGGCGGCGCGCGCTATCATGTGCGCTCGATGCGGCGTTGCCGCCCCGCCGACGCATCTGGCGGCGATGGGATACGGGACCGATGAGGTTCGTCGAAGGCGTCAATCTCGTGAACTATCCGCCGGACGCCGACCCCGCGGCCGGCGCAGCGGCGGGTGCGATCAGGCGCGCGCCGGCGATCCTGTTCCTCCATGGGATGGGCGAGCGCGGCGACCGGCCGGACGCCCTTCCGGCGGTCAGCCGCTGGGGCCTGGCAAAGTTCCGCGACGAGCGCCGGCGGCTGCTCGACCGGCCGTTTCCGTTTCGCGTCGTGGCGCCGCAGTGCCCCACCACCAGCACCTGGTGCGACGCGGATGTGCAGGTCGGCCTGGATCGGCTCATCGAGGACATGTCGGCTCGTGACGCCGATCCGACCCGGCTCTACCTCACCGGCTTCAGCATGGGTGGAATTGGCGCGTTCTGTCTGGCCCTGCGCCAGCCGCGCCGATTCGCTGCGCTCGCCACCGTCTGCGGGTCCTGCAGAACGCCCGAGGCCTTGGCGGAGCTGGCCCACCTGCCGGCGTGGGTCGCCTACGGAGAGGACGACGAGATCGCCGAGCTGACCGCAGGCTCGCGCGATATCGTCGCTCGCCTCGGCGCGCACGGTCGGCTGGTCGAGAGGGCCTACCGCCTCGGTCATCGCGGCGGCCAGGGGCCGCACGTGCGAACCTGCGATGCCGCGTACGAGGAGCCTGAGCTCTACGACTGGCTGCTCAGCCACCGCCTTGAGGGATAAGCCGCCCACCGCCGGACCGGGCCCGGTTCAGGCCGGCGTCTTGGCGTAGGCGTCGCGCATCTCGCGTTTCAAGGTCTTCCCGGCGACATTGCGCGGGAAGGCGTCGTAGAAGACCACGTCCCTGATCCGCTGGAATTTGGCGTCGACGCGGCTGTTGGTCCAGGCCACCAGATCCTCGCGCGATGCGCTCTCGCCCTCGCGCGTCACGATTGCAGCGATCGGCACCTCGCCCCACTTGTCGTCGGCGACGCCGAAGACGGCGACATCGCCGACCGCCGGGTGCTGGATCAGAATTTCCTCGATGTCCTTCGGGAAGACGTTGACGCCGCCGGTGATGATCATGTCCTTGATCCGGTCGACGAGAAACAGGTAGCCGTCCTCGTCCAGGTATCCGGCGTCGCCGGTGTGCAGCCAGCCGTCGACGATCGCCTGCGCGGTCAGGTCCGGACGCTTGTAGTAACCGGGCATCATGCAGGGGCTGCGGCCGATGATCTCTCCGACCTCGCCCGCCTCGCAGTCGCTGCCGTCCTCGCGGATGAGGCGAATTTCCATGAACGGCGGCGGCGCCCCGACCGAGCCGACCTTGCGGATGGCGTCGTGCTTGTCGAGCACGGTCATGAAGCCCTCGGTCAATCCGTACAACTCATAGAACCGGCCGGGCAGCCGATCGTTGAGCTTCTTTTTGTACTCCAGCAGCAGCGGCGCGCCGACGTTGTGGAGCATCTCCAGCGACGCCAACTTCTCGGGCGCGAACTCGGGGCTGTTGAGGATCGCCATGATCTGCGCAGGGACCATGACCACGTGGGTCACCCGCCAGCGCTCGATGTCGGCAATCATCCGCTCGGCGTTGAAGCTCTCGTGGAGGATGTAGGTGCCGCCGACGAACATCCACGGCATGAGATCCAGCATGGCGCCGTTGAAGACGATCGCGCCGGCGTGCAGGACGATGCTCTCCGGCGTCATTCGCCAGCACTGGGAGAACAGCGTGCAGTACATGGCGCGGACGTAGTGGGTATGGACGATACCCTTCGGAAGTCCCGTCGTCCCGCTCGAGTACATGATGTTGTAGATGTCATCGTCGCCCAGACCGACATCGGGCGGCTCGCCCGTGCCGGCCGCGGCGACGAAATCGTCGTAGGCAAGCATGTCCCCGGAGCCGCCGGAGCCCCCGGAGCCTACGATGACGAAGCGGTCGGCGCGGATCGCCGGCAGTTGCCCGCGCAGGCGCGACAACGTTCCGGCGAAACCCGCGTCGGCGATGATCAGGGCGGTGTCTGAATCGTTGAGCAGGCTCACCAGCCCACGGTCCTGAAGCATCGTGCTGAGCGGCACGATGACAAGCCCGGTCTTGGCCGCGGCCCAGTAGGACACCATCAGCTCGAGGCAGTTCGGGAGCAGCGTGGCGAACTTGTCGCCCTTGCGGAGCCCCGCCGCCAAGAGAGCGTTTGCCAGCCGATTGACCTCGACATTGAGCTCCCGATAGCTCAACTGCCGATCGCCGACGATCAGCGCCGGATGGCTTGCACGGTAGCGGGCGTGGCGCGGCAATAGCGAGCCGATGTTCATGGCCGTCCTCCAGAGGCGGCAGGCCTGGCCGGCCTTGCCTGTGTTGGTCTTGGCCCGAAGGATATCGCCACGCCGCCGCCGGCGTCATCTCGCTTTTCGCGGCGCCCTCTCCCGCGCTGTGCGGGAGAGGGCGTTGTCTCTGGAAAGGACGAGGCGAGGGTTTTGCTAACGGTAGGCGCGGGAGCGAATGTCGCGCGGCGAACCGACCGCGCCCGCGGCTGCACCGACGACCGCGCCGACGACAAGGGCGATGAACGCCCAGATCGCGGCCTGAGCGACGGTGTTCGCCGCGACCTCCGCGGCCTCCTTGGCCTGCTGCACCAGCTCCTGATAGGCCTGTTGCAACTTCTGGATCTGCTGCTCCACGTCCTGGCGGCTCATGTCGGTGTTTTCGACGATGACGTTGATGGCCCGATCCTTGTCGGCCTGGTTGAGGCCATCGCCGCCCGTCACGATGCGGCGCAACGCATCGCGGACATCCGGGTTATCGGCGGCCTGCTGAAGCTGCTGGTTGGCCTGACTCATGATCTGGTCCAGCCGCTGCTCGACCTGCTCTTGGAACTGACCGAGCGCCCCGGGGAGCTGCATGTTCTGGTTGGCCGCGTTCGAGGCCGCCTGGCCGCCCTGGTAGACCGCCTGCCCGGCAGTCTGCACCGCCGAGCCGACCACGGAGAACGCGCCGCCGACCAGGCTGCTCATCGCGCTTGTCGCCAGATAGAAGACGACCAGCGCCGACAGACCCCAGGTCACGAGCCCATGCAACGCCCCGTCGATTCGCTTCGGCATGCCGGCGAGCCTGCCGGCGACCCAGGCGCCGACGGCGACCGAAATCAGCGAAGCCACGACCCACCAGATGCCCGCGCCGATACCGATGGTCGACGCCTGCGGCGACTGGCCCTCGACCACATCGACGGTGCTGGCACCGATACCGACGCCCAGCATGCTGAGCAGAACCTGGACAATGAGAACGATGATCACTCCGGCGAGGATCGCGCCCCACGAGGTGCGCTTGACCGGCGCTGGAGCGTCCACATCCGTGGCATATGCGCCCGCGGTCGTAACTCTGTCGTGTGCCATTCCCTGTACTCCTTCACATCGTCCGGCGGCCGATCCGCGGTGGCCGCCGACGCCTGTTGTTCCAAACTGCTGAATGCAAGTGTCGGCGCGGCCGCCCTCCGGGACGGTGTCCTATGGCAAGCTCTGCCCCCAAGACTTGCTCCGACCTGTCCGAGGTCGTCGGCGGTGTCACCGCGCGGCCGACGCCGCCGATGGGCCTCAACGGGTCGTGGCGAGGAAGGTTCCCGTCGCCCGCACCCGGACCCGGGTCGGCGCGATCTCCCGTGCGTACGTGGCTGCCGAGCCACAGGCAAAGAAACGGTGCGGGGCGCGCGCATCCGGTGCTACAAGGACGCAACGATTCTTCCGGCGTCGAAACCAGGAAGGGGGAGCGATCATGGAGCTCAAGGTTCTCGCGCTCGTACTTGCCGGCGGTGAGGGAACGCGACTATACCCACTGACCAAGGAACGGGCGAAGCCGGCTGTCCCTTTTGGGGGCAAGTACCGCATTGTCGACTTCGTCCTCAGTAATCTCGTCAATTCTGGCATATATTCGATTTACGTCGTCGTTCAGTTCCGCAGCCAGTCGCTGCTCCAGCATCTTTCGGATGGCTGGCAGTTCGGCAGTCTGCTCAAGAACGACTTCATCGTCCCCGTCCCTGCGCAGATGCGCTCGGAGGGCAAGGACTGGTATCGTGGCACCGCGGACGCCATTCACCAGAACATCAACCTGATCGAGCAATCCGCGCCCAACGTCGTCGCCGTGTTCGGCGCCGACCACATCTATCGCATGAACATCCGCGAGATGATCGAATTCCACGAGCAGAAGCGGGCCCATATCACGGTCGCCGCGATCCCGACCGACAAGAAATACGCGAAGGAGTTCGGGGTCATCGAAACCACCCGCGGCGGGCGAATCATCGGCTTCCACGAGAAGAAGGCGGACGCGCCGACACTGCCGGACGATCCCGGCAAGGTCTACGCCTCGATGGGCAACTACATTTTCTCCACCGACATGCTGCTCAAACTGGTCGAGGAAGACCAGGAGGACAAGAACAGCTCGCACGACTTCGGCCGGGACATTCTACCCAAAGCCATCGGCCGCGCAGAAATGTTCGCCTACGATTTCATGACCAACAAGATACCCGGCGAACCGGAGGACAAGCTTCCCTACTGGCGCGACGTCGGGACGCTCGACGCGTACTTCGAGGCCAACATGGACATCCGGGCCATCAACCCGGCGCTCAACCTGTTCAATCGCAAGTGGCCGTTGCGCACCGCGGGCTACTCCGACCCGCCGGCGAAGTTCGCCTTCGACGAGGCCGACCGGCGCGGTCAGGCGCTGGATTCGGTGATTGCCGGTGGGACGATCATCTCCGGCGGCGTTATCCGCAACTCGGTCGTCGGCCGCCACGTGTACGTCCACGCCCAGGCCGAACTCGACAACTGCATCGTCTTCGACTACTGCGACATCGGCCGCAAGGCGCGGCTTCGCAACTGCATCCTGGAAAAGAACGTCCGCATCCCCGAGGGAGCGACAATCGGCTATGACCTCGACGCCGACCGCAAGGCGGGCTACTTCGTCACCGACGATGGTCTCGTCGTCGTCGAGGGCAAGCGGACGCCCGTCGAACTGACCACGATGATGCTGTAGCGCCTGCCGGGAGGCGACCGGGACGGTCCGAGCGCAATAGGCCGCGACGCGGCGCAGGTCGCGGCCTATTGCTTCTGCTTCTCATCGATTCGTCGCAAGACGAACCCGGTCGGACAGGTCGCCGCCCCGGTTTCGGCATTCCAGATGATCGGCGCGGTTTTGGCTTCCCGCCAGATCGTCGCGCTCGGGTCAATGCAGACGCACGGCTTGAACTGGCAGGCGCCGGCAAGAGCGTCGCCCTGTTGCAAAGCCGGCGTGCCCCCGCAGCCGCTCACCAGCGAGAGGACCCCGACCGCCGCAGCCCCGAGCGCGGCCATCAGCGTTCGCATCGTTGCTCCTCCCCGGTGGAACCAAAGGCGCGGCGCTTCCGCCGCGGGAGGCCGTCTTTAACCGAAATCCGCCGGCGTCGTAACCCGTCGCTTGCATCGGCCGGCGACCGCCTGTCAGGACGAGATGGACACCGTTTTGATGTTGACGAACTCACGGATGCCGAGTGCGCCGAGTTCGCGGCCGTAACCGGAGCGTTTGATCCCGCCGAAGGGGAGACGCGGGTCGGACGCGACCATCGCGTTGACGAAGGTCTGACCGGCCTCGATTTCGTTGATGAAGCGCGCCCGCTCGCCCTCGTCCTCGGTCCAGACGCTGCTGGCGAGCCCGTAGGGGCTGTCATTGGCCAGGGCGATCGCGGCGTCGATCGAATCGACCCGAAACAGGAGCGCGACCGGGCCGAAGACCTCCTCGCGGTAGGCCGGCGCGGCCTGGGGAATGTCGGCCAGTGCCGTCGGCAAATAGAAGTTGCCCCGCCCGTCGCCGCGTCGCCCGCCGCACAACAGCCTCGCCCCGGCTTCCACCGTACCCGCGACCTGCGCCTCGACCTCATCGCGGATGTCGGGCGTCGCCAGCGGACCGATATCGGTATCGTCTGCCATGGGGTCGCCGACCTTCAACGCCTCGAGCCCTTCGACAAGGCGCGCCTCGAAGCGCTCGTAGACATCGGCGTGGACGATGAAGCGCTTGGCGGCGATGCACGACTGCCCGTTGTTGATGGTACGCGCCGTGACCGCGACCGCGGCGGCGCGATCCGGATCGGCGCTCGGCATGACAATGAACGGGTCGCTGCCGCCAAGCTCCAGCACCGTTCTCTTGATCGCCTCGCCGGCGCCGGCGCCGACGCGCGCGCCGGCCCCGTCGCTGCCGGTCAGCGTCGCCGCGACGACGCGGGGATCGTCCAGGATTCGCGCCACGGCCGAAGACCCCACCAGCAGGCTCTGGAAAACGCCGTCGGGGAAGCCGGCGCGCGCAAAGACGTCCGCAATCGCCAGGGCGCAGCCCGGCACGTTGGAGGCATGCTTCAGCAGCCCGGTGTTGCCGGCCATCAGCGCCGGGGCGGCGAAGCGGAAGACCTGCCAGAAGGGAAAGTTCCACGGCATGACCGCCAGGACAGGGCCCAGGGGCAGGTACCGGATAAAGCTCTTCGCGGCGTCGCTGCGGATCTCTTCATCGGCGAGAAAGCGCGCGCCGTGCTCCGCATAGAAGCGGCACGCCCAGGCACATTTATCGACCTCGGAGACGGCCGCCTTGAGCGGCTTGCCCATCTCCTCGACGATCAGCCGGGCAAGAGCGTCCTTCTCCTGATCAAGGATGGCTGCCGCCCAACCCAGCCAAAGCGACCGATCGGCCGAATCGCTCCGCCGATAATCGACGAACGCAGCGGCCGAGCGGGCGACGGCGTCCTCGACCTCGGCCTCTCCGGCTTCCGGATAGTCCCTGATCGTCTCGCCGGTCGCCGGATTGACGCTTCGCATGACCGCAGCTCCAACCTGATGAGGTAGTTTCTCATACACTGCGCTCGTGCCGGGGCGCCATAACCCACGTTACGCCGCGCCGGCGCCGCCAGGGTCATTCTGACGACCTTCGACAACGATCGACGACAGCGGAGCATAGGAAATGGCGGAAACGATCGGCTTTATCGGCCTGGGCAGCATGGGCGCAGGCATGGCGAAGCGCCTGCTCGATGCCGGTTACGGCCTGAACGTCTACAACCGGACGGCGGACAAGGCCGACCCGCTGGTCGAGGCCGGCGCGACCCGCAGCGAGACCCCCGGCGCCGCGACCCCCACAGGCGGAATCGTCATGACCATGCTCGCCGATGACCGTGCCCTTGAGCACGTCGTGTTCGGCGACAACGGCGTGCTCGCCGGGCTCGGCGCCGGCGGGCTGCACGTCTCGTTCAGCACGGTAGCGCCGGCAACGGCGCAGCGGCTGGCCGAGGCGCACGCCGAGCGCGGCGCAACCTATCTCGCCGCACCGGTCTTCGGCCGCCCCGACGCCGCCGCCGCCGGCAAGCTGTGGGTGGTCACCTCGGGCGCCGATGCGGCGAAGCAGCGCGCCCGGCCGCCGCTTGAGGCCCTGTCGCAGGGCATTGTCGATTTCGGCGAGGATATCGGTGCGGCGAACACCGTAAAGCTGACCGGCAACTTCCTCATCATCGCGGCAATGGAGGCCATGGCCGAGGCCTTCGCCATGGCAGAGAAACGGGGCATCGACCGCATCAGGCTCGCCGATCTGTTCGCCTCGACGCTGTTCGATTGCCCGATCTATCGCAACTACGGCCGGATGATCGCCGAGCGCCGGTACACGCCGGTCGGCTTCACCGTCGCGCTCGGGTTGAAGGACGTTCGCCTGGTCCTGGACGCAGCACGGGGCGCGGAGGCGCCGATGCCGCTGGCAAGCCTCGTGCACGACCGGCTGCTCGCCCTGCAGGCCCAGGGTCACGGCGCGATCGACTGGAGCGGGCTGGCGCTGGCTGCTTCCAGGGAGGCAGGTCTCGGCTGACGAACGAGGCATCGCCTCGTCGGCCTTCCAGATGCAAGAGTCAGGTGATCAGCGATGAGGTTGAAGCTGCTTCGCCCATCGTTCATCGTGGCGTTCGTCGCGCTCGCATTGCTCGCGGGTCCGGCTTTCGCCGCAGGGAGCGCGTTTTCGCCGGGCAAAGTGGTCGGGTTGCCGCTGATCGGCGGCGACGACAGGCCGCTCGGCGACATCGACGACGTCCTGATCGGCTACAACGGGAAGATCACCGACTTCGTCATCAACCTTACGGGCGGGGATCGCGAAGGGCAGCGCGTCCGGGTGCCATGGGCGGATGTGACGATCGAGCGCGATCCGCTGCAGGTCAAGCTCTCGAACGCCGACCAGTCCTACACGCGCTACCCCGGTCGGCCCCGCGGCACCCTCGGCGACATCAACGGGGCGCTGATCACCATGATACTGGGCGCGCCGGCAAAGACCCGTTTCGGCGAGCACGTCGGCGAGGTCGTCAGCCTCGGCGCCACGGCCGATGGCCAAATCGTCGATGTCGTCCTTTCCAAAGGCGGCTCGCAGGTCCCGCTGCCGTGGGATTTCGTCGAAATCAGGCCGGAGAAGTCGACCTTCCCCGCCGGGCGCAACGTCGAAGCGGTGGTGGTGGTCGATCGTCCGCACTGACCAGCGCGCTACCGCCGCCGCCAGCCGCCGCGAAGAAGAAACAGCGCGAACCAGAGCGGCACGACAATGACGGCGCCGATGACGATGTAGCGCCACGCCCAGGAGGCGAAGCGGACGACCGCACCGACGGCGTCGTCGGCGAGGGCGCCGACCCGCGGGTACAGTTGCCACGGGTCGACGCCGAACGCCGAAAGGATCAGGCCGACAATCAGGCAGACGATCGCGACCTTGAGCGCCGTCGAGATGATCGTGCGAATCATGGGCCCTGGCCGCCGAACCCCTTCGTCCTCAGCCTTCGCAGGCAGCCTGAAGCAGCGTCACGCAACCTTGCGCCGATCCTCGAGCGGCAGCAGGGCATCGCGCTCGTCGGCAACCTCATGGGAAGCCCGCGCGATCGTCATCAGGGCCACCATCATGTCGGCAGGCGGCAGCGGGGCCTGGCTGCTGCCGTACAGGCCCGTGTTGATCTCGAAGAAGTCGCGAAAGTCGATCCAACTGATCATGATCTCTCCTCTGCAAGGTGCTGGCGCGCAGCCCGGCATCCACCGACCGCCGCCACCGTGTCCTGCGCCGCAGGACCTGAACGCGCCGCCGCCGGCCCGAGGCGGCCCGCGGCGTAAACGTCGGTGTCGCGGCGATGTTCCCTACCCTGGTGTGGTCGTCAAGTTACGACGGTGCAATGCAGCGATGGGCCGCGGAGCGCCGTGCGTCGGCGCCGGGATTGCGCTGCACCTGCTCAGGGCGGAATCGTGCCGGCGACGCGGTCACTAAGGTAGGCAAAGAAGGGATTGGAGTTGATTCGCATCAGCGTATCGAGGCTGACGAGGAGGACGCCGATTTCGCCGCGCGACGCGACCGTCCCCAGGCGGATGCCGAAGTCCTCGGCATCGTCCGGCGCGAAGCCGTAAAGGGGGTCCGACGGCGGGAAGGGCAGCGCGACATGCGAGAGCGAGAAGATGTCCGCCGGGTAGGTCATGTCCAGCGGCCGACTGGCCTCCGCGGTCTCGCCGGCTTCAACGACGCGCTCGCTCATCTGTAGGGTGTCCGCGCCGGCGTTGGTCAGGACAACCGTTCGATAGCGACGCGGCGACGGTGGAAGCAGGAGAGAGACGCGCAGGTCGGCGTCACGCCGGAGCAGCGGGCTCAGCGCCGCCGCCCGGTTGAGGTCGAAGAGGACGAGTTCGCTGCCGTTCGCGGGCAACTGTGAGTAGAGCGACGAGACCAGCGCCCGGGTGTCGACCGTAAAATCCTCGACGGACTGGAAGGTCAGGATCGGCGGCAGGCCGTCGAGGGTCCCCCGGCTCCCGCGTTGCGCGCGCGCAGCGATCTGCTGCTGGAGGACCCGCGTCAGGCGGTGCGCTTGACGCGCGCCGTTGACGGGAAAGGAATTGTATTTGAAGGGATTGATTTCCGGCACGATGCTCAGCCAGGCGGCCTTGGCGAATGCCGGGAGAAACGCCGGCAGGGCGGCGAGGCCGGCGAAACGGGCGAACGCGGTAATGCCGATCATCGGCGAAATCAGGATGATCTGGTCCGCTCGCGGCAGAGGCCCGACCTGGCGATCGTCGTCGAGCGCGTCCAGCGCGCACTTCACGGCGAGCGCCCCGCCGTTGGAGTAGCCGATGAGATGCAACGGCTTGTCGGGTCCGACGCGCCGCCTCGCCTCTCTGATGGCGAGCCTGCTGGCGGCGAGCCAGTCTTCCCACTCCACCTCGGTCAGGCCGGCCGGCACGGTGCCGTGTCCCGGCAGCCTGATGACGATGGCGACGAAGCCGCGATCCTGGTAGAGGCGTGCGAGCGTGCGCATGCTGTAGGGCGAGTCGGTAAGGCCGTGGAGGAAGACGGCGGCGCCTTTCGGCTCCCCTGCCGGCTCGAGGATGAACGAGCGGTTCCAGTCGCGGGCGAACCTGGCGGGATGAAGCGGGCTGTCGGCGAAGTAGCGGTCGGACGCCGTGCGCGCTTCGGCCGGCAAGGCATTGCTGACATTGCTCTCGACGTCGGCGAAGACGCGATCCTCGGCGGCCAGGTACGTCGCCCAGTCGGCCCGATCGAGGGCGTCGCGGTCCAATTCCTCGGGGACGTGGGTGTGCCAGAGCTGGAGCGCCGGACCGCGCTCGGTGTCGTAAATGCGCACCCCGACGAAAATGGCCATGGCCGCGAGCGCAAGCAGGACCGCGTTGCGGATGATTTTGACGATCGCCTTCATGCTGTCGCCGCTCCGATGCTCGCGCCCTCGCCCGCCGGTCTTTCGGCGAGGTTTTGCGCGCGCATGGTAGCCGCTGTTTCGCAGGGCGCGTTACGAATTGTCGAACGCCGAGAGCGACCGCGGCGATCGCCGTCCTTCAATCGCCCGCGCGGCGGTGAGCCGGGCCGCGACGCGACATCAGGTTGTTGGCGGTGTTGATCAGGGCGACGTGCGAGAAGGCCTGGGGAAAGTTGCCGACCTGGCGGCCGGCGGCGATGTCGTATTCCTCGGCGAGCAGACCGACCTCGTTGCGCATCGACAACAGGCGCTTGAACAGTGCGCGACCCTCGTCGCGGCGATCGAGCAGGCAGAGCACATCGACGAGCCAGAAGGAGCAGGCGACGAACGCGCCCTCGCCGCCGCTGAGGCCGTCGACCTTGGCGTCCGTGCTGTAGCGCATCAGCAGTCCGTCGCGGCACAACTCGCTGCCGATGGCGTCGACCGTTCCGATGACCCGCGGGTCGTCCGCCGGAAGGAAGCCGACCAGCGGGATCATCAGCAGCGACGCGTCGAGGGCCTTGCCGCCGTAGTACTGGACGAAAGAGTTGCGCTTCTCGTCGTAGCCGTGCTGTACGACGTCGTCGAAGATCTCTTGGCGGACCTTCCGCCAGTCGTCGCACGGGCCCTCGCTGCCGAAATTCTCGACGGCCTTGATCGCCCGGTCGAAGGCCACCCAGGCCATGACCTTGGAGTGGGTGAAATGCCGTGGCGGCCCCCGCATTTCCCAGATCCCGCTGTCCTTCTCGCGCCAGAGCTCGCAAAGCGCCGTCAGCAGGGTGCATTGCAGCCGCCATGCATCGTCGAGCGGCGCAACGCCATGACTGCGCTCCTCGTGGAAGGCGTCCATGATTTCGCCGAACACATCGAGCTGAAGCTGGCTGTGCGCCCCGTTTCCAACGCGCACCGGACGGCTGTTCGCGTAGCCGGGGAGCCACGCGATCTCGCGCTCTTCGAGCTGTCGTTCACCGACGACGCTGTACATGATCTGTAGCTGCGACGGCCGGCCGGCGACCGCGCGCAGAAGCCACTGCCGCCAGGCCCGCGCCTCCTGGATGAACCCGGAATTGCCCAGGGCGTCGAGGGTGAAGGTGGCGTCGCGGATCCAGCAGAAGCGATAGTCCCAGTTGCGGCCGCCGCCCAGTTGTTCGGGCAGCGACGTCGTCGCGGCGGCGATAATGCCGCCGCTCGGACTGTAGGTCAGCGCCTTCAACGTGATCAGCGAGCGGACAACGTCCTCGCGCCACTCGCCCTCCACCGTGCACTGCGACGCCCAGTCATGCCACCAGGCCTGGCAATCCTCCAGGTCGTCCTCGACATCGCCGACCCGCGGCCCGTACTCGTGCGACGGCACCCAGGTGAACCGGAACGGCAGCATCTGGCCGGCTTCCACCGCGAAATCGGCGAGCGTCCTGAAATCGCTGTTGACGAGTTCGACCGG
This sequence comes from Rhodospirillales bacterium, assembly GCA_016793925.1. Lineage (GTDB taxonomy): Bacteria > Pseudomonadota > Alphaproteobacteria > Rhodospirillales > Defluviicoccaceae > JAEULH01. Next base: position 28,591 of record JAEULH010000014.1, on the reverse strand, counting down.
CGACTGAAAGCGCACCGCGTTGGGTCCGGCAACAGCGCGCAGGCCGTACTCGCGACGGCGCACCCACGGCACAATGGAGCCGTAGCCGAAGCGGAGCGTCAACTCCATGTGCATCGGAACCTTGCCGCTTCGCCCCTGGACGATGCGGATGATGTCGACCTGCCCGTCGAGATGGGGATGGGCCATGAAATCGGTGACCAGGACGCTGCCGTCCTCGGTCTCGAACTCGGTGTCGAGCACCAACGTCGCGTCGCGGTAGCGACGGTGGACCTTCTTCTGGCCGCCCGCCGGGGCGAGGAGCCAGCGACCGTTCTCCGCCTCACCGAGCAATGCGGCGAAACACGCCGGCGAGTCGAAGCGCGGAACGCACAGCCAATCGATGGAGCCGTTGCGGCCGACGAGCGCGGCGGTGCGGGTGTCACCAATCAGGGCATAATCTTCGATAGGGAGAGACATGTCGCTTCGCCTGGCCCTATGGGCTCGAGTGGAATCCGTTCAGCAGGCTCAAAACGCTCTTGTGGACGCGAGCGCAGTCGTCATTTCATCCTTGAGCGGTATACCGACCCTCGCCATCACCGCAGCAGCACTTTCGGCGCGGCTTCGATATTGAGCGAGGCGCACACCACCACGCCCGTCCAAAGGACGAGCGAAGTGGCGCCGGCGAGCCTCGCCGCCAGAGGCATACCGGATTCCGTTGCCAGAGCCCGAACATAAGCTGTGCCGTGAAAGAACCCGGCGTTGATCAGCCCGCCCGCTACCAAGATGAGCTTGAGCGTGAAGTAAGCGTGGCTGCCGACATGGACCGGATCGTAGAGGAACAACAGCGACCCGCTCCCGACCGCGATCGCGAAGGTCGCATAAAGCCACGGCAGGACATGCTCCGCCATCGGTCTTACAGGCAATGCCGGGCGCAAGCCCAGAAGCCGGAGGTCGAGCAGGACAATGCCGCCGAAAAACGTCGCCATCGACAGGATGTGCGCCATCCTGACCAGATGGTGCCAGGGCTGGAGCGCGTAGTGCAGCGGTCGGTTGTCCAGCGCAACCAGGATCTGAGACGGGACGCGGAGGAAATCGAAGGCGTTGGGGTCGGCCATGTCCGTCCGGGCTCCGAGCCATGCTACGCCCCGGCGGCGGCGCCCAAGCGATAGAGCTTGCTAATGCAAATCACTTTCATTATCAACAGGCCATCGAACCACCCGCGGATGCCAGCCATGCCACGACTGAACGTTGCTCTCCTCCTCCTCGTCCTCGGCGCCCTCCCGGCCTATGCCGCAGATCCGGCCGCAGATCCGGTACGTCTGACCCTCAAGGACCACCGCTTTGTGCCCGATCAAATCACCGTACCGGCCGGTGAAAGGTTCAAGATCGAGGTGGTGAACGAGGACGACACGCCCGAGGAGTTCGAAAGCCACGACCTCAAGGTCGAGAAGATCGTGACGGCCGGCGGCAAGATCACCCTTTCAGTCGGGCCGCTTAAGCCTGGAACGTACCGCTTCGTCGGCGAATACCACGAGGACACCGCCACGGGCACGATCGTCGCCGCCGAAACACCGACCAAGGAGTAAGCCATGCTGGCCAGCCTGCTCATCGTCTTTCGCGAGGTCCTGGAGGCAGGCTTGATTGTCGGCATCGTCATGGCCGCGACCAAGGGCGTGGCCGGTCGCAGCAGTTGGATCCTGCTCGGGATCGGCGGCGGTGTGGCCGGCGCCTGCCTCGTCGCGCTGTTCGCCGGCACGCTATCCGATGCCATGGCCGGCGCCGGGCAGGAGGTGTTCAACGCCGCTGTCCTAGCTGTGGCGGTTGTCATGCTTGGATGGCACAACATCTGGATGGCGCGCCATGGCCGACAGCTCGCTCAGCAGATGGCGGAGATGGGTACGTCGGTGGCCGCCGGACGGAAATCGTTGCTGGCGCTCGCCGTCGTCGTCGCCATAGCCATCTTGCGCGAGGGCTCCGAGGTCGTCTTGTTTCTGTACGGTATCGCCGCTTCGAGCGCAGAGGGTCCGTTTGCCTTGCTCATCGGCGGCGCGCTCGGTATCGCCCTTGGCGGGTTGGTCGCCTGGCTGCTCTACCGCGGCCTGCTGACGATACCGACGAAACGTCTCTTCTCGGTCACAAACTGGATGATCGCGCTGTTGGCGGCCGGCATGGCCGGTCAGGCCGCAGTCTACCTGGCAAGAGTCGACGTCGTGCCCAGCTGGGGCGATGCGCTATGGGACACGTCGGCCTTCCTGCCGGATAACGGCATTGTCGGCCAAGCCCTTCATGCGCTGGTCGGGTACAGCGACCGGCCCATGGGCGTGCAACTCGTCGTGTGGTTGACGGTTCTCGTTGCGCTTGTGGTGCTCGGTCGGATGCTCGCCCCCCGCCCGCGGACGCCGGGCACAGCGGTCTCCGCCCGACCCGTCGGCGAAACCCATTGACAAGAAAATAAAGAGCGAGGATCCCCGGATGAAAAAAAACGTCATGCCGGTACTGGTGAGCGTCGCTCTCGTCGGAAGCGCAAGTACGGCCTCGGCCAAGGAGTATTTCATCGGCGGCCCGGTCCAGCAGCACGACATGGAGATCGTTGCCAATTACCTGATCGGCATTGAGATGGCGCCGATGCCGGCGAACATGGCGCACGGAACCGACGTTATCCACCTCGAAGCCGACGTACACGCGACGGCCGACAACATCTACGGCTATCCCGACGGTGCGTGGGTGCCGTATCTCACCATCGGCTACACGATCGAAAAAATCGGCTCTGACTGGCGCGTCGCCGGCACCTTGCGGCCAATGACCGCCAAGGACGGCCCGCACTACGCCGAAAACGTAAAGATGCGCGGGCCCGGCCAGTACAAGGTGATCTATCGGTTCGAGTCGCCGGAGAAACAAGGTTTCTTGCGGCACGTGGACCAGGAGACGGGCGTGCCGGAATGGTGGAAGCCGTTCAGCCAGGAGTTCACCTTCAACTATCCGCAGCCGTAGGCCGCGCAACGCATGCAAGGAGCGCGCGGCCTCTTAAGCTCGCGGCCGCGGTTTTGCAGCCGCAACCTGCATCGAGCCGAGAGGACGGCCTAGTCGCAGAAGGCGACGGTCGTCATCAGGGCGAGTTCGCTCTGCCGGGAGTCGAGCCTGGTGTGCTGGACGACGATGGGAACATCGGACTCGATCACGCTGGCAAAGTCGGTTCCCTTCGGCACCGGCCGCGGATCCTGCAGGTCGTTGAAGCGGACGTGACGGGTGCGCCGCGCCGGGACGGTGAACCGATAGGGACCTGCGGGTTCGTCGTCGGCGAAAAAGACGGTGATCGAAACGTTCGCGTCGCGATCGGAGGCGTTGAGAATGCATGCCGTCTCGTGACTGGTCATCTCGCGGCTGTCGCCGGTGCTCGATGGCGGGATGTAGCCTTCGGCGATCGCCCAGCGCGTCTTTCCGATCGGTTCGCTCATCATCGTTCTCCCTCGCTGTCAGGCGGCGAACTTCGCCGCGTCCGCTTGTCGAAGTTCGAGGCCCAGGCCGGGCCGGTCCGGATGCGGGACCAGCGCGCCGGCGTCGAGCGCCGGCGGCGTGTCGAACAACATGGCCTCGATCCGTACGTGATCGTGGAAATATTCCGCGTGACGCACCGCCGGGACGGCGCAGCCGAGCGGGGTGTGGAGCGCCGGCGCCGTATGCGACGACAGCGGCACCTTGAACGCGGCGCAGAGCGCACCGGCCGCGAGGAAACCGGAAATCCCGCCGCAGCGGGTCGCGTCGGCCTGGAGCACGTCGACGGCGCCGGTCTCCAGCATCCGCCGGAAGTACACGTCGTCATGACCGTATTCGCCGGCGCTGACCTCGACGCGAGCCGGTAGCCGGTCGCGGAGCAGACGCAGCCCCGCCAGGTCCTCCGACGTCACCGGCTCTTCGAACCAGCTTACGCCTGCTTCGGCGAAGGTCTCTCCCATCGCCAGCGCCTGCTTGCGGTCGTAGGCGCCGTTGGCGTCGACGAACAGCGCCGGGCGCGGCCCGATGACGTCGCGGGCGAGACGCACCCGTTCCGGATCGCGCTCCGGCTCGCTGCCGACTTTCATCTTGACCATGTTCAGGCCGGCGTCGGCCCAACCCCCCAGTTGCGCCGCCAGCCGATCCGGCGGATAGGAGGTAAAGCCGCCGCTGCCGTAGGCCGGCACGCGCTCGCGAACCCGACCGAGGAGCAGGGCGAGAGGAACGCCGAGAAGCCGGGCCTTCAGGTCCCATGCGGCAATGTCGAGCGCGGAGACGGCCGCGGCGGCGACCCCCGGGTAGCCGATGTTGCGCACCGCCCCGCGCAGCGCCCGGGCGATGCCGGCGACGTCCATCGCCGCACGGCCCTTGACCACCTCGGCGAGCGTGTCGCGCACCAGAGCGGCGCCGGCGGCGTGATTGTAGGAGTAGCCGAGCCCGCGGACGCCGCCGCCGGAGAGGTGCACGACGACGATCGTCGTGCTCGACCACGACAGCGTGCCGTCGGCTTCGGGAAAGTCCGTGGGCACCGTGTAGGCCGCGGCCTCAACCTGGTCGATGACCGGGTTCGTCTGCTCCATGACCTCCCCTCTTCGCTCTCGCTCATGCCGCGCGGGGCGGCCGGGCGCAACCGCCACGATGCGAACGATGACGACGAAAACGGGCTGTGTCCTTAGCGCAGGTTGCCGTTCGAGGGACTTCCACGCTCAGGGCGCGGGCGCGCTCACCGGTTGTAGCGCGGCGGCCGTTTCTCCAGGAAGGCGGTCATGCCCTCGATGCCGTCGGGATGGGAAACGCAGGCGAGCAGGCCCTGGCGCTCCTTCTCGAGCTGCGTCTCGAGCGGCGTCTCGGTCGCGTCGATGAGCAACTGCTTCGTGTGGCCGTAGGTGTGCAGCGATTTCTCCGCCACGGCCCGGATCAGGCGGTGCGCTCCGGCCAGTTCCTCGCCGTCGTCGACCACTTCGGTGACCAGACCCCACACCAGGGCTCGATCGGCCGGAATGGGCGCATCGAACGCGGCGATCTCAAGCGCCCTGGCGAGGCCGACCAGACGCGGCAGGGTGAAGGTGCCGCCGCTGTCGATGCACAAGGCGTTGCTGGTGAAGCCCTGCTTGAGCACCGCCGAGCGGGCCATGACCCGGAAGTCCGAGGCCAGTGCGAGCGAAAATCCACCGCCGGCGGCGATGCCGTTGATGGCAGCGACCACCGGCTTGCGCATGCGGCGGATCTCGATAATGCAGACGGAGACGTAGGCGGCGAGTTCGTTGAACGCGGCCGCCGGTCCCTGGGGATTGGCCATGACCGCACGAAGGTTGCCGCCGGCGGAGAACGCCTTGCCGGTCCCGGTGATGACGACGCCATGCACGTCGGGGTCCGAACTCACCTGCAGCAGGGCGTGCAACAGTTCGCCGACCATGTCCTTGTCGAGGGCGTTGTAAGCCTCGGGGCGGTTGAGCTGGATCGTCGCAACTTTGTCGCTCGTCGTCAGCGAAACGCAAGCGTCCATGAGCCCCCCTGAGGATTACGGCTTGTGTCTTGTTCTCCGAGGCCCTTGGGGTGCGAGCCGCGGCCGCTTGCGCCGGCCAGCCGATGCCCCCGAGCCTGGGGCGGGGCATAGCGTCAGGCACCGGTCCGATCCAGGTGAACATGCATCGCCGTCGCCGCTTCGTGCGTGGCTGCGTCATCGCCGCCACAGTGGCCCTTGCCCGCGGCTCAGGCCTGCGTCGACAGCGGCGTCACATCGACACCGACCTCGATCTTGTGGGCGCCACCGCCGAAAATCGCGCCCTTGACCAGGCTGACGTCGCCATAGTCGCGGCCCCAGCCGAGCGTGATGTGCTCCTCGCCGACGAGCAGGTTGTTCGTCGGATCGAGGTCCACCCAGCCGTATTCCGGACACCATAGCGACAGCCAGGCATGCGAGGCATCGGCGCCGACCAGACGCTCGCGCCCCTCCGGCGGCCGGGTCAGCAGGTAGCCGCTGACATAGCGCGCGGGCAGTCGCAGCGCCCGCAGGCAGGCAATCTCGAGGTGAGCAAAATCCTGGCAGACGCCTCGCCTTTCGGCGAAAACCTCGGCCACCGGCGTCGATACCGTCGTGGCCGTCGGATCGTAGACGAAGTCGTCGAAAATCCGCGCGGTCAGGTCGAGCGCGGCTTCGAGAACCGGACGGCCCGGCGTGAACGACACCCGGGCGTAGGCCTCCAGCTCCGGCGAGTCCGGAACCCGTGGCGAGGCGAAGACGTACTGCAGGGCTTCAAGCGCCGCCTCGCTGGTGTCGCCGGAGAGAGCCGGATAGAGCGTCTCCCACGGCACCGTCGCCGCCGGCCGCGGACGTTGCGGCGAGAACACGTCGATGGTGCTCTTGGCGTGGAGGACGAGTTCGGTGTGCCGGTCCTGGAGGGTGATGAACGTCAGGGCGTTGCCGAAGCTGTCGGTGGACGAGGTATGCACGGTCGGCGTCGGCGTGATCGACAGCATCGTCCGCTGCGCATCCTGCCTTGGGCTGCTTCGCGGAACGAGGTGAAGCACGTGGTGGGAAAACGACACCGGCATGGAGTAGCGGTAGGTCGTACGATGGCTGACGTCATAGATCACGGCGCAGCACCCCGCTCACAGCTCCGCAGGCCTGCGCGCTTCGGCGTGGCTGAAATAGTCGCGGCTGATCAGCTCGGACAGCTTCGGCAGCTTCGTCAGGATGCTGGCGAAAACGGCGTCGAGGGCGCGGCGACGGCCCGAAGCCGTGGTTTCGCAAAGGGCCACGATGTCGCACAGGCGCAGCTCAGTCAGCAGCGACAGGATGAGCCGCTGCTGGTCGCTGCGGACGACGCGGTCGGCGTCGCGTGGAAGCTCGTCGACGTGCGAGGACAAGGCCGCAATCTGGAAGGCGATCGATCGCGGATTGGTCTCGTCGAGCAGGAGCAGATCGATAACCGGCGGCAGGATCGGCGTGGTCAAATAACGCGAGCGATAGGTCATGAGGCTGTCGGCAAGCTCAAGCAGCAGGACCAGACCGCCGTCCTCCTGGGGATCGCCGGCGACGAGCAGGGTGCGCATCAGCCCGGCGTGATGCTTGGCCCGTTCCAGGCGGCGGCCCATGTCGAGAAACCGCCAGCCGTGGTTGCGGGTCATGTTCTCCATCTCCATGCCGCTGAAGGCGCCGAGGGCGCGCACCGCCCCGTCGAGCATTTCGAGGGCGGTGCCGGCGTCGAGGAAATCGCCGAGCCAGTGGCCGTGCTGGGCATGTTCGGCCATGTCGGCCTGGAAGGTTTGCAGCGTCCGCCAGGCGTCGATCGACAGCCGGTCGCGGGTCAGCGACGTCGTGCGGCGGAGATGGGCCAGGGTTTCCTGGAGCCCGTACGGCAACTCGGCGTCGAACATGAGCGCCGCCAGCCGCTTCTCGATGCGCTGTTCGATCAGTTGCTCCGGCCGTTCGGGCCGCTGTTCGGCGCGCCGGTCCGACCGGGCGCCGCCTGGCGCCGCCTCTCCGGATTTGCCCTTTTCGAGCAGCACCTGAACAACGCGTTCCATCGCCGTCAGGCTGTCGACGGGCGCGTCGTCCTCGGCGAGGTGGCGGATCACGCTGCGCAGGACCCGGATGATGTCCTCGCTGCGTTCGGCGTAGCGGCCGAGCCAGAACAGGTTGTCGGCGGCCCGACTGGGAAGATCCTTGCCGGTGCGCTTCGGTTCGATGTAGCTGAAGGGCGAGCGCAGCAAGGTAATGGGCGCGACCGGGCCTTCCGCGAGCACGCAGATGTCCTTGGTGCTTTCCCCTTTTTGCAGGCTGACGGTGCGCAGGTCGTTCGACGAGGAGATGCGGGCGAGGCCGCCCGGCATGATCGTGTAGTCGCCCGCGCCACCGCTGTCGGCGGCGGCGAAAACCCGCAGCATCATCGGCCGCGGCTGCAGCTTGCCGTCGATCCAGGCGGGCGTGGTCGACGACGACGCCACTTCATGGGCGACGAAGTACTCGCCGCGCACGGCGAGTTGCCGGCGAAGCTGGTCGCGCTCTTCGGCGCTCAACGCCGAGGTGACGAGGACGCCGCCGCTGGTCAAGATCGGCCGGCGGTCGAACGCCGGCTCGCACGCGAGGTCATCGAGGTTGGCGAGCACGTGGTCGAGTGCGTCTCGCTGGCCGCACCACCACGTCGCGAGGCTCGGCAGGATCAGCTCTTCGCCGAAGAGCTTGCGGCAGAGTTGCGGCAGAAACGGCATCAACGCCTTGGTTTCGACGACGCCGCTGCCGAGCGCATTGGCGATGGTCACGGTTTGCGCCCGCGCGGCCTGAAGCAGCCCGGCGACGCCGAGGGAGGAACCGCCGCGCAACTCCAGCGGGTCGCAGTCCTGGTCGTCGACGCGACGGATAATAAGGTCGACCGGCTTCAGCCCGTCGACGGTCTTCAGGTACACGCGGTTGTCGCGAACGGTGAGGTCCGGGCCTTCGGCGAGGCTGTAGCCGAGGTAGCGGGCGATATAGGCGTGGGCGAAATAGCCGGTCGTGTCCGAGCCCGCGGTCAGAAGAACGATGCGCGGGCTCTCGCGCCCGGTGCGCGCGACGAGGCTTTCGTGGGCACTCTGGAAGAAGCCGGCGAGGCGCTCGATGTGGTGGTCGCGAAACAGCTCGGGCAGGCAGCGGGCCAGGACAATGCGGTTTTCGAGAGCGTAGCCAAGCCCCGACGGAGCCTGCGTCCGATCGGCGAGAACCCACCAGCGGCCGTCCGGGCCGCGGCCCATATCGGCGGCGTAGTTGTGCAGGTAGACCCCGTCCTTGGCGGGCAGATTGCGGCACGGCCGCAGGAAGTGCGGATTGGCGAACAGCAATGCGCCCGGCAGGTCGCCCTCGCGCAGAAGGCGCTGCGGACCGTTGAGGTCGGCAAGGATCGCGTTGAGCAGCCGGGCCCGCTGACTGAGGCCACGTTCGAGAGACCGCCAGTCGGCCGGGTCGAGCACCAGGGGAACGAAGTCGAGATCCCATGGCCGGCTCGATCCGTCCTCATCGGGCTCGATGGTGAACGTGAGCCCGTTTTCGTGACGCAGCCGCTCGGCTTGACGCCAGCGCGTGGCCAAGTCGGCGGCAGGGATCGCCTCGAGCGCGGATATGAACGAGCGCCAATGGGGTCGCACCGTGAAATCGGCGCCCATCAGCTCGTCGAACACGCCTTCGAGCGGCGCATAGTCGGCGCAGAGATTTGCGCTTCGCGTGCTGTCCAGCGGCAGATTGACGCTCATCGAGTCACGGATCCGTCACTGGCTCAAACTTCCCGTCCCAAACCGCCGCGGGAAAATAGCATCCTTCTCGCACCTTCGACAGGTCCGCGATGAGCGGCCTGCCCTGTGCCGACTTTCGCCGTCGCGCGAACGGCGTGCGTCTTGCCGCTCATGTCCAGCGCAGATCGAGGGTCAGGGGGAACTCGGCGCGCGGGCGCGCGGGCGCATCCTCGAACCGCCCCGGGGTATGGCCGAAGGGGACGAAACGGGCGAAGCGGCGGCTTTCGGCCTCGAACGCATTGACCGGAAAGGTCTCGTAGTTGCGCCCGCCGGGGTGGGCGACGTGATAGGTGCAGCCGCCGAGCGAGCGCTGCGACCAGGTGTCGTAGAGGTCGAAGACGAGCGGCGCGTGGACACCGATGGTGGGATGCAGGCACGCCGACGGTTGCCAGGCCCGATAACGGACGCCGGCAACGAACTCGCCGCTGCGATCCGTCGGCTGCAGGGGCAGGCGGCGGCCGTTGCAGGTCAGGACATGGCGATGGCCGGCGAGGCCCACGACCCGCACCTGGAGCCGCTCGATGGAGGAGTCGACGAAGCGGACGGTGCCGCCGACCGCGCCCTGTTCGCCCAGTACGTGCCAAGGCTCCAGGGCCTGCCTGAGCTCGATCGTGACGCCGCTGCGTTCGACCGTGCCATAGACGGGAAAGCGAAACTCGAAGTGCGGCGCGAACCAGTCCGGGTCCAGGGCCAGGTCGGCGCGGGCGAGATCGGCGGTGACGTCGGCGAGATCCTGCCAGACGTAGTGCGGCAACATGAACCGGTCGTGAAGCGCCGTGCCCCAGCGCACCAGCGGCCGGTCGTAGGGTTCGCGCCAGAACCAGCTGATCAGGGAGCGGAGGAGCAGGTGTTGGACCAGGCTCATGCGCGCGTGCGGCGGCATCTCGAAGGCGCGGAACTCGACCAGACCCAGCCGGCCGGTCGGGCCGTCGGGCGAGTACAGCTTGTCGATGCAGATCTCGGCGCGGTGGGTGTTGCCGGTAACGTCGACCAGCAGATTGCGCAGGACACGGTCGGCCAGCCACGGCGCCACCGGACGGTCGGGCTCGGCGTTGGGGATCTGCCGGAACGCCAGCTCAAGCTCGTGCAGCGCGTCATGCCGGGCTTCGTCGATCCGCGGCGCCTGGCTGGTCGGGCCGATGAACAGCCCCGAAAACAGGTACGACAGTGCCGGGTGGTTCTGCCAGTAGGTGATCAGGCTGCGCAGCACGTCCGGACGGCGCAGGAAGGGGCTGTCTCCCGGCGTCGGTCCGCCCAGGACGATGTGATTGCCGCCGCCGGTGCCGGTGTGCCGACCGTCGAGCATGAATTTCTCGGTGCCGAGGCGACACAGCCGCGCCTCCTCGTACAAGGCGGTGGTGATCTCCACCAGCTCGTCCCAGCCGTGGGCAGGGTGGATGTTGACCTCGATGACGCCGGGGTCGGGCGTGACCTTGATGACGTTGATGCGCGGGTCCGCCGGCGGCGTGTAGCCTTCCAGACGGACCGGCAGGGACAGATCGCGCGCCGCTTCCTCGATGGCGTCGACAAGATCGATGTACTCGTCGGCGCTCTCCATCGGCGGCAGGAACGCGTAGAGATGATCGTCGCGCGGCTCGATCCCGAGCGCTGTGCGGACGACGCCGCGGATCTGCGATCGTTCCTGCTCGATGAGCTGCTGTGCGCGGGCGTCGTTTTCGGCCGAGGCCGCGGCCGCCATTCGCCGCTGTCGCACGTTTGCCGGATCGGGCAGCGGGGGCTTCTCGGCGAAGGGATCGGCCGGCGTGTAGTACGGGTAGACATCGCGCGGAACATACGGGAGCGCTCCCAAAGGCAGGCGGAAGCCGAGCGGCGCGTCGCCGGGGACGAGAAACAGCCGCTTGCGCCGGAACGACCAGTGCTCGCTCTGCCAATCGCCGCCGTCGCGGGCGTTCCAGCGCTGCACCGGGAGGACGAACCCGGTCGGCCTGGTCAGGCCATGCTCGAAGACCCGCGCCAATCGCGCCCGCTCCTCCGGGTCGTCGAGTTTTGAGTCGAGCGGATCGACATTCTCCGGCAGCGTCTGCTCGCGGCTGACGTAGGGCATCGGATCCTCGAACGCCGGCAGGACGTAGTCTCCGGCGATGCCGAGGCTGTTCGCGACGGCGCTCGCCAGGCGCTCGGCATCGGCCAGGGTCGGCTGCGGGCGGGCGGGTTCCTCCGCCGCCGACGCCTCGTCCGGCGTCCGCCACAACGGCATGCCGTCGCGGCGCCAGAACAGGTAGAAGGCCCAGCGCGGGAGCGTCTCGCCCGGATACCACTTGCCCTGGCCGAAGTGCAGCAGGCCGCCTGGCGCAAAGCGGTCGCGCAGCCGCCGGATCAGTTCGACCGCCAGCATCCTCTTCATCGGCCCGTCGGCGGCGGTGTTCCATTCTTCGCCGTCCATGTCGTCGACCGAGACGAAGGTCGGCTCGCCGCCGACCGTCAGACGCACGTCATCCGCGATCAGTCGCTCGTCGACGCGGTGGCCCAGGGCCGCGATCGCATGCCACTGCTCCTCGCTGTAGGGCTTGGTCACCCGCGGCGTTTCAACGATCCGCTCGATGGACATGGCGTGCGAAAAGTCGGCCGAGGGCGTGTCCATGGTGCCGCTGATCGGCGCGGCGCTCTCGGGCTCGGGCGTACATGCCAGCGGCACGTGGCCCTCGCCGGCGAGGAGCCCGGAGGTGGGATCGAGCCCGATCCAGCCGGCGCCGGGCAGGTAGACCTCGCACCAGGCGTGCAGGTCGGTGAAATCCTCGGCGGCGCCGACGGGGCCCTCCAGCGGCTTGACGTCCGGCTTGAGCTGGATCAGGTAGCCGGAGACGAAGCGGGCGGCGAGGCCGAGGTGGCGGAGGATCTGGACCAGCAGCCAGCCGGTGTCGCGACACGAACCGCTGCCGAGCGCCAACGTCTGGTCGCAGGTCTGAATGCCGGGCTCCATCCGGATGACGTAGCGGATGCGACGTTGCAGCGCGGCGTTCAGCTCAACGAGGAAGTCGACGGTCCGCGCCCGCTCGCGCGAGATCGTCGCGAGGTAGGCCGCGAGATGCGGTCCCGGCGGCAACGTCTCGAGGTAGGGCGCCAACTCGCGGCTCAGCCACGGGGCGTAGGCGAACGGGACATGCTCGGCGTCCGGCTCGAGGAAAAAGTCGAACGGATTGAAAACGGCCATCTCGACGACGAGGTCGACATCGACCGAGAATTCTCGCGTCTTCTCGGGGAAGACCAGGCGCGCCAGATAGTTCCCCTGCGGATCCTGCTGCCAATTGAGGAAGTGCAGGTCAGGCGTGACCTTCAAAGCGTAGCCGAGCACGCGGTTGCGGCAGTGCGGCGCCGGGCGGAGGCGGATGATCTGCGGCCCGAGTTGGGCCGGCGTGTCATAGCGATAGCGGGTCTGATGGGTCAGCGCGACTTGAATGGCCATTCGGGTGTCCGTTGCTGCGAGGCCGGAAGGGACCGGCGAGAAGCCTCACGGCAGCCGCATGTGCTGCGGCCGGTTGTGCGTGGCGCATCGCTAGCAACTTCCGCACCATTTGCATAGCCACCCGTTCATCCGCACAGGGCTGTTTGCGGCGCCGACGGCGATTGCCAAGGCGGAACATCTCACGTTTCGCCGGACCGAAGCGCCCGTCCGCTCGGGATTCGAAGCACTAGAAAGGTTGCCCTGGATACCGCGAGATCGGCCGCGCCCGGCGGCTGTCACACCGTCATCACACCGTCACCGCGTGTTCGCAATCGAGGGCGCAGGCGAAGCCATCCGGTTCTGCAAGACCGTGTTTGGCGCCGATGCGACGTCGCCACGATTGCAAGCCCCGCGACAGATAGCCATTATCAACCGCAACGCGGTCTTGCATGAGCCGCGAGTCGAACTGTGACAGGGTGGATCTGAGGTTTCTTCCAGCGCGGGCCCCGGCGACCGGTCGGGGCGGCTCGATGCACCGCCGACCCGGGACAAACCTTCGTGAACGCGTGCCTTTTCAGAGCACGTTGGCGCTTGTCATCGCTCGGCGGAACGACGCGCGGCTGGCTGCGGCCGCTCGGCGCAGGATGCGCGGGTGGCGGCAGGCGCGAAAGGCAAGCGGCCCGACCCACGGGCTCAGGGCAGGTTTTTGAGGAGACGGGCAGATGCTGGATATACCACGCGACGGCGACGTCGATCCGATCGAGACGCAGGAATGGCTGGAATCGCTTCAATCGGTGCTGGAGCGCGAGGGGCCTGAGCGGGCGCAGTTTCTGCTCGGCCGGCTCGCCGCGAAGGCACGCGAGGTCGGGGCGGCGCTCCCGTTCAACGCCAATACCCCGTACGTCAACACGATCCGCCCGGAAGAAGAGGAACGCAACCCCGGCACCACGGAGCTCGAATGGCGCATCCGCACCATTATCCGCTGGAACGCAATGGCAATGGTCGTGCGCGCGAACAAGGGCGGCCTGGATCTCGGCGGCCACATCGCGAGCTTCGCCTCAAGCGCGACCCTCTATGACGTGGGCTTCAACCATTTCTGGCGCGCTGCCGGCGAAAAGCACGGCGGCGACATGGTCTTCATCCAGGGCCACTCGGCGCCCGGCATCTATTCGCGGGCCTTCCTCGAAGGACGACTGAGCGAGGAGCAGCTCGATCGCTTCCGGCAGGAGGTCGACGGCGACGGCCTCTCGTCCTACCCGCATCCCTGGCTGATGCGCCACTTCTGGCGCTTTCCCACCGTCTCCATGGGCCTCGGCCCGCTCATGGCGATCTACCAGGCGCGATTCATGCGCTACCTCGACGACCGCGGCATCATCGAAGCCGGAGATCGCAAGGTCTGGGCGTTCATGGGCGACGGCGAAATGGACGAGCCGGAGTCGCTGGGTGCGATCTCCATCGCCGCGCGCGAAAAGCTGGACAACCTGATCTTCGTCATCAACTGCAACCTGCAGCGCCTCGACGGCCCGGTGCGGGGCAATTCGAGCATCATTCAGGAGCTGGAGCGGAATTTCCGCGGCACCGGATGGAACGTCATCAAGGTCATCTGGGGCGGCAACTGGGATCCGCTGCTTCTGCGCGATGACAGGGGCATTCTCCACAAGCGAATGGACGAGTGCGTCGACGGCGAGTACCAGGCCTTCAAGTCCAAGGATGGAGCCTTCGTCCGCGAACACTTCTTCGGCAAGTACCCGGAGCTGAAGGACATGGTCGCCGACATGAGCGACGACGACATCTGGCGGCTCAAGCGCGGCGGCCACGACGCGCAGAAGGTCTACGCCGCCTACGCGGCGGCGTCCAAGCACAAGGGGCGCCCGACCGTCATCCTCGCCAAGACCGTCAAGGGCTATGGCATGGGCGAGGCCGGCGAGGGCCAGAACATCACCCACCAGCAAAAGAAGTTGGGCGCCGCCGCGATCCGCGCCTTCCGCGACCGCTTCAAGATCCCGGTTCCCGATGAAACGGTGGAAAAGGCGCCGTACTACCGGCCGGCCGAGGACAGCCCCGAACTGAAGTACATGCGCCAGCGGCGCGAAGCGCTCGGCGGGTATTTCCCGGCGCGGCGGACAGAAGCCGAACCGCTGGAGCTTCCCGGGATCGAGGCGTACGAGCCGCAGATCAAGGGCTCAGGCGACCGCGAGATCTCGACGACGATGGCGTTCGTGCGGATTTTGACGATGCTCGTCCGCGACAAGAAAATCGGCAAGCTGATCGTGCCGATCGTCGCCGACGAATCCCGCACCTTCGGGATGGAGGGCCTGTTCCGCCAACTCGGCATTCACTCGTCCATCGGCCAGCTCTACCGGCCGGAGGACTCGGAACAGCTGATGTACTACCGCGAGGACAAGAAAGGCCAGATCCTCCAGGAAGGCATCAGCGAGGCCGGCGCGTTCTCGTCATGGATCGCGGCGGCGACGGCGTACAGCAATCACGGGATCAGCATGATCCCGTTCTACATCTACTATTCCATGTTCGGCTTCCAGCGCATCGGCGACCTCGCCTGGGCGGCCGGAGACATCCAGGCGCGCGGCTTCCTGCTGGGCGGAACCGCCGGGCGAACGACGTTGAACGGGGAAGGCCTGCAGCATCAGGACGGCCACAGCCACCTCGTCGCGGCGACAATCCCCAACTGCATCGCGTACGACCCAACCTTCGGCTACGAGGTCGCGGTGATCATGCAGGACGGCCTCAGGCGGATGTTCGCCGAGCAGGAGGACGTCTACTACTACATCACCTTGATGAACGAGAACTACCACCATCCGCCGATGCCGGAAGGCGCGGAGGACGGGATCCGCAAGGGCCTCTACCTGTTCCGGGAGGGCGGCGAAGGAGCCAAGGGGAAAGTACAGCTTCTGGGGTCCGGCACCATCTTGCGGGAAGTTATCGCCGCCGCCGAACTCCTCGAACAGGACTTCGGCGTGTCCGCCGACGTCTGGAGCGCGACCAGCTTCAACGAGCTTCGCCGCGAGGCCATGGCCGCCGACCGGTGGTCGATGCTGCATCCCGAGGACGAGCCCCGCCCGAGCTACGTCGCCCAGACCTTGAACGGCCGCCCCGGTCCGGTGATCGCCTCGACCGACTACATGCGCACCTTCCCCGAACAGATCCGACCGTACCTCACGTCGCGCTACGTGACGCTCGGGACCGACGGCTACGGCCGCAGCGATAGCCGGCCGAAGCTGCGCCGGTTCTTCGAGGTCAACCGGCACTATGTCGCAATCGCGGCGCTCAAGGCGCTGGCCGACGAGGGCGCACTGCCGGCAGCGACCGTCGCGGAAGCCATCGGCAAATACGAGATCAACACGGACGCACCATGCCCATGGACCGTTTGAAATAGGGCGAACGCCGCAGCGGAAACCAACAAGGGAGGATGAGGGAAGCATGGGCGCAGTGCAGGAGGTCAAGGTTCCCGACATCGGCGATTTTTCGGATGTCGAGATCATCGAGGTCGTCGTCTCACCGGGTGATCAGGTCAGCGAGGAAGACCCGCTGATCACGCTGGAGAGCGACAAGGCCAGCATGGAGGTGCCGTCGCCCTACGCCGGCACGATCGTCGATGTCATGGTCGGCGTTGGCGATCGTGTTTCGGAAGGCTCTGTCATCGTCAGCCTGGAGGTCGGCGACGACGGCGCCGCGGAAGCTCCCGACGCCGGCGGCGGGGACGCACGGGCCGAACCGGCGGAACCGGAAAAAAAGGCGGACGCGCCGAAAGAGACGGCGCCGAAGGCGGATACGGCCTCGCCCAAGGATGCGGCGCCGCTTGAACCGGAGGCCAAGTCGCAAAGCGGAGACGCCCCCGCCCCGGCAAAGCCGGGCGAAGCCGGTAAAGGGGGTGCGGTCGAGGTCGACGAAGCCGCCTTCGCCAAGGCTCACGCCAGCCCATCCGTTCGCCGCTTCGCCCGCGAACTCGGGGCCGATCTCGGCCACATCGAGGGCAGCGGGCCGAAGGGGCGGATCCTCAGGGAGGACGTTCAGGCCTTCGTCAAGGGCGTTCTCTCAAGGCCGCAGCAAGCGCCGGCTGCCGCCCCGGCGGCCGCCGCTGGCGGCGGTTTGTCCGTGCCGGAGATGCCGGAGATCGACTTCTCCCAGTTCGGCGCCGTCGAAAGCAAGCCGCTTAGCAAGATCAAGCGGCTGTCGGGCACCGGCCTGCATCGCAACTGGGTGACGATCCCTCACGTCACCCACCAGGAAGAGGCCGATATCACCGAACTCGAGGCCTTCCGCAAGGAAATGGGCGAGGAGGCCAAGTCGCAGGGACTGCGCCTGACCATGGTCTCGTTCCTGCTCAAGGCTGCGGTCGCGGCCCTGCGCAAGTTCCCCGAATTCAACGCCTCGCTCGACAAGAGCCGCGAAAACCTGATCCTCAAGGGCTACTTCCACATCGGCGTGGCCGTCGATACGCCGGAAGGCCTGGTCGTGCCGGTGATCCGCGACGTCGACCGCAAGGGCATCTTCGAGCTTGCCCGCGAGTTGGGCGAGATCAGCGAAAAGGCCCGGGCGCGCAAGCTCAAAGCGGAGGCGATGCAGGGCGGTTGCTTCACCATATCCAGCCTGGGCGGGATCGGCGGGGTCGGCTTCACCCCGATCATCAATGCGCCGGAGGTCGCCATCCTCGGCGTCACCCGCTCACAGATGCGCCCGGTTTACCAGGACGGTGCCTTCGTTCCGCGACTGATCCTGCCCTTGTCCTTGTCCTACGACCACCGGGTCATCGACGGCGCCGGGGCGGCCCGCTTCGCGGCCTACCTTGCCTTCGTCCTCGCCGATGTGCGCCGGCTGGTGCTGTGAGCGGCGGCGGAGCGTATGGCAGCGTCGAAGGTCGTCATGGCGAGAAGGCGAGGCCGACGAAGCAATCCTTAAGCCGAGGCCGCTGTGGATCGCCACGCCCCTGCGGCGCCGGCGATGACAACGGGTGCGATGGACGCTTTTGGCGCGGCTTCGGACCTTTCAGGACAAGAGGGATGCGGTGATGGGTGCGATCAAGGAGGTCAAGGTCCCGGATATCGGCGACTTCACGGACGTCGAGATTATCGAGATCGTCGTTCAACCCGGCGACGAGGTCGACGTCGAGTCGCCGCTGATCACCCTGGAGAGCGACAAGGCGTCGATGGACGTGCCTTCGCCTCTGGCCGGCGTGATCAAGGAACTGAAGGTCAAGGTCGGCGACCGCGTCTCCGAGGGCTCGGTGATCGGCACGATCGAGGTGGGAGAGGGCGCAACCGCCGACGCCGGCGATGGCGCCGAGCCGCAGCCTGAAAGCGAACCGGCACGCACCGAAGCGGCCGCGCCGAAGCAAGGGGCGAAAGCGGAACGACCGCAGGCGCCGCAGGCCGCAGCGAAGACGGGCGATGGCGACATCCACGCCGAAGTCCTCGTTCTGGGCTCCGGGCCAGGCGGCTACTCGGCCGCCTTCCGCGCCGCCGACCTGGGCAAAAAGACGGTGCTGGTCGAGCGCTACGCCAGCCTCGGCGGGGTCTGCCTCAACGTCGGCTGCATCCCGTCGAAGGCCCTGCTCCATGCCGCCAAGGTGATCGAGGAAGCGAAGGAGATGAGCGCCAATGGCCTCGTCTTCGCCAAACCCAAAATCGAGCTCGACAAGCTGGCGGCATGGAAAAACAAGGTCGTCGGCAAACTCACCGGCGGTCTTGCCGGGCTGGCAAAGCAGCGCAAGGTCCAGGTCGTCGAAGGCACAGGCACATTCTCCGGGCCGCACGAACTCTCGGTCGAGACCGGCTCCGGGAGCACGCGGATCACCTTCGACCAGGCGATCATCGCCGCCGGCTCCCAGGCGGTGAAGATCCCGGGCTTTCCCCACGACGATCCGCGGGTAATGGATTCCACCGGGGCTCTCGAACTGCGCGACATTCCCAAGCGCCTGCTCGTCGTCGGCGGCGGCATCATCGGCCTGGAAATGGCGACGGTCTATTACGAGCTTGGCTCCAAGGTTTCCGTTGTCGAACTGCTCGACGTGCTGATGCCCGGCGCGGACAAGGATCTTGTCCGTCCGTTCCAGAAGCGTATCGAAAAGCAGTACGAGAAGATCATGCTGAAGACCAAGGTCACCAGCATGACCGCCGCGGACGACGGCATCCACGTGGCATTCGAAGGCGCCGACGGCGCCAGCGAAGACGTCTTCGACCGGGTTCTGGTTGCGGTCGGACGCCGACCGAACGGCACCAGCATTGGCGCCGAGGCCGCCGGCGTCCATGTCGACGAGCGCGGCTTCATCCCGACGGACAAGCAGATGCGGACCAACGTGCCGCACATCTTCGCCATCGGCGACATCGTCTGTCACCCGATGCTTGCGCACAAGGCCGTCCACGAAGGCAAGGTGGCGGCCGAGGTCGCGGCGGGGAAGAACAGCGCCTTCGACGCCCGGGTTATACCCTCGGTCGCCTACACCGACCCGGAGGTGGCCTGGGTCGGCGTGACCGAGGCCGAGGCGAAGGAACGCAAGCTCGACTACGGCAAGGGCGTCTTCCCGTGGGCCGCGAGCGGCCGTTCGCTGTCGCTCGGCCGCGACGAGGGCATGACCAAGCTGATCTTCGACAACAAGACCGACCGCATCATCGGCGGCGGCATCGTCGGGCCCAACGCCGGCGACCTGATCGCCGAAGTCGGTCTGGCGATCGAGACCGGATGCGATGCCCAGGACATCGGCCTGACCATTCATCCCCATCCGACCCTGTCGGAAACGATCGGCATGGCGGCGGAGGCGTTCGAGGGAACGATCACCGACCTTTACATGCCGAAACGGTAACGGCGCCGGGCAGGTGCTCTGGCGCGGCGCCAAGGCGGACGTGGATACTGGCCGGCAGGCTCCGCCGTGTCAGCGGCGGGCCTCGATCACGCCTGGTCCACGGCTTCGCCGGTCGACATAGAAGATATGGCGGCCGATCACGGCCACCCGCGTTTTCTGCTGCCGCCACACCGGCCTGACGTAGTCGGCGTGGTACCACAGGGCGCCGCGCGTGGGATCCTTGACCCCGTGGCGCAGCACGGTCTCCGCGAGAGCAACCGCCGCGGCCCAGGACCGACCGTCGCGAGGCCGATCGCTCCGGCCGTCGCACCACCAGGAGAACTGGCAGCGGTGCAGCGATTCGTCGCCGCCCTGACGAACGACTTCGCAGATGGTCTTCGGAAAGCGCGGGCTTCGCAGCCTGTTGATCGTCACCGCCGCGACCGCCTTTTTGCCCTGATAGGTTTCGGAACGCGCCTCGAAATAGATGTTCAGTGCCAGGCAGCGGATCTGCTCCGCCAGGGTCTCGCCGGTGACGAAAAGGGTATCGGGGCGTTTGGGCGCATTCGTCCGCGCCCTCGGCGTGAACACCGGGATTTCCAGCGCATCGTCGACGGCGTCCTCGGCGAGCGGCTGGTCGGGGCCGAGCGACGCCAACTCCTCGCTGGCCTGCGCCTCCGCGGCCGCCGCCGGGCCAGCAGACATGGAAGCGGAGCCGACGCCGATTTCCAACGCGCAGAGCAGCGCCGCCGGCAACCATGGCATCCACTGGCGCCAGCTTCCCACCGCGTCTATGCCTCCGTCCCTGGCAAAGCCACCTTCCTCCGTGCTCAGGCCAAACTACGTCGCAGCAGAGCCATCGGATGACACTTGCGCAGCCTTTGCAAGAGGCTGGAGCGCGAAGTTCATCTGCACCCTCCGCATCATGCCATAAGCCACCCGTCGCGTCGCCCTCCCTTGCGAAAGGGGATGCCGACAAGGAACCTCGACGCGGCCGCTACAACGTCTCGTCGTTGAAAGTGTCGCAGGCTTCGATCGTGCCTCGCGCCAGGCCCTGCTTGAACCAGGCGACGCGCTGTTGCGAGGAGCCGTGGGTGAAGGCGTCCGGAACGACGAAGCCCTGCGATTGCCGCTGCAGGCGGTCGTCGCCGATCGCTCCGGCGGCCCTGATGCCTTCCTCGATGTCGCCGGCTTCGAGGAACTGGCGGCCCTGGCCGGCATGGTTGGCCCAGACGCCGGCGAAACAATCGGCCTGCAACTCGGTCATGACCGACAGCCTGTTGGCGTCGCTACGGCTGAGGCGGCCGCGCATCGCCTCCACCTGCTCCGAAATCCCGAGCTGGTTCTGCACGTGGTGGCCGATCTCGTGGGCGATGACGTAGGCCTGGGCGAAATCTCCGGGGGCGCCGAAACGATTGCGCAGATCGTCGAAGAAGCTGAAGTCGAGATAGACCTTGCGATCGGCCGGGCAGTAGAAGGGTCCGACCGAGGCGTCGGCGCGTCCGCATGCCGATGCGACGCTGCCCGAGAACAGAACAAGGGTCGGCTCCTCGTAGGTACGGCCCATCTTGCGAAAGATCTCGTGCCAGGTGTCCTCGGTACTGCCAAGGACGACCGAGACGAACTCACGCATGTCGCCCATGGCCGGCGAGTCGGGCGCCTGCCGCTCGCTCTGCGGCGCGAAGCCGGACGTATCCGGACCGCCCCCGCCCTCCTGGAACAGGGAAAGCGGGTTGAAGCCAAACGCGAGGGCGACCAGAAACAGGATGATCAGCCCGACGCCGCCGATGCCGCCGGTTCGCCGGCCGGGCATGCGCCCGCCGCCGGGGAAGCGGAAGCCGCCAGGCATGCCCCGCCCACCGGTGGGGAAACGAAAGCCGCCGCCGCCCGCGCCCCGCCTGTCCTCGATGTTCTCGCTGCGTCTGCCACCGCGCCACAACATGGTCTGCGCTCCCTTCCGGCTTTGCCGCAGTTGGACCGATCGAAGGCCCGCCACGCAACAACATGACGCAATCGAGAATGAGCGGCAATGGCTGGCATGCGACGCCCGGCCGGCCATGCCGGCGGCGAGTGCGGCGGCAAAGCCTGTCGCAAAGTCTGCGGCAAGTTCGAGAGTCGGCCGAGGCTCGCTCGGCCCCGGGGCTCGGAGCGAACCTCGCCTTACGGCCCCTCGATCCCGCCCGTGCCCGTGCCCCCGTAGCGAATGACCTCGACCCTTTCCAGCGTCACGAGGACGCTGCCGAGCAACGGCTCGGCCGCCCGCAGGAAGTCGCGTATCTTGTCCTCGGCGTCGACGATCTCGACGATGATCGGCAGATCCTGGGACAGCCGCAGGATCTTCGCGGTGTGCAGGTGGCTGGCGTGGCCGAACCCCATGGGGCCGCGCAGCACGGTGGCACCGGCGAGCGCGCGGTCGCGGGCCAGCATCACGAGCGCCTCGTAAAGCGGCTTGCCGTCGGCGCGATCGTTCTCGCCGAAGAAAATGCGAAGGAGGCGCGCCTCGCGCGGAACGGTCATGTCGCCCCTGCTATCGGTTGACCATCGCGCCGATCGCCGAGCCAAGCCACACCCCGAGCAGGCACAGCGCCACCGACAGCGCGACGTTGGCGAGGCCGTACAGCCTCTCTCCGTCCTGGAGCAGGGTCAGGGTTTGCAAGCTGAACGACGAGAAGGTCGTAAAGCCGCCGAAGATCCCGGTCATGATGAATTGGCGGTGGGCGGCGTCCATGAGCACGCGACCGTCCGGCCCGGTCACGACGAAAACGAAACCGATCAGGGTCGAGCCGACGACATTGACGACCAGCGTCCCCCAGGGGAACGTCTCGCCGAAGGTCTGCGCGACCAGCCCCGAGCACCAGTACCGGGCGAGCCCGCCCAAGGCGGCGCCGGCCGCGACCCACAGCGGAATAACCAGCGTCGAGCGCTCCATGGCGCACGATCATAGCGGCCGCTCGACCCGCGGCAAGCGGTATGGCCGCGGGTCTTGGCGAACGGCAATCAGACGAGTTCGCGCACGAATGAAATCAGGAAGGATAGCCCCAGCAAGGTGATCCCTAAGCGATAAAGGCGTCGCTCCCCCGCGATCAGCACGAGCTGATCCCCAGCAAGCTGCTTTGCCAAAATGAGCCGGACTCGCTCAAGCGTCGGATCCTGCGCATCCAACATATCCACCTCGTGTTGGGCCTCACGAAGGGCGAGGGAACGCCACGAAGCGCTGAGGAGGACAAGCGATCCGAAAAAGCCGCTAGCCGCGGCGAGCATGGCGGCTCCGGGACCGTTCAAGAAGTGGTCAAGCCAGTCGGGCATGATACAGTGAAAACTGCGATTAACGATCTGTCGCAATCGTTTCTCGAAGTCAAACTTCGCTCACCACGAGCGTTAACGCCTCAACACCGGCCCCTACCTTTTGCGGCTTGCGGGCAGTCACTGTAAGATGTCTCTCCTTCAGCGCCTTGGCTGCGGCTGACACGACCACAGAGACATCGCGCTCATCAAGCCCGCCATACCCTGGTACGGGTACAACATCCTGTTTTACCTTCTTCTCGTGCCGACCGCTAAACACGCTATCCCAAACCGTGGGCAGCGCGGCCATCAACGTGTCGGCAAGTCCTCCGTAGTGATCGCCATGGCGCACCTTCTCGGGTTGCAAATTAGAGGGGCTAGACACGTCGCGGTTCCCGCACTCGCCGGAGGCGGTTATGGCCACGGTTTCACCACAGGCCCGGGCCCAGCGGACCATTGTCTTCAGGCTCGGGGCATTGCGCATTGTCCCGCTTTCGAGTTGCCACACCCGCCCTGGCGTCAAGCCAAGCTTTTCTGCCAGTTGGGTCTGGCTCAGGCCGGCGCGTTCGCGCATCCGCTCGAGCATGTCGCCCGTTGCGCGGACCACCTCAACGATCGCAAACGCCTCTTCGCATTCGCTGTCGCCTCTCAGGTCGTTCATGAGCCGACCAATGGTATCAACCGTCATATCCGTTCACCTCTGTTCTGCCGATCGAGTGCGTCGGCGAGCAGATCCGCCTCCTCCTTCGCGTTCCCGGAGAATGCGCCATAAACCTTCAGCAGCGTCAGCGTTCGGCCGTCAGCGCCGACCTCCACCGCAGCCCACACGCAGCCGCTCCGAAAAACAAAGACCATGCCGGCATGGTCGATTGCTGACGCGGGCAAATACCGGTCCGATCCCCTCACTCTGTGAACGACGCCATTGGAGACCACATCGCATCGCTTTCGCTCCGTGGCGAAGCCCCTTGCTTCGGCACCCTCGAGCATCTTGCACAGCTCGATCATGTGGCGCCGCTCAGCAAATCCCTCTGCGCAGCGCACGACGGCAATCAACTCGTCCTGCGACGAAACCCTTACCATCCTCACATAGCGCACGTCGACCCCCGATTATAGCTATAGCTACATCGACCTGCAACCTGAGCGCGTTTGCCATAGCGGCTTTTCTCAAATACGCGGCTGCTGCCCTGCGGCCGAAATTAATCGCTCCCGCCATTCGGACCAACGGGTACAGTCGCAGCCGGAAAATCGTGGACTGGGGTGGCTCATGAGAATACTCAGGCTTTCGCTGGCCGAAGGCGCGCGGGCGGCGCGGGGCGTCGCCGTGGTCATCGACGTCTTTCGCGCTTTCACCTGCGAGCCGGTGATGTACGCATGCGGCGCAAAGCGCATTCTGCTGGAAGGCGATGTCGAGCGCTGCTTCGCCTGGAAGGACCGCGCCTTGCTCGTCGGCGAGCGCGACGAGGTGCCGATCGATGGCTTCGACCTGACCAACTCGCCGTCCCAGATCCTGGCGCGAGGCTCCGCGCTCTTCGCCGGGCGGACCGTCGTCCACCGCACCACCGCCGGCGTCACCGGCGCGCTGGCGGCGCTGGCCCACGCCGATGCCGTCTTTCTCGCCTCCTACATCACGGCGCGGGCCACGGTCGCGGCCATCCGCGCCCGCAACCCTGCCGTCGTCAGCATCGTCGCCATGGGGATCCGCGCGCAGGCCCCGGCGCCCGAGGACGAGCGCTGCGGCGACTACATCGAAGCGCTCCTGAGCGGCGACGCCTACGACCATCTCGCCGCTGTGGTCGAGATCCTTCGCCAGGAGACGGCGCAGAAGTTTCTCCGCGGTGACAAGGCCTACCTGCCGAGGGAAGATCCGGCATTGTGCCTGCAGCGCGACCTGTTCGATTTTGCTCTCGAGGCGCGGCAAACGGCCGATGGCGTCGAAGCGGTGCGCGTCCTTCCCGACGGGACACCGTTCCGGAGCGAGGATGCAGCGACGCTGCCGCGATGAGAAGCAAGCTGAGAGGAAGGTGAGAAGGCCATGACCGTCGTTGCCATCGTTCCCGCCATCGCCGCCGCCAATCTTGCGCTGGCGCGACCGTTCGCCGGCAGGCCGTTGCTGGCGCAGACGGTGGCGCAGGCTCGCTTGTGCCCGTCGATATCGGCCGTGGTCGTCGTTACCGACGACGCCGCCCTCGCGCGCATCGCGGAGGCTGCGGGCGCACGGGTGATGGCTTTCGGCGGCGACGTCGCAGGCGCCGGCGGCGAGCGCGACCAGAACGCTTTCGCCGATCGGGCGGCGGCGCGCGCAGTCGACATCCTCGCCGCCGAGGCCGGCGAAGGACCGGACCTGTGCGTGATCCTCGACCCGAGTCGGCCGCTGCGAACGCCGGAAATGATCGAGTCAGCGCTCGATCATCTGGCCCGGCGCGGCGGCGACAGCCTGCTCAGCGTGCACGAGAGCTTCGAGACGCTGTGGGCCGAAGACGCCGGCGGCTTCGGCCTGCTGGCGGACGAGGCTGTGCATGCGAGTGGGTCCGGGGCGCGCGGGTCGAGGCCGCGCCTTGCCGAGAACCGGGTGCTTGTCATCACCCGCGCCGCTGGCCTTCGCGAGTGGGGGAAGCCCCTCACCGGCCGCATCGTGCTTCACTGCATCCCGCGCAGCGGCGCGCTGCAGTTGCGCGGCGACGAGGACTGGTGCGCCGGCGAGGCCCTCTACCGCCGGCTGCATGCCGGGCGTACGGCGGCTCGGCTCGCCGCGATCCGGCTGCTCGTCTTCGATTTCGATGGGGTGATGACCGACAACCGGGTGGTTGTCTTCGAAGACGGCCGCGAGGGCGTGTTGTGCAGCCGCGGCGACGGCATGGGCCTCGACCTGGTTCGAGCGTCCGGCCTTGCGGTCGCGGTCATTTCCAAGGAGGGCAATCCGGTCGTCAGCGCGCGCTGTCGCAAGCTGAAGATCCCGTGCATTCAGGGTATCGGCGACAAGCTGCCGGTCCTGCGCGGGCTTTGCGCCGAGCAGGGCATCGAGTTGCAGGCGGTCGCCTACATGGGTAACGACATCAACGATCGCGAGTGCATGGAGGCGGTCGGCCTTGCGATCGCCCCGGCGGATGCAGAGGCGCAGATCCTTCGCATCGCCGGCCTGGTCACCACGGCGCCCGGCGGCCTGGGCGCCGTCCGTGAGGTGACCGATCTGATCGTCGCCGCCCGCCGCGGCGGCTGAGCAGGCGGCCGGCCGGTGGTCCGCAAGCATGTTTTCTTTTTCGGCCATCCGCTATAGTCCCTTGCCATGCGTACCCTTTACCACCTGTGGCTATCGCCTCCGTGCCGTAAGGTCCGGCTGGTTCTGGGCGAAAAAAAGCTGGAAAGCGAGAACCACATCGAGCCGGCCTGGGAGCGCCGCGAGGCGTTCTTGACCATGAACCCGGCCGGCGAGGTTCCGGTCATGGTCGAGCCGGACGGGGCGATTTTCTGCGACGGCACCGCCATCTCCGAGTACCTCGACGAGATCCACCCGACGCCGCCGCTCAATGGGGCGAACGCGGTCGAGCGGGCCGAGGTCCGCCGCCTGGTCGGCTGGTTCGACGGCAAGTTCAACAGGGAAGTGACGGGCAAACTCGTCGGCGAGAAGGTCGCCAAGCGGTTGATGCGCAGAGGCTATCCCAATTCCGACGCCATTCGCGCCGGCCTCAGCAACATCCGCTACCACCTCGACTACATCGGCTTCCTCGCCGAGCGGCGGAACTGGCTGGCCGGCGACCGGCTCAGTCTCGCCGATCTCGCCGCCGCTGCCCACATCTCCTGCGTCGACTATATCGGCGACGTGCCATGGGCGCACAACGAAAGCGCCAAGACCTGGTATGCGCGGATCAAGTCGCGCCCGTCCTTTCGCAGCATACTTGCCGACCTGGTCCCCGGGCTCGCGCCCGTCGAATCCTACACCGTTCTCGATTTCTGATCATCTCGACGCGCCTTCGCCGGGGCGGCGGAAGCCGGCCTCTCGCGCAGCCTCATCGCTGCAAAACCAGCGGCCTCCACGCGCCGCGTCCACGCTCTTCGCCGCATACTGGTGGTCCAACGGCCCGAAGTACAGCCGCGCGTCGGCGCCACGACCGGCCGATTCGACGACGCCGGCGATGACGCAGCCGTCCTCGGGGGTGTTTGCATTCGCATCGGCCCGCTCCGCCCGCCAGGCCCACGGCGCCAAATTCTTCTTGCTCGCCCACAGGCCGATGCCTGAGCCGCGCGCCTTCTCCTCGGCGAGACGATAATCGATCTGGGCTCCGGGCAGGGCGCGAGCATAGCCGCTTTCCACCAGAACGAGCGCGAGGTCATCCTCACCGGCGGCGCAAACCGCCAGGATGGTCCCATCCTGAGTCTCGCTCTGCGGCCAGCACCGCAGCGGCCTCGGATCGAGTTGCAGGCGCTTGCGCAACTCGTAGGCGGCCGTCAGGCCGCAGGCAACGTTGGGGCCGTCCTCCTTCTCGCAGCGCTGCCCGAGCTCGGGCGCATCGATGCCGGCGAGCTGGAAGTGGCGGCCGCCAAAATCGAAACTGTCGCCGTCGAACACGACGGTGTCGCGGGCGTCGCCGGTGATCGGCGAACCGTCCGGTTCGGAGCTGGATGTCGGCCTGCCGACAATCATCGCAGCGATGAAAAGCAGAGCCATCGCGAAGTGCCGCATCCGTACGTGCCTTGCCAGTTGATCCGCGCCAGGACGCCAACCACGGCCGCTTTGACCTGGGTAGTGTCGCAAGGGAGAGCCCGAATGCTAAGCTGCCGCCCATAGCACAGGAGTTCAGCATGCAGGTTCCGCTAGAGATCACCTTTCATAACATGGATTCATCGGAGTTCATCGAAGCCAAGGTCCGCGAGAGGGTGGACAAGCTGGAGCGGTTCGCGAGCGGCCACCTCGTTCGCTGCAGCGTCGCCGTCGAGGCGCCGCACAAGGGCCACCACCGGCAGAGCCTTTATCACGTCCGGATCGAGATGGGCGTTCCCGGCAAGGAACTGGTTGTCAGCCGCGACCCGGGCGAGACCGACGCCCACCGCGACGTTTACGTCGCCATCCGCGATGCGTTTTCGGCTGCAGAGCGGCAACTGGCGGAACATGCGCGGGTGGCCCGGCACGAGGTCAAGACCCACGAGCCGCCGATGCTCCAGGGCCGGATCATCCGGCTGTTCGCCGAGCATGGCTTCATCGCCACCACCGACGGCCGCGAAATCTATTTTCACCGCAATGCGGTCGTGGAAAAGACGTTCGAAGGCCTCAGCGTCGATCAGCCGGTCGCTCTCGCCATCGTCCACGACGAAAGCCCGGCCGGCCCGCAGGCGACGACCGTGCGGCCGATCGCGGAAATGAAGCTGGAGCCGCAGGGCTGACGTGGCGACCGGCGCCGGATCGATCCCGCAACGGCGGTCTCAACCCGAGCGGTCAACCGGGCTGAGTGGATCTCGCGCCGGCCGCGGTTCCGGCCGCGGCGAGGGGTGGCGTCTTGGCTATCGCATCGCAACCGGCGGGACCCTCGGCGCTCTTGGTCGAAGGCGTTTTCGGCAGGAGCGACCACTGGGCCCGCCGCTTTTGCATCACGGTAGTCATCAACACCTTCGTGGTCATGCCGCCCTTCTCCCCTGCCTGTGCCGCGCCACGCTGCGCCGCGTCAACGTCGTCCCGCCGCCGGCGCGCCGTGATCGACCGCGGATGTAGCACGTCTTGCAGTGCAACAAAATGTTCATCTTGCGACGGTAAACTGCCCTGCCATGAAAGCTGATGACGCCGAGACGAAGCTCAGCCCCGCGGACGCCTACGCCATGGGCTATCGCCACATCACCGATCTGGCGCTGATGAACCGCATCGCCGACCTCGTCCGCGGCGAAGA
>JAEULH010000097.1 GCA_016793925.1 Rhodospirillales bacterium | reverse complement strand
CATGTCGAACGCCTCCGGCGCGTTGGGCGCGACGACCAGCGCATCCGGGACCGCGGCGCGATAGTAGGGGGCCAGCGCGATCAGGTCGTTGCCGTCGGCGCCGACGCCGTGGAGGAGCACCAGCAAATGCCCGGCCCTGGCCCCGGCCGGCGGCGTCACCCGTGGTCCGGTGAGAGCGGCCGCCATCATCGGCCGCCCGCGCCGCCCGCGCCGCCCGCGCCGCCCGCGCCGCCCGCGCCGCCCGCGCCGCCCGCAAAGAGCGAGCGCAGACCGTGGACAAGGTCGAGATAATCGGGCTCATCCGGGCTGATGTAGCCATGGCGGATGAAAAAATCGATCAACACCAGCGAGCAGTTGAACTTGAATTCATCGGTCTCGCGAACCGTCTCGATGACCTGTTCGATCGGCCAGAGGTAGAACTCGCTGATCTCCCCGTCGGTGTTGCGCGGAACGAAGTCGGCCGGCAGCTCCAGGTCGAAGACGTACAGAATGTCGCGACGCAGCCCTTCCTCCCGCTCGGTCCGGTAGGTGACGGCGCCGGCGGGGCGCGCGCGCCCGGCGAGGTCCGCGTTCATGTCGGCCTCTTCGGCGCTCTCCTTGAGCAGGGTGTCGAGGACGCTGTCGCCGGCCGGCTGGCCGCCGCCGACAAGCTGATCGAGCTTGCCCGGAGAGTTCGCCTTGTCGAGCGCGCGCCGTCCGATCCACATCTGCACGCCGTCGCCATTGCGGACGATGCCGTTGACGTGGATCCCAGCGGCGACGATCCCGAACTTCGGAACCGCCGCCCGCTCCATCCGGAACAGCGCCGGCGCACCCGGAGCGGCGGCAACGGCGTAATCCTCGTCGCGCCAGCCGCGCAACAGCCCACGCTCGGCCAGCGGGCGCAGCGCGGCGTTGACCGCGGCAGTGCGCGCATCCGGATCCGCCGGCACCTCCGGAGCGAGGCTGACGACGTCCGGCTCAACCCGGAAGACAGCGGCGGCCGGCTCCAGCGCCGCGGCGAAGTCGTGGGCGACAAAACCGACATCGACGCCGTCGACGCGAAACGGTCGGTAGGCAGCGGGATTGAAAACGGCGCAGGCGCGCACCCGGTCTAGAAAGCTCAAAGGTCAGGCTCCAGGTCTGGAAACAGGCCGGGCACGACGGTCCCGCTTCTCCCTACGTACGGCCGCAGCGCGGGTATGGCAACCGCGCGGTCGTCGTCGGCGCGGATCCCGGCGACCCCAACGCGCCCCGACACACAGCGCCTCGATCCGCGTCGCAATCGGCCTTCAATTTGCATGCCGGAAGATGGTTCCGGGGTCGCCTCGACCGGCCGCCGGAGCGGGACCGAATCCATTCGATTGCGGGGTAAAGCATGACGGGGAAAATTGCACGCGCACTTGTCCATGTTGCATGGGCGGTCGCCCTGGTCGTTACCTGTGTCGGCGGCGCCAGCGCCGGCGGGGCTGCAGCGGAGAACCGGCCGATCCTGGTCTTCGCCGCCGCAAGCCTGAAGAACGCCCTGGACACGGCGAGCGACGACTTCACCCGCCGGAGCGGGAACGCCGTCACCGTCTCCTACGCCGCGTCCTCGGCTTTGGCCCGGCAGATCGAGGCCGGCGCACCGGCCGACGTGTTCATCTCGGCCGATCTCGAGTGGATGGATTATCTGCAGACGCGCAACCTCATCCGCGCCGGGAGCCGGCGCAATCTGCTCGGCAACAGCCTCGTTCTGATCGCGCCCGCGGCGGCGCCGGCGGACCTGCGCATCGGCGACGGCTTCC
Organism: Rhodospirillales bacterium; assembly: GCA_016793925.1. Taxonomy (GTDB): domain Bacteria; phylum Pseudomonadota; class Alphaproteobacteria; order Rhodospirillales; family Defluviicoccaceae; genus JAEULH01. The sequence goes on along the minus strand of JAEULH010000097.1, from coordinate 16,367 downwards.
CGTTGGCGGCGGCGCTGGGCGACGGGCGCCTGGCGGTGGCCAACACCGCCGCCGTGCCGGCCGGCAAGTACGCCAAGGCGGCGCTGGAGAAGCTCGGCGTCTGGGGCAGCGTCGAAGACCGGCTCGCGCAGGCCGACAACGTTCGCGCGGCGCTGGCGCTGGTCTCGCGCGGCGAAGCGCCGCTGGGCATCGTCTACAGGACCGACGCCGCCGCCGATCCCAACGTCGTCATCGTCGACACCTTCCCCGAGGACACGCACCCGCCGATCATCTATCCGCTCGCCCTCGTCGCCGCGTCCGACAGTCCCGGCGCCGCCGAATTCGTCGCCTTTCTCGCCGGCGGCGAGGCCCGGGGCGCGTTCGAAACGGAAGGCTTCACCGTCTTGCCGGGCGCCGCGGGCTACTGAGCCGGGAGCGGACGGGGGCAACGGGGGCAACGGGGGCAGACGCGGGGATGCTCGGCCTTTCTCCCGACGAATGGACGGCGGTGCGCCTCAGCCTCCGGGTCGCCACCTGGGCGGTGATCGTCAGCCTGCCGGCCGGCATCGCCGTGGCCCTTTTGCTGGCGAGGCGTGAGTTCTGGGGAAAGTCGGTGGTCAACGGCCTGGTCCACCTGCCGCTCGTGCTGCCGCCGGTGGTGACCGGCTACGCCCTGCTGCTGCTGTTCGGCCGCACCGCACCGCTAGGCCGACTGCTCGACGAAACCTTCGGCCTCGTTTTCGCCTTCCGCTGGACCGGCGCGGCGCTGGCCTGCGCAATCATGGGCTTCCCGCTCATGGTCCGGGCCATCCGCCTGTCGATCGAGGCGGTCGACCGCAAGCTCGAAGACGCCGCGGCGACGCTCGGAGCCAACCCCGGCTGGGTCTTCGCCACCATTACCTTGCCACTGACCCTGCCCGGCATCCTCGCCGGCATGATCCTGTCGTTCGCCAAGGCGCTGGGCGAATTCGGCGCGACGATCACCTTCGTCTCCAACATCCCGGGCGAGACACAGACCCTGCCTTCGGCGATCTACACCCTGACGCAGATCCCCGGCGCGGAAACGGCGGCGCTCCGCCTCTCGCTCATCTCGGTGGCGATCTCAATGGCCGCGCTGCTCGCCTCGGAAGTCCTCGCGCGACGGCTCATGGTGCGGTTGCGCTAGGGTCCCATGGCGCTCGAAGTCGACGTCGCCCACCGGCTTGGCGCATTCGACCTCCAGGCCCGGTTTCGCGCCGGGCCCGGCCTGACGGCGCTGTTCGGCCATTCCGGCAGCGGCAAGACCTCGATCGTCAATATCATCGGCGGGCTGATCCGGCCCCGGCGCGGCAGCGTCGTCGTCAACGGCGCGACGCTGGTCGACACCGAGCGAAGGATCTTCGTCGCCAAGCACCGCCGCCGCATCGGCTACGTCTTCCAGGAGCCGCGGCTGTTTCCCCACCTCAGTGTCCGCAGCAACCTGCTTTACGGCCGCCGGTTCGCGCCGGCCGACGCCGCGCGCGCCGATCCGGACCACGTCGTCGAGCTGCTCGGCATCGGCCCCCTCCTCCACCGCCGCCCGGGCCTCTTGTCGGGCGGCGAGCGCCAGCGGGTCGCCATCGGCAGGGCGCTGCTCGCCGGGCCGCGGCTGCTGCTGATGGACGAGCCGCTCGCCTCGCTCGATGCGGCGCGTCGCGAGGAGATCATGCCCTACATCGAGCGCCTGCGCGACGAAAGCCGGATCCCCGTCGTCTACGTCAGCCACGCCCTGGGCGAGGTCGCGCGCCTCGCGAACACCGTCGTCCTGCTCGCCAACGGACGGGTCGAGGGGGTCGGCCCGGTCAACGAGATCCTGAGTCGCCTCGACCTCGTCGCCGTGACCGGAGAAGAAGCCGCCGGCGCAGTGATCGAGGCGCGGGTCGCCGAGCACGAGGAGCGCCACCTGCTGACCCGTGTCGTCTGCGCCGCCGGCGAGATCCGCATCCCGCGGCTCGACATCGAGGTCGGCGCCACCGTCCGCCTGCGCATCCGCGCCCGCGACGTCATCGTCGCCATCCGGCCTCCGGACGGTCTCAGCGCCCTGAACGTGCTGACGGGCGAGATCCGCGAGATGCGGGACTCGGCCTCCGGCGTCGAACTGCTGATCGACTGTCACGGCGTACGCCTGATCGCCGGCCTGACCCGCCGCTCGCGCGAGGCCCTTTCGCTTGCCGTGGGCACGCGCGTCTACGCGATCGTCAAGACGGTCGCACTGGATCGCGGCAGCTTCGGTCGCGGCCCGGTCGCCGGCTACGGCAGCGGCGGGCCGACCGCCGACGCGTAGTCGGGGATCGGACCGCTGCTCGCCGCTACTCGGTCTGAAGGTCCGCCTGCAAAAGCCCGGCCTTGCCCGCCTTCCAGCGCGTGAACTCCGTGTCCAGCAGGCTGGCGTGCTCGCGTTCCTCCGCGGCCAGCTCCCTGTAGAGCTGATGTTCGGGAGAGCCTTCCGGCGCCTCCCTGCTCTTCTCGGCAAAGAAGGCCGCGGCGCGCTCCTCGCAGGCGATGGCGATGCGGAGCAGGTTGGCGGGATCCTCGGGACGCCGTTCCAGGCCGGCGAAGATGGCCGCGCGCTCCACACCCGACCTCGCCGCCGGCGGCGGCGCGTCGGCATGGTAGCGCCGGGTTAAAATCGACATGTGCTCCTCTTCCATTTCCGCCAGGTTCTGGAAAAGGCGTCGGAGCCCTTCCTCCTCCGTCTCTCGCGCCGCCTGCGTATAGAAGGCGTGGCCGCCGAGCTCGATCTCGAAAGCGATCCTGATCGCGCGCAACGATGCGGCGTCTTCAATGTCGCGCGGCTCGATCGCCTCGAGGGATCCGTCGCACAGGGGGCACATCCCGTAGGGAAAGGCGAAACCTTCGCTGACCTTGCCGCAGTCCCGGCAACGCCACTCCAGCATCTGCCCTCCGCAGCAGATGTATTCTTCGGGACCGTCGATCGGCTGACGGCATTTCGGGCAGAGCATTCGCCTATTCCTTCTCTCAAACGGCATTCGCGGCGGCGGCGGGTAGCTCGGCCGGCGACGCCTGATCCTCGACCGCGCTCGATGCCACCGGCCACCGCCTGTCGGCGTCGGCCAGATACGCGGCAATGGCCTTGGCGGCGCGGCGGCCGGCGCCCATGGCGAGAATGACGGTGGCGCCGCCGCTGACGATGTCGCCGCCGGCGAACACGCCTGGAATGTTCGTCGCCTGGGTGACTTCGTCGGCGACGATGTTGCCCCACTTGTTCAGCGCCAGGTCCGGGGTTGCCTGCGCGATAATCGGATTGGCCTGGGTGCCCAGGGCGTAGATGACCGTGTCACAGTCCAGGTCCACCGTCTCGTCCAGCGGAACCGGGCGGCGACGCCCTCTCTCGTCGGGTTCGCCGAGCGTCATCTTCTGAACCTTCATGCCGCGCACGTTCCCCTCGTCGTCGGTATAGATCTCCAGGGGGGCATGGAGAAAGAAGAAGTCGACCCCCTCCTCCTTGGCGTGGCGAAGCTCCTCGACGCGGGCCGGCGCCTCCGCCTCGGTGCGGCGATAGACGCAGCGGACGGTCGGCACCCCCAGGCGCCTGGCAACGCGGAGGCAATCCATCGCGGTATTGCCGGCGCCGATCACGACGACGCTCCGGCCGGCGCCGATCGGCGTATCCAGGTACGGGAACTTGTCGCCGCCCATCAGATTGATCCGCGTCAGGAACTCGTTGGCCGAGTAGACCTGCCCGGCGAACTCGCCCGGGATGCCGAGGAACGACGGCGCCCCGGCGCCGGCGCCGACGAACACCGCGTCGAAGCCCTTGCCGTTCAGCAACTGCGGGAGGGTGAAGGTCTTGCCGACCACCTTGTTGGTCTCGAAGCGAACCCCGAGGTCTCTGAGCCGCGCGACCTCCCGCTCGATGATATCGCGGGGAAGGCGGAAGGACGGGATGCCGTAGCGCAGCACGCCGCCGACGACGTGCAGCGCTTCGAAGACGGTGACGTCGGCGCCGACGCGCACCAGGTCCGCGGCCGCCGCCAGCCCCGCCGGGCCCGACCCGACGATGGCGACCGTTCCCAGCTTCTCGGCGAACTCCGGCGGCACAGCCTTCGGCGACCGAGCATGGTCCCCGACGAAGCGTTCGAGGCGGCCGATGGCGACCGACTCCATCTTGCGGCCGATGACGCACTGGCTTTCGCACTGCGTCTCCTGCGGGCAAACCCGTCCGCAGATCGAGGGAAACAGGTTGGATTCGTTGATGACGCCGAGGGCGCCGTCGAGATCGCGGACGATCAGGTGGCGAATGAAGCGCGGAATGTCGATCGAGACCGGGCAGCCGGAAATGCAGGTGGGCTTCTTGCACTGGATGCAGCGCTCGGCCTCCTCCAGGGCTTCCTCCAGCCCGTAGCCGAGGTTCACCTCCCGGAAATTGGCGGCGCGCTCGACGGCGTTCCGCTCGGGCATCGCCACCTGCGTCGGTCGCAGCTGAGTGAGCTTCTTGTAGCTGCGCTTGCCTTCCTCGAAGAGCGTCTTCTCGAGATTGCAGACGTGCGCATAGTCGGTATTGGCCTTGGCTTCCTGGTTCTTGAACCGCTGCTGGCGGGCGATCAGCTCCTTGAAGTCGACCTGATGGCCGTCGAAATCGGGCCCCTCGACGCAGGCGAACTTGACCTGCCCATCCACGGTGACGCGGCAGGACCCGCACATGCCGGTCCCGTCGACCATGATGGCGTTGAGCGAGACCATCGTCTTGACGCCGAACGGACGCGTCGTTTCGACGCACGCGTGCATCATCGGCAACGGTCCGATGGCGATCACCAGATCGACCTGCTCGGTCTCGAGGACGTCGCGCAGCGCGGCCGTCACAAAGCCCGGGCGGCCATAGCTGCCGTCGTCGGTGCAGACGATCAGCTCGTCGCAGCAGGCGCTGAAGCGTTTCTCCCAGAACATCAGGTCCTTGTTGCGGAACCCGATAATGCTGGTGGTTCGGCTCCCCGCCTCGTGGAAGGCACGAAGCTGCGGGTAGACCGGGGCGACGCCGAGACCGCCTCCGACCAGCACGACGTGACCGACGGGAGCGATGTGTTGCGGCAGACCCAGCGGCCCGACGAAGTCGACAAAGCTGTCGCCGGCCTGATAGCGATCGCGCATCTCCGCCGTCGTCTTGCCGAGCGCCTGAACCACCAGTGTGACGGTACCGCGGTCGCGGTCGAAGTCGGCGACCGTCAAGGGTATCCGTTCGCTCCCTTCGTGCAGGCGAAGCATCACGAAATGCCCCGGCTGCGCCGACATCGCGACGTCCGGCGCCTCGACCTCCCAGAGGAAGGTGGTATCGGAAAACGCCTCGCGGCGCGTGATCGTGTACATCGAACCTGTTCTCCCTGCCCGGCCGATCCCTGCAAACGGAACCGCCGCGCCAACAATTTCTCAGGGGTCTTCGCGCTCTGTCGCCCCGCGCACATCCGCAAGCGGGATTATCGTCTTTTCCGGCGACCGCGCTGCGCCATCGTGCCGATGGAAGACCTTGAAGACTTTCTCCGTTCTTGCGTCCGAGACAACGAAATCATGGTAGGCGGCAGCGAGAAACGTGGACATCGTCTCGCGCAACTGGGCGTCATCCATGCTCTCCAGGTCGGATTGTGCGAGCCGATCATGGAGTCGCTGCAGAATATGAAGCCGATTGACGTCGATCACGCGCTGCTCGTACGGGATCTCGAAGCAGTCGAGAAAGTCCTCGGCCGTCTCCAGCGACTTGAGCGTATCCATAAGCCTGGTCATGCGTTCTCCGGCGCCAAAGCAACCTGATCCGGGTCCCGCGGCCCTTTCGGCGGCGGCGGTCGCGTTTCATCGTACATCGACTTCAGCGCGGCCAGCGCCGGCGGTCGTTTGGTAGTGACGGCGTGGTCGCGGACTTTCTCAAGCACTATCCCGGTCTGGTCCGGCTCCAGCGTCAACCCCAAAGCGTTGAAGACATGCGAGACGGAAGAAGCGCCGGAGTGCTTGCCGAGCTGGACGCAGTGGCTGCGCCCCAGGCCCTCGGGGTCGAGGGCCTGGTAGTTGTGGCGATCGCGCAGAAGGCCGTGCACGTGGATGCCGGCCTCATGGGTGAAGACGGCGGCGCCGACGATGCTCTTGTTAAGCGGAACCGGCCGCCCGGAAGCCTGCGAGACCAGCTCGGAAATGTGGCTCAGTCGCCGCCGATCGATCCCGGTTTCCAGGCCGTAGAGGTTCGACAGGGCGACGACGGCCTCTTCAAGCGGTGCGTTCCCCGCACGCTCGCCGAGCCCGTTGACCGTCGTGTTGACATGGGTGGCGCCGCCGCGGACGGCAGCCAGCGAATTTGCGGTCGCAAGGCCAAGGTCGTCGTGGGCGTGGATTTCGAGCTCGATCGGGAACCTCGCCCTGAGCAAGGACATCACCTCGTACGTCGCAAACGGGTCGAGAACGCCGAGGGTGTCGGCGAAGCGGAACCGCCGGGCGCCAAGAGCGGCGACGCAGTCGATGACCCGCAAGATGTGCTCGACATCGGCGCGAGAGGCGTCCTCGCCGCCGACCGCGACATCGAAGCCGCGGTCGAGCGCATAGGCGACCACCCGCGCGGTGTGCTCGATGGCCCACCGGCGATCGCGACCGAACTTTCCGCCGAGCATCTGGTCGGAGACCGGCAGCGAGATGTTGATCGCCGTCAGGCCGCAGGCGCCGGCCGCATCCACGTCCTCGATGCTCATGCGGCACCAGCCGATAAGCCGGCACTCGAGCCCGGCGGCGACGACGGCGCGAATGCAATCCCGCTCCTGTCCGCCCATCGCCGGAATGCCGACCTCCAGTTCCGGAACGCCGGCGTGAGCGAGCGCCGTTGCAATGGCGACCTTCTCCGCGATCGTGAACGCGACGCCGGCAGTCTGCTCGCCGTCGCGAAGCGTGGTGTCGTTGATCGTCGGCGCGATGTTGGAACGCGCTGTCATCCCATGGCTTCCTTGTCAGCCGGAATCCCCCGGGGCGAAGAGCGGCCGCCGCCGGATCGCGGCGCGCCGCTCGACCTCATGCCTCAACCGGAGAAGGACTTCCCGCAACTGCAGACGTCTTTGGCGTGCGGGTTGTCGAACACGAAACCAGACGCCTCGATGCCCTCGACGAAGTCGACGCTCATGCCATCGACGATGGGCAGACTGCGGGGATCGACATAGACCTTCAGGCCGTCGAAGTCGTAGACCCGGTCGTCGTCGCACGCGGTCCTCTCCAGGGCCAGGGTGTATTGCAGGCCCGAGCAGCCGCCCGCGTCGACCATGATCCGCAGCCCATTGGCGCCGGACTTGGCGTTTTCCACAAGGCGTCGAAGCGTATCTTCGGCTTTCTCGGTCAAAGTCACCATCGCAGTTCTTTTCCTTCCTGTTGCGGCCATCCTCAGGCCCCTTCGCCTTCGGACCTCGCCAGGCAACCAATGAGCAAGTCGCGTGCCATGGCTCAAGTCGTTGAAAAAGCGCCGGTGCGGCGCCGGCACGGACGACCGACGTCAGTCGGCGCGTTGGCTTTGTCGGATATCCAACACGCTCTTTCGCAATGCCGACAACGGCTCCCCGGCTTCGGGGCCGAAGCATACGCCGACATCGGCGCAGGCGTCGCAGGTCGGCGCCTTGCAGATCGCGACCCCGTCGCGCTCGCAGAGCTGACGGTAGAAGAACTTCTTCCACTTCATGTCGCCGCTGTTGAGACGCTTGAGGCCGTGGAAATGCCGTTCCATGAGCGCGTTCAGTTCGCTGCGATCGAACAGGCCGAGATCCTGCCACAGGTGGTTGGCGCAGAGGGATCGGCGGGCGATGATCGCGGCCAGCCATTCCTCCTCCGTCACGTTGCGGCTGCGGTGATCGAGGAGCAGCCCCCGGAGGTCGGGCTCCTCGATCTGGTCTTCGCCGGCGTGTTCGCCCATGCGGGCGGCGGGAAGCAGACGCCGGGCATCCGGAAAATACGCGTCCAGCAGATCCGCAAGCGCGTCCGCCGACAGCCCGAGCGCCTCCGTCAGCGGCCCCTGCGCCTCCGCCAGGCCGATGACGATGGCGCAGGCGAAGACATGGCGGTCGAACCGATCGCCCCGGCCCGAGGCGATCAGGCTGTCAAAGAGGCTGTCCGGCGGACAATCCAAAGCCATGGCGGCTCGAGCGGCGGCGCGGCTTCAGGCTCAGGCGGCGAGAACGTCGGCAGCGGCGATCAGAGCGATCGACTTGGAGCCGCAGACCTGAACGCAGGCTTCGCAGCCGACGCACCTGCCCTTCTCTGCGATCGTCATCACCATCCGCTCGACCTCATCGTCGTCGGCCGCAACGAGTTCGTCGTCCTCGGTCATGCCCATCATTTCGAGCACGCCGTGGGTGCAAACCTTGAAGCAGCGGCCGCAGCCGATACAGGTCTCTGCGTTGATCGCCTCGATGAACATCGGCTGCCACGGCGTACCGTCGCGTCTCAGGGCATGGAATTCGGACATGGTGCAGGTCCTTGTCTGATGCTTGGCGATATTTTGTAGCGTTTGGCTCAGTCGTCTCTTGCGACGGCCGGAAAGCGTTCGATGGCGGCAAGAGCCTCGTCGAACATGGCCTCGCCGGCCTGGATGAGGGCATCCTCCGTGTCGAAGCCGAACCGGTGCACGTCCCGCAAGGCGCGGCTCAGCACGACGAGGCGTCCGACGATGACGACGACCCGGCCGAAACCTTCTCCGGATATCTTGATGATCGGGGTCGCGTCGAACCCGGTCCGGCGCGTGATTGCGAAGCTGACGGCGGTGTAGAAGATCTCGATCCGCCAAAGCACCTTCGAATCCGGCTCGCCGATCACGGGGATCGCGCGGCGCTGTTCGCGGCTCAGCACGAATCCCTTCAGGATCTCTTCGTCCGGCATCCTTTCCCAGACGCCGTAGCTGTCGTGGGCGCGCATCAGTTTGACGAGGGATTCCCGGAAAATAGGCGGGGCGCGGTCGTCCTCGTGCGCCTTCGACGCCATGGCCGAGCTTGCCGTCATCACGCGCTCTCCTCGATGTCTTCGTCCAGGAAATCCAGCTTCTTCGCGTCCGCTCCCATCGCCTTCCGGAGCCAGGGCGGCGGCGCGGTCGTCAGCATGGTCTGCACCCGCGCCAGCACCTGCTCGATGGGCTCCGGCTGCGGAAGCTTGACCGGATGGATGCGGCGGTTGACGACCTTCGCGGCCGCCGGGCCGCCGATGGCAAGGACGAACAGCAGCGCGCAGCCTTCCAGGGCGTCCACCCGAGGCGTGATGCGATCTTCTTCCGCATCGGCATGGACACCGTCCTCCTTGCCGGGCGCGTCGAACCGGATCGCTTCGACGAAGCGGCTGTCCTCTGGCGTCACCTCGTAGATGGCGAAATTGCGCGCGCCCCCGAAATGAGCGTCCATGGTTCGCAGGTCATGGGTGGCAAAGGCGATACGCATCGGTTTTCCTCTCGACGAAGCGCTGTTGATCCGGTTGCCGTCAGGATCCGTGTTGACCAACCGCAACCTGCGCATTGACGGCGCTGGCATCGTCGGCGTCCTCCCTGTTCTGTCGGCGGTAGGGTTCTGCTTCCGCCTGGCGGCCAATGAAGATGTTGCCAATGTCGAAAAGCAACTCGCGGGTCCCGCGATAGCCGACAGTGACCTGATGGGCAGCGCCGAGGCGATCGAACACCGGGAACCCGATCCGGTAGAGGGGCGCGCCGATGGCGTTCGCGGCGGCGTCTGCATGAGCGTTGGCGACGACCAGGTCGCAGCCCGCCGGCGGGGCCAGACGCTCGAGATCGTCGAGGTCGCCGACCACCAGGCGGTCGCAGGGGACCCTGGCGTCGGGCGACGGTTTCATCGTCGTCACCGCCGTGGCGATCCTGCAGCCCATATCGTCGAGGAAGCGCGTCATCGCGATCAGGAGATCGGGTTCCGCCGCGACGCAGGCCGTCCGGCCGGTAAAAAAGAAGTGCCCGTCCAGCATGGCGTCGACCAGACGAGAGCGCTCCCGGCGCAGCTTTTCGGGCGGTTGCTGGCCGCTGATATCGATCAATGTCTCGACGAAGGTGTCGAACGCCTCCAGCCCGGTCAGCCGGTCGAACAGCCGGAACGGCACCCCCGCTCGGCGTTGCAAAGCCTCGGCGGCGCCGCGCATGTGCTCGCCGATCGCCAGCGTCATCTGCGACTGGGCCATCCGCGCCACATGATCGACCGGCGTGCCGCCAAGCGTCGTCGGCACATACTCGTCGACGACGTGGCCATCGAGGGAGCCGGACAGGTCGGGAAACGTGATGACGGAAAGCCCGAAGCTCTCGACGACCTCGCGGACGGCCTCGACATCGGCCGGCGTCATGTAGCTGGCGGGCAGGAGATTGACCTGCCGGAGTGCGGACGGCCGGCGTCCCTTGTCGACGAAGGCGGCGATCATCGCCTGGACGGCACTGGCCCAACCGACCTCCAGGCTTCCGGCGAAATCGGGGGTCGGCGCGTAAACGACGGACAGATCGTTCCAGTCCGGATGGCGCGCCATCAGCGAGCGCAGATCGCCGCGAACGTCCTCGTCGCGGGTCTCCGTGAGCGCCGTCGAGCACAGGCCGATGAGGCGCGGCTTGGCGCGGTCGTAGATGTTGCCGATGGCCTGTTCGATGTTGTCGGCGCCGCCGAGGATCGTGCTGAGTTCGCTCATGGCCGTCGTCTGGAGCGGTATCGCTTCGCGGAAATGACGCACGAGAAGGACCAGAGCGAAGGCGGTGCAACCCTGACTGCCATGCAGCAGCGGCAGGCACCCCTCGACGCCGAGGAAAGCGAGGGCGCCGCCGAGCGCGGGACTCGTCTTCAGCGGGTTGACGGCGCAGGCTTTGGTCGCGACCTCTGTGACGCTCATCGTCCGGCTCCGGCGCTGTCCCATGGCGCCGGCAGGCGGACCTGGCGCCAGACGGGGTGGTTGATGGTGGCATCGATCTGATGGACGAGCGCCACCATGCCTTCGTACCCGGCGTAGGGGTGATGGCGCTCCTGGTTGATGTCGAGCCAGGGGGTCCTGGTCTTGAGCGCAACGAACTGGGTGCGCCCGCCCGACATCAGGATGTCCGCCTCGCCGCCCGAGAGCATGCGATGCAGGTCCTTGGCCGGGATCTGGCCGAACAGCGCGGCGTCCTCCCCCATCAGGTCCTTTATCCGGCGCTTGTCGTCGTCGGTGGATTTGCGGACCGACGTTCCGATGACCGTCATCCCGATTTCCTGCAGGGCGGAGACCACCGACCACGATTTGACGCCGCCGGTGTAAAGGAGGACGCGCTTGCCCTGCAGGCGCTCCCGGTACGGCGCGATCCGCCGCCAGGCCTCGCTTTCCTCGCTGGCGATCAGCGTCTCGGTGCGGGAGAGGAGATCGGCGGGGGCGCCGCGCTCGACGAGCAGTCGGGCGATCTCGCGCAACGCCGCGGAGGTGTCTGAAATCCCGTAGAACGAGCCCTCGAAGTAGGGGATCGCGTAGCGGTCCTGCATGGCCCGGGCGAAGGAAACCATCGCCTGCGAACACACGACCATGTTGACCCGGGCGCGGTGGGCGCAGGCAACCTCGTGGAACCGGGCGTCCCCCGTGATCGGCGCCAGCAGGCGGATCCCCAGGCGATCGAAAAGGGGAAGGACCTGCCACATTTCGCCGGCGACGTTGTATTCGCCGATGATGTTGAAGTCGTATGGCGTCGTCCGCTCCGGCTCGCGGGTGCCGACGACCCGGTCAAGCAGCACCTGGCCGGCGAGCTTGTTGCCGAGGTTCTTCGAGCCGGCGAAGCCCGGCGCGTTGACCGGGATCACCGGGAGGTCGAACCGGGTCGTCGCCGCTTCGCAGACGGCCTCGACGTCGTCACCGATCAGCGACGGAACGCAGGTGACGTAGACGAAGATTGCCGCCGGCCGATAGCGTTCGGCGATCTCGCGAATGGCCCGGAACAGGCGCTTTTCGCCGCCGTGGATGACGTCCAGCTCGGACAGGTCGGTGGTGAAACTGGTCCGATAGAGACGAGAGCCGCTGGAGGCGGTGTGCCGGCTGTCCCAGCTGTTGCCCTCGCAGGCGATCGGCCCATGGACCAGGTGCGCCGCATCGGTGATCGGCTGCAGCGCGATCTTGGCGCCGTCGAAGGCGCACCCGCCGGCGGCGGCTCCCGGCGCCAACCCCGCGGAAGCGCAACCGCGCTTGCGCTCGCTGTCCGACTTCGTCCGGTTGGTGGCGCAGCCGGGTTCGTTGAAGGCTTCGGCTATTCGCTGCTTCAGCATCTCGCCCTCTCGGCGGGGCGGCGGCCGAAGCCGCCGCTCCTTCGGGTGTCAGCGGGTGAGGTCGAAACTGATGTCGGTGACGCCAGCTTCGCTGGTGTCGGCATCGAGCCGATCGAGGATCGCGTCGAGGATCCGCACCAGAACCTGCAGGCCTCCGGCGTAGCCCCAGGTCGGGAAGCGGTGGTGGTGGTGACGATCGAAGATCGGGAACGTCAGCCTGATCAGGGGCGTGCCGGTATCGCGCTCGAGGTATTTGCCGTAGCTGCTGCCGATCAGAAAGTCGACGGGAGCGGTGTTGAGGAGCGAGCGCATGTGCCACAGGTCGCACCCCGGCCAGACCTCGCAGTCCTTGCCGTAGGGCGACGAGTCGAGCAGCGTTTTCATCTTCTTCGCCCACGGCTTGGTGCCGTTGGTGGCCAGCGCATGACGCGGCTCGGCGCCCATCTCCATCAGGAAGCGGCACATGCCGTAAACGAAGTCGGGGTCGCCGAACACGGCGAAGGACTTGCCGTGCGCGATCGACATCGAGTCCGTCAGGGCATCGACGAGACGACCCCTCTCGAGCAGCAGCGCGTCCGGGATCGGCTTGCCGGTCAGCTTCGACACGGTCATCAGGAACTCGTCGGTCGCATCAACCCCCATCGGGTAGTTGAGGCTCGCCGTCTCCTGCCCCTTGCCCTTTGCGTAGGCCTGCACCTTCTTGGTGCAGAACTCCTGCATCGAGAGGGTCGCCTTGGCGTTGAGCGCGGATTTCGTCTGCTCGATGGTGGTGCCACCGTCGAACATCCGGAAAGTGCCGTCGCTGGGCGTGTCGAAGACGTCCGAGGAGTCGCCGACGATGGTGTAGGGAACGTCCATGAGATCGAGCACGCGCTTGATCTCGCGGTTGTTGCCGACGCAGTAGCCGTCGAACCCCGGAATGATGTTGATCGACTCGCCCGGCGTCGGTTCGGCGCCCTCCCAGAAGTGGGTAAGGATGCCGAGGAGCATGTTGTCGTAGCCGTTGACGTGGCTGCCCTGGAACGCCGGGGTGTGGGCGAACGGGACGTCGAAGTCGGCCGGCACCGAGCCCTTTTCCTTGGAAGTGCCGATGAACGCATGGAGGTCGTCGCCGATCACCTCCGCCATGCAGGTCGTCGACACCGCGATCATCTTCGGCTGGTACAGGGTGTAGGCGTTGGCCAGGCCGTCGATCATATTGTTCAGGCCGCCGAAGACGGCCGCGTCCTCGGTCATCGACGACGATACGGCCGATGCCGGCTCCTTGAAGTGACGCGACAGGTGCGAGCGATAGTAGGCGACGCACCCCTGCGAGCCGTGGACGAAGGAAAGCGTCCCCTCGAAGCCGCTGGCGCAGAAGACGGCGCCGAGCGGCTGACAGGCCTTGGCGGGATTGACGACCAGCGACTTGCGCGCGAAGTTCTTTTCCCGGTAGTCCTCGGTCTTGCTCCACGCACTGATTTCGTCGACGGTCTCCTTCGGATGCGGGCACTCGAAGGCGTCCCGCTTCTCGCGGAGCATCTCCTTGTATTCCGGCTCGCGGAACAGGGTGACGTGGTCTTTGATCTTTTCCGCGCTCTGGGGCATTGCCTTTGATCTCCTGAAACTATGCACGGGCTCGAGGGGACGGGTCTTTCGGCGGTCCGAACGAGCCGCGGCGAACCGCGGCTCTCGGAAGGATCACGCCTCCAGCCACGGCGCCTTGAATTTTGCCCAAACCGGATTGTTGATGGCCAAGTCCATGTCCTTGGCGAAGATGGCGAAGCCGTCGTAGGCGTGGTACGGACCCGAGTAGTCCCACGAGTGCACCTGCCGGAAGGGAACGCCCATCTTTTGCGTCGGGTACTTTTCCTTGATCCCCGAGCCGACCAGGTCGGGCCGGATGCGCTCGATGAACTTTTCCATTTCGAACGCGGTGATGTCGTCGAAGATCAGGGTGCCGTCCTTCACGTGCGCCGCGGTCCGCTGGTAGTCGTCCTTGTGTGCGAACTCGTAGCCGGCGCCGACGATCTCCATGCCGAGGTCTTCGTAGGCACTGACCATGTGGCGAGGCCGCAACCCGCCGACGTAGAGCATCACCTTCTTTCCCGCGAGGCGGGGGCGATACTTTTCGATCACCGCGTCGGCGAGAGGCCGGTACTTGGCGATGACCTTCTCGACGTTCTCCTTGATGGTGTCGTCGAAGAACTCGGCGATGGCGCGCAGGGACTGCTCGATCCGCGACGGTCCGAAGAAGTTGAATTCGAACCAGGGCGTTCCGTATTTCTCCTCCATGTGCCGGGAGATGTAGTTCATCGACCGGTAGCAGTGGATGAGATTGAGCTTGCCCTTCGGCGCACGCTCCAGCTCGGCCAGGCTCGTATCGCCGGTCCACTGGGCGATGACGCGCAGTCCGACTTCCTCCAGCAGCTTTCTCGACGACCAGCAGTCGCCGCCGATGTTGTAGTCGCCGATGACGACGACATCGTAGGGGGTTGATTCGAAGGGCTTCTCTGGGTTCTCCAGGTCCGACGGCTTCTCGCGGTCGAAGATCCAGTCGCGGATCGTGTCGTTGGCGATGTGATGGCCGAGCGACTGGGAGACACCGCGGAAGCCTTCGCAGCGGACCGGGACAACCGGCTTGCCGAGGTCTTTGGCCTTGTCCTTGGCAACGGCCTCGATATCGTCGCCGATAAGGCCGACCGGGCATTCCGACTGAACGGTGATGCCCTTGGCCAGGGGAAACAGCTCCTCGATCTCGTCGATCAGCCCGCGCAGTTTCTTGTCGCCCCCGAAGACGATGTCACGCTCCTGGAAGTCGGAGGTGAACTGCATCGTCCCGAAGGCGTTGACGCCGGTCTCGCCGACATAGTAGTTGCGCCGCTGAGACCAGGAATACTGGCCGCATCCCACCGGGCCGTGGGAAATGTGGACCATGTCCTTGATCGGTCCCCAGACCACGCCCTTGGACCCGGCATAGGCGCATCCGCGCACGGTCATGACGCCCGGCATCGACTTGATGTTCGACTTCACCCCGCAATCGGTGTCGCCGTCGCTGACGACGTTGAGGTGCTTGCTGCGCCTTTTGCGCGCCTTCTCGGGGTAGGACGCGAGCACCTCTTCGATAACCTGCTCGTGAAACGCCCGGTCGTTCGTGTATTCGTGGTTCATCCTCTACTCCTACGTGGGAGCGGTCTCAACGGCGCGACGACTCAGAGGTCACGCGGCGGCCACCGCATCCTTGCTCGCCTCCTTGGCTTCGAGCTCGGCGATCATTTCTTCGTCCGACTTCAGAATTCCGAACTCCATCAGCATGTCTTCGAGTTCGTCCATCGTGATCGGGGTCGGAATGACGCCCTTGCCTTTGTTCTCGTGGATGTTCTTCGCCAGCGCCCGGTACTCGTCGGCCTGCTTGGACTCCGGCGCATACTCGATGACCGTCATCCGGCGCAGTTCGGCGTGCTGGACGATGTTGTGGCGCGGCACGAAGTGGATCAGCCGTGTGCCGAGCTTCGCGGCCATGGCCTCCGCCAGTTCCAGCTCCAGGTCGGTCTGACGCGAGTTGCAGATGAGCCCGCCGAGGCGAACGCCACCGGTGTTGGCATACTTGAGGATGCCGCGGGAGATGTTGTTGGCGGCGTAGAGCGCCATCATCTCGCCGGACATGACGATGTAGATTTCCTGCGCCTTGTTTTCGCGAATGGGCATGGCGAAGCCGCCGCACACCACGTCGCCCAGGACGTCGTAGACGATGTAGTCCTGGTTCTCGTAGGCGCCGTTCTCCTCAAGGAAGTTGATCGACGTGATGACGCCGCGGCCGGCGCAACCGACGCCCGGCTCCGGACCGCCTGACTCGACGCAGGACACGCCGCCGAAACCGGTGCGCAGCACATCCTCCAGCTCGAGGTCTTCGATCGAGCCGGCTTCAGCGGCCAGATGGAGAACCGTCTGCTGGGCCTTGGCGTGCAGGATCAGGCGCGTGGAGTCGGCCTTGGGGTCGCAGCCGACGATCAGCACCTTCTGCCCCATCTCGGCGAGGGCCGCGATGGTATTCTGAGACGTTGTCGATTTCCCGATTCCGCCTTTGCCGTAGAACGCAATCTGACGAAGACTGCTCATGGCGAACTCCTTGTACCAATCTCGAAACTCGAACGATGAAACTCTCGCAGTCAT
>JAEULH010000096.1 GCA_016793925.1 Rhodospirillales bacterium | reverse complement strand
AGGCAGCGTCGAGGCCAAGGTTCTCATCCGCGAACAGCGGATTGATCGCGGCGGCGAAGACAGCTGCCGGCATGCATCCTCCCATCCCAAGGAGTAAACTGAACGTAGCTCCCCGAGGAGGCGAAGATGCCTTACCGGACGTCCACCTGCCACCGCGGGTGTGCGACCACCTTCCGGCGCATGAGCAGGAGATGTTCCTCGAAGCGTTCAACAGCGCTTACGAGGAATATGCCGATCCGCACAAGCGTCGTGCCGGTGCCTCGCTCGAGGAAACTGCCAACCGCGTCGCCTGGGCGGCTGTGTGAAACGGAAGTACATCAAGACCGGCGATCGCTGGACGCCCCACGGATGAGGAGAGGCGCAATGATCCACCACGTATCGATTCCGGCGCGCGAGCCGCGCCATGTTGCCGAGGTCCTTGCCAAACTCCTGGGCGGCGCATGCCATCCGTTCGGACCGCTCGAAGGTGCCTTCATCGCGACGAGCGGCGACGCGCACGGGACGATGATCGAGGTTTACCCGGAATGCGCCACCCTAGACATTCCGGCCAGCGACGATCAGGTCGTGTTCGGCGAGAACACGGCGCCACCCAAGACTTGGCCCTTTCATGTGCTGCTCTCGGTGCCGCGCGAGCGCGACGAGATCGAGCGCATCGGCGCCCGCGAGGGCTGGCGCGCCAGGACCTTCGGGCGCGGCATGGAGGGAGAGAAGCCGTTCTTTCACGTCGTCGAATTCTGGATCGAGAACCGCCTGATGATCGAGGTCGTCTCCCCAACCATGGCGCAGGAGTACCAGGACTTCATGAAGAGCATGCAGCCAACGGTGATGAGCGACCCCGAGTCGCTGCGTCTGATGCGGGCCACGCACACAAAGAAGACCGCCTGACCCGGCACGATGGCAAGACGAGATCAGTTGCTGGAGGTGATCTTCACCGCCAGGCGCGGGCGCTTGTTGACGGGCAGCACCGACGCCTCGGTCTTGACCTCGATGGCGCTGCCGTCGGGCCGGGCCAGCTGGCGGGCGTACATTGCAAGGCCGATGGTGTTGACCGTCTCGATCAGGTTGGCCGGCGCGCCGTAGGTGACTCGCACTGCGCCCCCGTAATCGGGCGCTGCTGAGCAGGACTCCGCGATGCCACCAAACAACCGTCGCCTTCTTTATTTACATAACGTCCATTGGTAGGTTATCAAATTTGAAGCGCTTGTCGTGCAAGTTGTTAGGTTTTCGGGAGGGGGATGTGCGAACCATATTATCTACCTTAATGATAATGATTTCCGTTACCGCGATGAGCGGCTGTAGTTGGAGGGACGACTTTACAGCGCTTTCAACAAAGAACGTTGACATAAATAGCATGCAAATAGCAAAAGCAAAAGGACGGGTGGAAGGAAGGTCTTGTCAGAGAGTTGTTATTTTCTTCCCCATTGACTTCGAGACGCCAAATCCTGCTGAAGCAGTGGATCGCGCGCTTGAGTCGGCAGATGCCCAGATACTTCTCAATGCTGTTCTGGAATATGAGGCATTTTATTTTCCTCTTATTTATGGTCGGGAGTGCTTTTTTGCAGAGGGGGATGCATATGATGCCCACTAACAGATTCTCGGCTGGATGCGCGGTCTTTATTTGTGCTGTATTACTATCAAGCTGCACAACTCGTCTCGGAAACTTTACGCTCATATCTACGAAGAACGTTAATTTTAATAACGCTCAGGTAGACATGAAGAAAAGTGTAAGAGTTGCGGAAGAAGATTGTGCGCCTACGGTTTTGATATTTCCTATTGGTCGGCCAGATTTGAAAGAGGCAGTTGATAACGCCCTTGAACAAGGTCGTGGGAACTTAATGATAGATCAAGTGTCCTACTATCGCCGCTGGTACATCCCGCTCATCTTTGGACTGCGATGCATGGTTGCAGAGGGTACGGTTGTTAATGTCGTGCCTCAACCAAAGTGAGCGTGAGTCAAGAAGACGGTGAGTGGCGTCGGCCACGTCAGGCGCCAAGTCGTGGCCGTTTAAGACTCGCTGAGAGGCAAAGGCGACTCGCACGCTCTTTCGGGTCCACCGGATGGCCGGGGGCGCTCCACGGCCTTCCTCCGCGGCTGCAACGCGCGTTGCTTGAAGCGCCACAGCACTAGACAACGCTTTTTGCTCTTTGCCGCCCGCAAGAGGCCTCTATGCGGATGCGGAATGGTACCGGTACACAAGCCAGATGGGACCCTGCGCGGGAGCAACCCCCCGGGGGGGGGCTCCCGGGCGCGGGTATGACGTGCTGACGCCAACGACATTCTGTCGCTCAGGCTCAGGGTGCCCCACGCGGTGACGCGCGGCAATGCTTGACTGATGTTGTGCGCGGGAGCCTGCTGGACGGCAAGTTAGTGGCACGTCGCCGAGAAAACGCTTTGATATCTGCGCTGTGTTCGGGAGTTGTCATGCTCGTTCGTTCTCTCGTCGCTGTCGTCCTGCTCTCCTCGCTGATGGCAGTTCCGGCCGGCGCAGGGCCGCTAGAGGATGGTATAACCGCATACCAGCGTGGCGACTATGCAACCGCGCTTCGCGTTTTGCGCCCTCTTGCGGCTCGCGGCGATGCATACGCGCAATTTTTCTTTGGCAGCATGTACTCCAGCGGCGAAGGGGTGCCAAAGGACGATCGCGAGGCAGCCCGTTGGCTCAGCATGGCGGCGGAGCAGGCCTAGCTCTAGCTCAGTTCGATCTTGGCAGCATGTACTTCAAGGGCGAGGGTGTGCCAAAGGATCACCGCGAGGCAGCACGTTGGTACCGCATGGCAGCCGAACAGGGCTACGCCAATGCTCAGGTAAACCTGGGTGCCAGTTACTTCGCCGGTAGCGGCCTCCCAAAGGATTATGTTCAGGCCTACATGTGGTTCAACCTTGCTTCTTCGCAGGGTTTTGAAGGCGCCAGCGAGAGACGTGAAATCGTCGCCCAATTTATGACGCCGGCCCAAATCGCCCAAGCGCAAGCTCTTTCCCGTAACTGGAAGCCGAAGGAATAAGCTGGATCAAGTCCGACACATCGTGACTTTATCCGGCTGGGCGGGCGGCGGGGGCCTCCAAAACCCACCGGACGGCAAGAAGCGCCTGGTCGGCCTTCCTCTGCGGCACTATGCACGGCCATTGCCACGTAGAATGGCTGTCTCGGTACGCATGCTGTATGGTACCGGCACAGGAAAGCAGATGGGACCCTACGCGGAGCATCCCCCCCGGGGGCTGGCATGGGGCGGCATTAACGTGCCTCAGCGTCCGCAGATGTTCGCCTACAGCGGCCAATCGTAGGCGGGTAATTAGGTGGGTAAACCCGCCATTTTCAAAGAGAACCTCCTTAATATCAACAGCTTAGCCCAGTTCAATGGCGGAGGGGGTGGGATTCGAACCCACGGTACCCGGCAAAGGGTACAACGGTTTTCGAGACCGTCCCGATCGGCCGCTCCGGCACCCCTCCGTTCATGCGCCGCGGCATGGTGGCGCTGGCCGCGAACGTAAGCGAACCGCGCCCTGCAGGCAAGGGACGCGCCGCGCGATCCGCCGGCGATGTCGCCGTCTGTCCTCGCCATCACCGGCCGTCACAGGTTTTCCCCCAAAAGGGTACACAATGGCCACGCGCTGGTGCTATGATCCGGGCGCTCCAGAAGCGAAAGGACAAAAGCCGCCACGCGGCGGACGATGTGCGATTTTGTGTGCGTCGGCGGTCTCTGTATAATGCGGAGAGCCGACCTGGGAGAGGCGTTCTACAGAACATGAGAAGGCAGGTTTCGGACCGGATCGACGAAGACCAGAGTCGCAAGAGAAGCCGGTTCGCGAACGTCATCGACTTTCCGCCAATCGACCTCACCCGCGACGACGAGGACAGGATCATCGCCAAGGCCTACCTTTCCGGCTACGCCTGCAGCCGCACCGTTCGCGCCGACGGCTGTCCGTCCATCGTCCTGCTCAACGCCCGGCGCGAGGTCCGCGGCTACGTCACCAAGAAGCACTGCGTCTACGCCGTCCTCGACGCAAGAGAGACCGTCGTCGCGAGAAGCCGCAGCCTGGGCGAGGTGCTGACCGCCTTGGAGAAATGACCGCCGGCGGGCGGGGCGGCGGCCGCTCGGCCGCGGCGCATCAGCCTTGGACCGCGGCCTCCGAGGGCGTCGCCTGGTCGCTTTCGCGAGCAAGCGGCGCCGGGCTCGCGTCCACCAGCAGGTGTTTCGGGTCGGTCTGCGTCTTCAGATAGTCGGCGAAGTACCGCTTCAGACGCGGCATGCGAAAGAGGATGGTCGCGCCGTTCTTGCTGGTCCGGGTGACCAGGGTCGACGGATCGAAGTAGCCGGCGGCGTTCTCTACGGTCAGCACGAACGGCGGGCGGCCGTCGCGTGCGAGCAGGTAGCTCATGATCAGCGCGCCGGTCCGGTGGTTGCCTTCGATGTAAAGCTGCGGCTCGCTCAGTACCCGGATGTAAACGCCGGCCGCCCGACGCCACGCCGACTCGCCGCGGTGACGCTCATGCCACTCGACGACGTCGCGGATGCCGCCGCCGGAGTAATCCCAGAACCGTTGCGCGGTGGCTTCGATATGGCGCGCGCTGCCCAGGCGGGCCTCCCGATCGTTACCGCACAGAACCAGCGTGTTCATCTCGAGGATGTGCTTGAGGTTGCCGAAGGCGAGCAGATCGACGCCGTCGGCGAGCGCCCGGTCGACGAAGTCGTAGCCGATCAGAAGGTTGCCGATGACGGCGTCATCGAGGCGGTCGCGGCGGCTTTGCAGCTGCTCATTGATGCGCGGGAACGCGCGCTGCAATTCCCGCAGCGATGCCGCGATGGCGTCGAGATTGAGGCGGCAGCCGGCCATTGATCGTCCCGTCCCCGGATAATCCCAATATGGCTGGGAAACGCGCGCATGCGAGACAAGCCTACCACTCTGCCTGCCCGCTTCTCGCCCTCCCCGCTCCGGCCGACCGTGCGCGCCTGTCCGGGCTTTTCAGCGGATGGTCGCGAGGGCCTGCTGTCCCTTCGCCACGACGTTCGCCGGCAGCGGAATGTAGCCGCTCAGATCGTCGCGCTGCATGGACTGGCCCGCCGTCAGACCCCAGCCGACGAAGTCGCGAAGCGTCGAGGCCTTGATCTCGTCGTCGTAGTGGCCATAAAGCAGCAGCCAGCTGTAGGTCACGATCGGGTATGCGCCTGCGCCTGGCGCATCGGCGATCGATATCCGCAGCCTTTCGTCCATGGTATCGGCCGTTTCGCTCAGCGCGGCCGTGCCAGCTTCCGCGCTCGGCCGGACGAACTTGCCGGCCCTGTTTTCCAACGCGGCGACCGGCAGGTTCAGACGCTTGGCGAAGCCATATTCGACATAACCGATCGCGCCGCTGCTGATCTTGATCCGCTGGGCGACCCCCTCGTTGCCCTTGACCTGCATGGCGGAGCCGGGCCAGTCGACGCTGGTTCCGACGCCGAGCCCCCGCTCCCGCCACAGCGCGCTGATGGCGTTGAGATGGCTGGTGAAGGCGAAGGTGGTGCCGCTGGCGTCCATTCTCGTAACAACCGCAATGCCCAGATCGGGCAGCTTCACGCCCGGATTGGCCGCCTCGATCCGCGGATCGTTCCACCGGGTGATGTCGCCGGCGAAGATCGCAGCGTAAACGTCACGCGGCAGCTTCAGGTCGTCGATACCGCCCGGCAGCGAATAGGCGAGAACGATCATGCCGGCAGTGGCCGGCACCGATACGACGCCGCGACCGATCCGGGCGATCTGTTCGTCCTTGATCGGCGCATCGCTTCCGGCAAAATCGACAGTATCGGCGAGAAAGCGGTTGATCCCGGCGCCGCTGCCGATGGCCTCGTAGGTCAGGGAAGATCCCTTGTGGCGTCCTTGCCAGGCCTCGATCCATGCCTGATAGAGCGGCGCCGCGAAGGTGCTGCCGGCGCCCTGCAGCCACGTTGAGCCCTGCACCGTTTCCGCTCGCGCACCCTGCGCCGCCAGGGCCGCCGCCAATCCCAGGACCGTAATCAGGCCCGCGAGCGCGCGCCCCGGCGCGCCCGGCTTGCATCCCGCGTTCATGAATCGTCCCCCGCCCGGACCTAGCTGAATTCGCCCCGGATATATTCCTTGGTCAGCTCTTCGCGCGGATCTTCGAAGATCTGCCTGGTTTCGCCCATCTCGACCAGGTAGCCCGTGCGGCCCGCCCGGGAGATGTCGACGGCGAAGAAAGCCGTGGTGTCCGCAACCCGGGTCGCCTGCTGCATGTTGTGGGTGACGAGGGCCACGGAGTAGTTCTCCTTGAGCTCGATCATCAATTCCTCGACCTGGCGGGTCGCGATCGGGTCCAGCGCCGAACACGGCTCGTCCATGAGCAGAACCTGCGGCTCGGTCGCGATGGCGCGGGCGATGCACAGCCGCTGCTGCTGGCCACCCGACAGCGACAGGCCGCTGGCCTTGAGCTTGTCCTTGACCTCCCGCCACAACGCCGCGCGCTGCAGGGCGCGTTCGACCCGCTCGTCCATGTCGCCGCGATAGCGGTTGAGGCGGAGGCCGAAGGCGACGTTGTCGTAGATGCTCATGGTGAACGGGTTCGGCTGCTGGAAGACCATGCCGATGTAGCGGCGGACGATGACCGGATCGACATTCCTGGCGTAGATGTCCTGGCCGAGAAAGTGGACATGGCCCTCGAACCGGAAGACCGGGATCATGTCGTTCATCCGGTTGAGGCTGCGCAGCACCGTGCTCTTGCCGCAGCCCGACGGACCGATGAATCCGGTGATCTTGCCCTTCTCGATCGGCAGCTTGCTGTCGCGCACGGCGAGAAAGCTGCCGTAAAAAACCTTCTCGAGGTTGCAGTCGATCGCCATCCGCTCGGACGGCACGTGCCAGGAGGCCGGCGAGTCCGTAACCGCTGGCTGCAGCATATTCATTGTCTGTATTCCCGCTGTCTTCTGTTGGCCTAGACTTTTGGTCGCCCGATCAGGCGGCTCAGAATGTTGAAGAAAAGCACGATCATGACGAGAACCAGCGAAGCCGCCCAGGCCAGCTCGATCTGGTTTTCGAACGGCATGCCGGAAAAGTTGTAGATCAGGATCGACAAGGACGCCGTCGGCTCGTGGATGCTTTGAAGCCAGTAGTTGCTGAACAGCGCGGTAAACAACAACGGTGCGGATTCTCCGGCGGCGCCGGCGACCGCCAGCATGACCCCGGTCAAAATGCCGGGCAACGCCGTCGGCAGCACCACCTTCCAGATCACCTGGCTGCGGGTACAGCCCATGCCGTGGGCGGCGTCCTTCATCCGTTGCGGAACCATCTTCATCGATTCCTCGGCCGTCAGGACGACCGTCGGCAGCATCAGAACCGAAAGCGCAATACCGCCGGCGAGCGCCGAGTACGTGCCCATCAGCACGACGACCGCGGCGTAGGCGAAGACGCCGGCGAGGATCGAGGGAAAGCCGGTGAGCACCTTGGCGAGGAAGCGGGAGACGGCAGCGAGCTTGTGATCCGGGTGGAGTTCCGACAGGTAGGCGGCGCCGAGGATGCCGACGGGCACGCTGATCGCAGCGGCGATGCTGACCATGACCAGGGTGCCGACGATCGCGTTGCCGAAACCGCCGCCCATCTCGAAGCCGGCCGGCGGCAACTCGGTGAACAGGTCGAGGCCGAAGCGCGCACCGCCCTCGACGATCAGCATGTAGAGGACGGAGAACAGCGGCACCGCAGCGATCAGGGCGACAACCCACGTCAGGGCGCTCAGGGCCGCGCTGCGCAGGGCCCGGCGGTTGTTCAAAGTCCGGCGCAGATCGGGAACGAAGCCGCGGCCGCGGTCGTCGCCGTGCGCAATATTGGGCTGGCTCAAGGTTCGCCTCACTGTTTCTTGACGGCGACTGTCATGACGAACAGCCCGACGACGTTGACGATGAGGGTGATCGCGAGAAGGGCAATGGCCGCGTACATCAGGGCCCGGATCTCGACCGCGCCGGCTTCGGGAAAGTTCGACGCCAGCAGCGACGCCAACGTGTTCGCCGGCGAAAACAGCGACAAGGTGATCTGGTTGGCGTTGCCGATGAGCATCGCCAGCGCCATCGTCTCGCCCAGCGCGCGGCCGAAGCCGAGAACCATCGAGCCGAAGATCCCGCGCGACGCCGTCGGCAGGAACACCTTGAGGATGGCCTCCCAGCGGGTCGTACCCATGCCGTAGGCCGCTTCCTTGACCTTGAACGGGACCAAATGCAGGGCGTCCTGGGAGATGGCGGCGACGGTCGGCAGGATCATGATCGCCAGCACCAGTGCCGCCGGCATCAGCCCGGGACCGCTGAGGGAGGTGGAGAAGAACGGGATGAAGCCCAGCGTCTCGTGCAGCCAGTCGGCAATGGGTCGCAAAGCCGGAATGACGACGTAGATGCCCCACAGGCCGTAGACGACACTGGGGATCGCGGCGAGCAACTCGACGATGGTGCGAAAGACAATCGCGAGCTTCGGCGGCAGGAAGCCCTGCGTGAGGAAAATCGCGACGAACAGGCCGAAGAAGCCGCCGATCAGCAGGGCCAGCAGGGAGCTGTACAGCGTCCCCCAGATCTGCGGAAGAATGCCGAACTTCTCGTTGCCGACGTCCCAGGTCGTCGAGGTAAGGAAGCCGATCCCATATTTCGCGACCGCCGGCGCCGCCTGGCCGCCGATCTCCCAGACGATGTAGGCGACAAGAACGACGACAGCGCCCGCCCCGGCATACGCAAGGATGCGGAAGACGCGATCGGAGAGGTAGTCATAAGCGGCCGGCGGGCCGGAAATGCTTCCGGCGTCGACCGCGGCGGCAAACGGATTAGGCGCCATCGCTTCGAAGTTCCATGGTTGCTCTTTTCGCCCCTTGTCGCGCCAGCCGCCGGGGCGTCCCCGGCGGGCTCGCGCAGTCTGCGTCGCCGGCCGTGAGCCGGCTACTGGATCTCCTGCTTGGCCTCGCGGACCTTGGCGACGACGTTTTCGGGCAGGGGCACGTAGCCCATCTTGTCGGCGAGCTTCTGGCCCTCGGTCAGTCCGTACTCGACCATTTCGCGCAACGCCGCGGCCTTCTGATCGTCCTGGTCCTTGTAGAACAGCATCCAGGTGAAGGTCGTGATCGGGTACGCGTTCTCGCCTGTCGGATCCTTGACCCAGGCGATCAGGTTCTTGTCGAAATCCGCCTCCGACAGTGCCGCAGCGCCGGCATCCCCGCCCGCCTCGACGTACTGGCCGGCCTTGTTCTGGAGCAGCGCGGTATTGGCCTTGGTCAACTTGGCGTAGCCGTACTCGATGTACCCGATCGAGCCCGGCGTCTGCTTGATGGTGGCGGTCACCCCGTCGTTTTTCGGCGCGGCGATGAACTTGTCGCTGGCCGGCCACTGGACGGTGGTGCCGACCCCGACCTTTTCCTTGAACTCCGGGCTGACCGCGGCGAGGTGCTGGGTGAAGACGAAGTTGGTGCCGCTGGAGTCCGACCGGCGAACGACGGTGATCGGCATGTCCGGCAACTTGATGCCGGGATTGGCTTCGACGATCTTCGGATCGTTCCAGCGGGTGATCTTGCCGCTGAAGATGGCCGGATAGACATCGCGCGGCAGCTTGAGGTTCTTGGGATCGCCGGGAAGATTATAGGCCAGAACGATCTCGCCCGCCGTCATCGGCAGGAGCACGGCGCCGCCCTTGACCTTGTCGATTTCTTCCTGGGTCATCGCCGCATCGCTGGCGGCGAAATCGACCGTGCGATTGATGAAGTCCTGAATGCCGGCGCCGCTGCCTTTTGCCTGATAATCGATGGTTATGTCATCGTGCTGCTTGCTGAAATCCTTGAACCACGCCGAATAGATCGGAAAAGGGAAACTGGCGCCTGAGCCAATCGCGCGTACGTCGGCATGCGCCGGCGCGGAAGCATGCGCGCACAGACCGATACTCAACGCAATCGCGGCGAGTCCATTGGCAATCTTCATCTGACAGTTCTCCCGCTCCGTCCTTTACCACTACCTGTGCGGTCATAGCACGGAGCACGTTACAGTAGTGTGACATTGGCGGGGCTGCCCTCACGACTATGCAATGCTGTCACGCTTCTGCCGAAAAGCTTGCACTCAAAATCGCGGCCAGTATCGGGCAACCGTGCGGCAACCGACGAGCCCGCTTTCGACCTTGCGACCCGCCGCCGGAGCGCCTGGGTGGCCGGGCCGGCGCCGGGCGCCGTTTGGCGACGCGCCCCGACAGATCCGTCGCAAACGCGACATGCAGCCACCCGTTGTGCACATGCCTCCCATGCGCAAGCCATTATCCATAGAGAATTTACAGGAATGACGGGCGCGGCTAAGTTCCGAATGCGTCTTGGTTGCGGTTCATGTGCAAAAGGACTTGGCAGCGCGATGGTCAGGCGGCCGGCCGGAACGGGTGCGGAAATGCGGGGCGGTGCAGCGTATAAATGCACCGGTCCGTGGCGCGCCTCTGCGGGTTCCGGCATGATCGGCGGCTCTTCCCCGACGACTGGCGCGCATTATGCAAGCAATCTCTGCATGACGTGCGGAGATGCAGTTTGAGCGGCTTTCCCCTCGTCCAGGCCGGAGACGGCGAAAGCGTCGAGATCCTCTCCGTCGACGGCGGAGCCAGTGCGCACCGGAAGTTGGCGAACCTCGGGCTGGCGCCCGGCCGCGTCGTCGAGATCGTCACCCGGCAGCCGGGCGGCCCGATCCTGCTTGCGGTCGGCGGGTCAAGGGTCGCCGTCGGCTTCGGGCTGGCGCTCAGGGTGAAGGTCGCCGCCGCCGGGGCCGGCCGCAGCACATGAAGCTGTCGGACCTCCGCGTCGGCGATGCGGCGACGGTGACCGGCTTCGCCGCCGGAAGTCATGGCTATCGCGCCCGGCTGATGGCCATGGGACTGACGCCGGGGACGCGCTTCCGGCTCAAGCGGCTGGCGCCGCTGGGCGATCCGGTCGAGATCGAGGTCCGCGGGTTCTCGCTGAGCCTGCGCCGGGCGGAAGCCGACGTGATCGAGGTTAAACGGGAAGTCTGACAGGAAAGTTTCGGCGGATGGCGGCAAGCGTGATCGGTCTGGTTGGCAACCCGAACTGCGGCAAGACCACCCTGTTCAACATCCTGACCGGGACACGGCAAAGGGTCGGCAACTGGCCGGGGGTCACGGTCGAGAAGAAAACCGGGCAGTACGGACACGCCGGTCGAAGCGTCGAGGTCGTCGACCTTCCCGGCACCTACGCGCTGACCGCGCCCGACGGCGATGGCGCGCTCGACGAGCGGATCGCGCAGTCGTTCCTGGTCGAGGGCGGTGCCGGCCTGATCGTCAACATCGTCGATGCCTCCAATCTGGAGCGCAACCTCTACCTGACCGCCCAGCTCCTCGAAATGCGCCTGCCGGTCGTCGTCGCCCTGAACATGATGGACGTGGCGAAGGATCGCCGCATCAGGATCGATGTCGACCGCCTCGCCCGCCGCCTCGGCTGTCCGGTGGTTCCGATCGTGGCCGCGCGCCGCCAGGGCATCGAGGTGCTGAAGGACGCGATCGTGGCCGCCCTCGACGAACCTCGCGCCGCCGCCGTCGATCTGCCCTACCCTGCCGCAATCAACGACGCCGTGGCTGCACTCGCGCCGCTGCTTGCCGGCGCGGGCGATCCTGCGAAGGACCGGCGTTGGCTGGCGGTTCGCCTGCTGGAAGGCGACGGTGCGGCCATGCGCATGGCCTCCGCCGAGGCGGTCGCCGACCTGCCCGGCCTTCGCCGGCGGATCGAAGAGCACGGCGACGAGGAGCCCGATATCCTCATCGCCGCGGCACGTTACGCCTGGGTCCACGACGTCGTCAGCGACGTGATGACCCGGACCGGTGAGGTCAGGCGCAGCGTCTCCGACCGGATCGACCGGATCGTCCTCAACCGGGCGCTGGGGATCCCGATCTTTCTGGTCGTCATGTACGCGATGTTCATGTTCACCATCAACATCGGCGGCGCCTTCATCGATTTCTTCGATCTCCTGTTCGGCGCCATTTTCGTCGACGGCGCGGCCGCGGCGCTGTCGCGCCTCGGCAGTCCCGCCTGGCTGACGACGCTCCTGGCCGACGGGGTCGGCGGCGGAATCCAGACCGTCGCCACCTTCATCCCGGTGATCGGTTTTCTCTTCCTGTTCCTCTCCGCTCTCGAAGACTCCGGCTACATGGCCCGCGCCGCGTTCGTCATGGACCGGTTCATGCGCACGGTCGGGCTGCCGGGCAAGTCGTTCGTGCCTCTCATCGTCGGCTTCGGTTGCAACGTGCCGGCGATCATGGCGGCGCGGACCCTCGAGAACCAGCGCGACCGGACGATGACGATCGTCATGGCCCCGTTCATGTCCTGCGGCGCCCGCCTGCCGGTCTACGCCCTGTTCGCCGCGGCGTTCTTCCCCATCGGCGGGCAGAACCTGGTCTTCGGCCTCTACCTGATCGGCATTGCGGCGGCGGTGCTGACCGGGCTGGCGCTGAAGCGGACCCTGCTCCAGGGCGACAGTTCGCCGTTCATCATGGAGCTGCCTCCCTACCATCTGCCGGCGCCCGGCAACGTTCTGCTGCGCACCTGGGACCGGCTGAAGGGCTTTATCATCCGCGCCGGTCGGGTCATCGTCGGCGTCGTCGTGGTCATTGCCTTCCTCAATTCCTGGGGCTCGGACGGCAGCTTCGGCAACCAGGACAGCGACCGGTCCGTGCTCGCAGCCATCGGCCGAACCATGGTCCCGGTCTTCGCGCCGATGGGCATCAGCGATGACAACTGGCCGGCAACCGTGGGCATTTTCACCGGCATCCTCGCCAAGGAAGCCGTGGTCGGGACGCTGAACTCGCTCTACACCGGGCTCGCCGAAAACGACGCCGGCGCGCCGGCTGCGTCCGCCCCGGCGGCGGCCTCGCCGAGCCTGGCCGACGATATCGCCGCGGCGTTCGCGACCATTCCCGCGAACCTCGCCGCAGCGCTCGCCGCCCTGGGCGACCCGCTCGGCCTCGGCATTGGCGACGTGAGTTCGGTGGAAGCCGCGGCGCAGGGGCAGAACGTCGCGACCGGCACCTTCACCGCCATGGCGGCGCGGTTCGACGGCGCCGCCGGCGCGTTCGCCTACCTGCTCATGGTTCTGCTCTACATGCCGTGCGTCGCCGCCACCGCCGCCGTCTACCGGGAAACGAACCTGCAATGGACCCTGTTCGTCTGCGGCTGGACCACGCTCATGGGCTACACGAGCGCGGTCCTGTTCTACCAGGTCGCAACCTTCGCCCGCGATCCGGTGATCGCAGGCCTGTGGATCCTCGGCATGCTCGCCGTCTTCGCAGCGGCGCTGACGGGCATGTGGGTCATGGGCCGGCGCGAGCCATTGCCGGGCGCCGTCATCGTGCCGGGGACATGACCGTGAGCGGGCGCGACCGCCGCGAGCGAGCCGTGAGGGAACGAACCCGGCCGTGCTGACCGATCTGAAGACTTACCTTGCCGATCGCCGCGCCGCCTCGTTGACCGAGATCGCCCGGCGTTTCGCCATCGATCCGGAAGCGCTGCGGCCGATGCTCGACCTGTGGATCCGCAAGGGCAAAGTGCGCCGGAGCGGGGGCGCCCGCTGTGGCAGTTGCGTCAGTTGCGCCCCGGCCGACCTTGAATTCTATGAGTGGGTCGAGCCGGAAACGCCCGCGGCGGACGCAAAGGCGCTCGAGCGGACGCCGGCCTGTTGCCGATCATGACGTCGCGCCGGACGAGCCGCCGGCGACCAGTCCGCCTTGCGTCAAGATGAACGCCTCCACCGCCTCGAGACCGGCGCCCGTCTTCAGGTTGGTGAAGACGAACGGCCGGCGATCGCGCATTCGCGCGGCGTCGCGGTCCATCACGCCCAGATCGGCGCCGACATGCGGGGCAAGGTCCGTCTTGTTGATGATCAACAGGTCCGAGCGGGTGATGCCAGGGCCGCCCTTGCGCGGGATCTTGTCCCCGGCCGAAACGTCGATGACGTAGAGGGTGAGGTCGGCCAACTCCGGCGAGAAGGTCGCAGCGAGGTTGTCGCCGCCGGATTCGATGAACAGCAGATCCAGGTCCGGGAACCGCCGCGACATTTCCTCGACCGCGGCGAGGTTCATCGACGCGTCCTCGCGGATGGCGGTATGCGGACAGCCGCCGGTTTCGACGCCGATGATCCGGTCGGGCGCCAGGGCGCCGGAGCGGGTCAGGAACTCCGCATCCTCGCGGGTGTAGATGTCGTTGGTGATCGCGGCGAGGCGCAAGCGGTCGCGCAGGCGCTTGCACAAGGCGTCGACCAGCGCGGTCTTGCCCGAGCCGACCGGGCCGCCGACTCCGACGCGGAGCGCGCTCATGAGCGAAACAACCGGGTGTACTGGTCTTCGTGGCGCATGGAGGCCCACTCCGTCATCCAGGCCGAGGTGCCAAGATCGTCGAGCGCAGCACTCTGCGCAAGGCTTGCGGTCGCGACAACCGCCGTTTCCAGGCTGGCGGTGAGGCGGACGCCCTCGCTTTGGCCAAGGGGCACGAGGCGGACCCCGGCGGAGACCAGCGATGACGCGAAGGCTTGCAGATAACAGCGCAAAGTCGCGTCGAGCGGGATCCTGGCGCAGCCTGCGGCAAGGCCGACGGCGACGCAGTAGGCCGGCGCAATTCCCGCAGCGGCAAGCTGCGCCAAGGCGGCCTCACGGCACGGATCCGGCCAGCCGGCCGCCAGCGCGATGACGAAAGCCCGGCCCTGATCGAGGCTTTCGGCGGCCGTCTCCGCCGTCGCCCGCCAGGCGCAGGCCCGCAGGGCGACGTCGGCGAGCGCGGAGTCGTCGCCGCTGCGCGCCGCCTGCCATGTCGCGCGCAGCAGCCCGGCATCGATGATCCCGGCGCCATGGCGGAGGATGGCCTCGACCCAAACCTGCAGCGACGGGCCGTCATGGACGAGGCCCGCCTCGACGGCGTATTCCAATCCGTGGGAATAGGTGTAGCCGCCGACCGGAAAGCCCGGCGACAGCCAGGCGGTCAGCCGGTAGAGACCGGCCGGAGCCAGCGGTTCAGCCGATGTCATGGTGCGCCCGGCCGTGCACGCCGGCGTAGGCGCCGCTCTCCGGGCTGAACGGGGCGCGGCAGCGATGAAGCTCGGCGCCGAGGCCTTCGAGCATCGCCGCCAGAACATGATCGTCGCGCAGACGCAGGCTGCCGTCCGCCAGCACCTGCACCGGCGTGTGGCGATTGCCGAGGTGCCAGGCAAGCCGAGCCGCCGTCGCCGCATCGCCGGCGCGGACCTCGATCACCGGCTCGAGCGCGGCGCGCACCGCGATCCAGCCGCCGTCGTCCAAAGCCAGCCCGTCGCCGTCGCAAAGCACCTGAGCCTGCGCCAGATCGAGCAGCACCGGCTGGCCGTCGGCGGCGGCGAGCACGATGCGGCGGCGGTGGCGGTCGTCGAAGGCGAGCGTCAGGCTGGTCAGAGCCGAGGCTTCCGGCCACTGCCCTGTCGGTGCCCGCGCGATCGCCCTACGCATTTGCATGCACCCGACGAAGCAATCTCGTCATGGCAAGGAGGCGGCGAGTGAAGCGACGCGGGTGCCCGCGCCATTCACGGAGCCGGCCACTGCTGCGCAGTGCGCATACTCCGTCATCGCGAGCCCCTGCCAAGGGGCGTGGCGATCCAGTCGGCGTGGATTGCTTCGTCAGCTCCGCTTCCTCGCAATGACGGCCTCTTGTCGTACGCCACTTGTGCCCCGTCATCGCGAGCCCCTGCCAAGGGGCGTGGCGATCCAGTCGACCTCCAGTGATCGAGCGCATGGCAGCTCCGCTTCCTCGCAATGACGGCCTCTTGTCGTACGCCATTTGTGTCCCGTCATCGCGAGCCCCTGCCAAGGGGCGTGGTGATCCAGTCGACCTCCAGTGATCGAGCGCGTGGATTGCTTCGTCAGCTCCGCTTCCTCGCAATGACGGCCTCTTGTCGTACGCCACTTGTGTCCCGTCATCGCGAGCCCCTGCCAAGGGGCGTGGCGATCCAGTTGACCTCCGGTGATCGGGCGCGTGGCAGCTCCGCTTCCTCGCAATGACGGCCTCTTGTCGTACGCCATTTGTGCCCCGTCATCGCGAGCCCCTGCCAAGGGGCGTGGCGATCCAGTCGACCTCCAGTGATCGAGCACGTGGATGGCTTCGTCAGCTCCGCTTCCTCGCAATGACGTCGGCGCCTGACCCGACCACATCGCCGTGCCCATCAGAACAGGAAATAGCGCTGCGCCAGCGCCAGTTCGGCGGCCGGCTCGCAGGTCAGGTGCTCACCGTCGGCGCGCACTTCGTAAGTCTCCGGATCGATCTCCATGACCGGGGTCGCGCTGTTGTGGATCATGTCCTTCTTGCCGATCGTCCGGGTACCCTGAACGGCAACGAGCGTCTTCGCCAAGCCGAGGCTTTCGGCGATCCCGGCGTCGATGCCGGCCTGGGAGACGAAGGTGACCGCGCTGGCCGCAAGGGCGCCGCCGAAGCCCGCGAACATCGGCCGATAGTGCACCGGCTGCGGCGTCGGGATCGATGCATTGGGATCGCCCATCGCCGCCAATGCGATGCTGCCGGCCTTCAGCACCAGGTCGGGCTTGACGCCAAAAAACATCGGCTGCCACAGCACCAGATCGGCAAGCTTGCCGACCTCCACCGAGCCGACATGCCGGCCGAGGCCGTGGGCGATCGCCGGGTTGATCGTGTACTTGGCGATGTAACGCCTGATCCGCGTGTTGTCGTTGTCGGCCGGGTCGCCGGGCAAGGACCCCCGCTGCTTCTTCATTTTGTCTGCGGTCTGCCAGGTGCGAATGATCACCTCGCCGACCCGTCCCATCGCCTGGCTGTCGGACGAGATCATCGAGAACGCGCCGAGGTCGTGGAGGATGTCCTCCGCGGCGATGGTCTCGCGGCGAATGCGGCTCTCGGCGAAGGCCACGTCCTCGGCGATGCGCGGATCGAGGTGATGGCAGACCATCAGCATGTCGAGGTGCTCGTCGAGG
>JAEULH010000113.1 GCA_016793925.1 Rhodospirillales bacterium | reverse complement strand
ATGAGGCTGTCGGGCGTCGCGTCGAACATCAGCCGCGAGCCCACCTTCAGTGCGAAGATCTCGCGCAGCGGCAGCGTCTGTTCGTCGAGCACGGCCGTCAGTTCGACGTCGGTCAGCCACAGGTTCTCGGCGAGGTGCGTTTCCCAGATGCTGTCACGGCCGAACTTCTCCCCCATGAACATCTGCAAGAGCAGGTCGCGCACGGGCTCCAAGGTCGCGTACGGCAGCACCAGGTCGATCCGACCGCCGCGGTCGTCCATGTCGATGCGCAGGCTGGCCGTCACGGCGGCGTTCGACGGCTGCGTGATCGAGGCGAAGCGGGGGTTGGTCTCGAGCCGCTCGATCCTGAAGGTGACCGGGCTGAGCGGCTCGAACGCCGCGCTCAGATCGGCGAGCATGACATGGATCATCCGCTCGATCAGGTTTCGCTCGATGGTCGTATACGGCCGACCCTCGATGCGAATGGCGGCCGAGCCGCGGCGGCCGCCGAGCAGGATGTCGACCACCGAGTAGATCAGCGCCGAGTCGGCGGTGATCAGGCCGTAATTCTCCCACTGCTCGGCCTTGAAGATGCTGAGCATCGCCGGGAGCGGGACGCGGTTGAGATAGTCGCCGAAGCGGACCGTGCTGATCGCCTCGAGCGAGACCTCGACGTTGTCGGAGGTGAACTTGCGCAGGCTGGTCGACATCAGCCGGACCAGACGGTCGAAGACGACCTCCAGCATCGGCAGGCGTTCATAGGACAACGGGCCGCGATTGAGGATGGCGCGGACGCCGGTGACCGCCGGCACCTCGTCGCCTTCGTCGGCGAAGCCGAGGAGGCTGTCGATCTCATCCTGGTCGAGGACTGCGGCCGGCGAGCTCTCTTCCGCGGCGCCCGCCCGCGACGGGGCGTCATCGACGCCGTCGGCATCGACGACGTCGCCCTGATCTGGTCGATCTTCGGGCTCGCGCGGCGGTGGGACGTCGTCGGATTGCGATGTCATGTCGCAGGCTCTCGGTATCGCGCGTTACTGAACAAGGAGCTCGACGAAGAGGACGTCCCTGAGCCTGGCCGGGGCGATGGCCATCGCGACCCTGCGGCGCAGCTCCTCGCGCAGGCGCAGCGTCCCGGCGGAGCCGCGCAGGTCATCGGGGCGCAGCTCGCGCAGGTAGACCTGGCAGTAGTCGATGATCCGCGGCATGACCTGCTCGACGACGGCGACGCCCGCCGAGTCGGCGAGTTCCAGCGTGACCCGCGCCTTGAGAAAGGTCGACTTGCGTTCGTTCGTGTTCAGCGAAACGACGAGATCGGGAAGCTCGTAGAAGGTCACGGTCGCCGGCGCCTCGCCCGCGGCCGCTTCTTCGCCGGCGGTCTCCTCGGACCCGACGCCAAGCACGCCATCGAGCACGCCGGAGCCGTAGACGCCGCCGCCGACGAACAGCAGCGTCGCGCCGCCGGCCGCGAGCATGAGGGCGCGAGACCGTCGCCGCCCGCCGGCAGCCTCGCGGCCGCCGTCGAGATCGGCGGCCACATCCGCGGAAATGTTGTCTTCGGCCACTCCGCCCCCCCTGAAGGCTGGATGCTGAAGGACGCCATGGGCGCCTTCGTTCGTGGCGACGGTAGGCGCGGCCGGTTAACAACACGTTGAACAGTGCGCGCAAAGCGCTCCCAAACGGCAACAAATGCCCGGTAAAAAGCGCCGAGGTGGTTGCGCCCGCCGCCCCCGCGGTAGCTTGCCGCCGGGTCAGATCATTGATCCGTCGATGTTTTTATCGCCGGCACGGGCCCTGCAGCGGGCTCGACGAGACGGCTTTGGCTTTGCGCACGGGGGACCAGATCCGATGGAAACGACCCTTATCGTCGCCCTTTCGCGGCAGGACGCGTTGCGCCGGCAGATGGACGTCGTCGCCAACAACCTCGCCAACATGAACACCAACGCCTTCAAGGCGGAGGAGATGCTGTTCACGGACCATGTCGTCGGCAGCGGTGCACCGGGAGCCGCCGAACCGATCGCCTTCGTCCGCGACGTCGCCACGGTGCGCGACCATGCGCAGGGGCGGATCGAGGCGACGGGCAATCCGCTCGACGTCGCCATCCAAGGCGACGGCTTCTTCGCCCTTGAGGATCCTGCGGGCGGCGAAGTCTACAGCCGCAACGGCCGGTTCCAGCTCGACGACAGCGGCCGGCTGGTCACCGCCGAAGGTGCGGCGGTTCTGACCCGCGCCGGCAGCCCGCTATACTTCACCGAGGCCGACACGGACATCGCGATCGCCCGCGACGGCACCGTCTCGAGCGCCAGCGGAGAGCTGGGTCAGCTTCGCATCGTCGCTTTCGCAAAGCCGCAGGACCTGCAGCCGATGGGCGGCGGGATGTACGCCGCGGGCGCCGCCGGCCAGGACGTGGCGCGGCCGCACCTCGAGCAGGGCATGCTCGAGCGTTCGAACGTCGAGCCCATTCTCGAGATGGAGCGAATGATCCGCGTCCAGCGCGCCTACGAGTCGGTGCGCAACCTGGTCCGCAACGAGGACGAGCGCATTAAGCAGATGCTTCAGGTTTATGCCGCATAAGGGGCAGCAGGCCACGAGCGGTCGCTGCCCGGAACCGCGCCGGTCGGCGCGCCGGACACGTTGGAGAAGACGAGATGAGAGCTCTTAGCATCGCCGCCACCGGCATGCTCGCCCAGCAGCGCAACGTCGAGGTCGTGTCCAACAACCTCGCCAACATGAACACCACGGGCTACCTCCGCCGCCGGCCCGAATTCCAGGATCTGCTCTACCAGAACATTCGCCGGCCGGGATCGACCGCCGCCGACAGCGGCGCGATCGTCCCCAGCGGCATTCAGCTCGGCCTCGGGGTCAAGCTCGCGGCGGTCTATCGCATCCACACCCAGGGCAACGTCGCGGCGACCGAAAACAGCTTCGACCTTGCCATTCAGGGCAAAGGCTATTTCCAGGTCGAGCGTCCGGACGGCGAAACGGCCTACACCCGCGACGGCACCTTCCAGCTCAACGCCGACGGCGAACTCGTCACCCACGACGGCCTCGTCGTCCTGCCCGGCGTGACCATCCCCGCCGACGCGGTCGATGTCACCATCAACCAGAGCGGCGAGGTCCTGGTGAAGCAGCAGGGCAGCGTCGCCCTGCAGAACGTCGGCCAGATCCAGATCGCGACCTTCCCCAACGAGGCCGGGCTCGAAGCCGTCGGCGGCAACCTGATGCTGGAGACGCCCGCGTCCGGCGCCGCCATCGTCGGCAGCCCGCAGGAGCCCGGCTTCGGCAGCCTGCTCCAGGGCTTCCTCGAAACCGCGAACGTCAACGCCGTCGAGGAGATCACCAACCTCATCTCCGCCCAGCGTGCGTACGAAATGAACTCGAAGGTCATCAAGACAGCCGACGAGATGATGGCGTCGCTAAGCAACCGGTAAGCTGTTCGCCGTAGGTTGACCTTGAATCGTTGCAGGCCACGCCCTCGGCGGGGCGGGCGACGACGAAGAGCGAGCACGGCAAATCGATCAAGGCTCCAGGTATGAGTTTTCGCCACGTCCCGGTTCTCGGGCGGCTCCTTGCCGCCGCGGCTGCTTTTGCGATCATCGTCGCCGCGCTGGCGCCGGCCGGATCCCTCGCCGATGAAGAGGCGATCCAGCCGCCGCCGCGGCTGGTCGGCGCAAGCGAGCTCGGCGACCTCATCGCCGCCGCTCTCGCCGGCGACGACGGCGACGCCGACGCCCTTGGCGTCGAATTCGCCGATCCGCTGCTCGCCGTCCCGGTGCCCGCAGGCTCGGACGACCTCGTCGTCGAGGACGTGAGCCGCGGCCGGGGCGGGCAAAGCTTCGCCGCGCGCATCGCCGCGCGCGCCGGCGACGAAACGGTGCGCCGGCAGGTCGTCACC
The DNA here is from genome assembly GCA_016793925.1 of Rhodospirillales bacterium. Classification (GTDB taxonomy): domain Bacteria; phylum Pseudomonadota; class Alphaproteobacteria; order Rhodospirillales; family Defluviicoccaceae; genus JAEULH01. The sequence continues at coordinate 14,774 of JAEULH010000113.1, read as the reverse complement.
GGACGCGTTCATCATTTGTCGCAGGTTCCGGTCCTCACCCGGCCGATCGGTCGCGACGAAGTCATCGCCGCTGCCGATGTCGAATATGTTCGCCTGAAGGACAGCCGGTTGGGCAGCAGCACGATCGTCGACGCCGACGACCTCGTCGGTCTGAGCGCGCGCCACGCCCTTCGCGCCGGCGTTCCCGTTCGCGCCTCGCAGGTGCGCCAACCGGTCGTGGTCGCCAAAGGCAGCCAGGTGATCCTCGTTCTCGACGGCCCCGGACTGGCGCTCAGCGCCCGCGGTCGTGCGCTGGAAGACGGCGGCCGCGGCGAGGTCGTTCGGGTGAGCAACCTGCAGAGCAACATCGTCGTCGAGGGCACCGTCGCCGGACCCGGGCAGGTTCGGGTGCGCCCTGCCGAGCGCATCGCAACGGGAGCGCGCCGATGAGCCGATCGTTCTCTCGCGCGTTCGCATGGACCGCGATGAGCCTGCTCCTCGCCACCGGCGCCGGCGGCTGCAGCCTGGCCAAGCGACTGACCGAGGTTGGCGACAAGCCGCAGCTCAGCGCAATCGCCGCCGATCCCGCCGACGAACCGGCCTACCGTCCCGTTCGCCTGCCGATGCCGGTGCGACCGGAGCCGGAGGACAACCCGAATTCCCTGTGGCGCCCGGGTGCAAAGGCCTTTTTCAAGGACACGCGGGCCAAGGAGGTTGGCGACATCCTGACCATTCGGCTGAAACTGGACGACAAGGCGAAACTCTCGAATTCGACCAAGCGCGGCCGCGACGACAGTGAAACCCAGAAGATCCAGGCGATGCTCGGCTTCGAGGGCGCACTGCAATCGGTCATTCCGGCCATCGGCTCCGCCGGCCCGGTGCTGAGCTTCGGCAGCGATCACCAGACCCAGGGCAACGGCGGCATCGACCGCCAGGAAGAAATCGATCTGACCTTCGCCGCGATCGTCACCCAGGTTCTGCCCAACGGCCTGCTCGCCATCGTCGGCCGCCAGGAGATCCGGGTGAATTATGAACTTCGCGAGCTGATGATCACCGGCGTCATCCGGCCCCAGGACATCGAAGCCGACAATTCCATCGCCCACGAGAAGATCGCCGAGATGCGGGTGGCCTACGGCGGCCGCGGCACGCTCAGCGACCTGCAGCAGCCGCGCTGGGGAACCCAGATCTGGGACATCATCTTCCCGTTCTAGGCCCGATGTCGGCCGGTGGTTTCCGGGCGCAGCGAGATCCGCCGGCGCTCAGCGTCCTCCGTCGCCGACGCGTCCGCTGTCGGGGTTCGTCGGAAACGCCTTGAAGGCGACGATCGTGAAGGTGTCCTTGATCCCGGCGACCGCGTGGATGCGCTCGGTGACGAAGTGCCCGATGTCGGTCGCGTCGTCGAGGTAGCACTTCACGAGGAGGTCGTACTGGCCCGATGTGGAGTGGACTTCGGATGTCTCCTCGACGTTCTCGACCAGCGCTGCGGCGACGTCGTAGGCCGACCCCAACGTGCATTTGATCTGTACGAAGATCGTTTTCATCGCGTTCCCCGCAAGCGGCCGCCTCAACCCTTTGAGCTGATCGTCGGCTTGCGCAACAAGAAGGCGGGAACGTGATCGCCCATGCCGACCACGGCGCGTTCGCTCTCGCGGTTCGGCCGCGTCCGCCGGCGCTCGCCCTTGCGATCGGTGTCGGTCGCGCCGGGGCTCAGGGCGTTCGCCCGAACCTGCGGCCGCTCTGCCTCGGCGAGGCCGTTCACCTGCGGCTGCGCAACCGCTTCGGCGCCGGCTGCGGTCGCGGTCGCGGCTGAGCGGTTTTGCGCTGCGGAGCGCGACCTCGCCGGCCTCTCCGTGCGAGGCTGTGGCGCGCCGGTGCGGGTGTTCGCACGGCCGCGGCGGCGGCGGGTGCTCGCCGTCAACTCCGCCGGCTCGAAGCCTGCGAGGCTGCGCCGGGGCAGGGCGCGCCCGATCAGCGCCTCGATGTCGTGGACGTAGATCCCATCCTCCGGCAGCGCGATCATGACGGCGCGCCCGGCGCGCCCCGCTCGTGCGGTCCGGCCGATGCGGTGAACGTAGTCCTCCGGACTGCTCGGCACATCGAAGTTGAGCACGTGGCTCATGTCCTCGATGTCGAGGCCGCGCGCGGCGACGTCGCTGCAAACCAAGAGCGTCACCTCGCCGCGGCGGAACGAGTCGAGGACCTGGGTCCGCGCCGACTGCGCCATGTCTCCGTGCAGCATGGCCGCGTTGTAGCCGTGGCGGGTCAGGGAGCGACAGACGATGCCGACGTCGCGCTTGCGATTGCAGAAGATGAGCGCGTTCTTGACCGTCTCGCTGTCGATTATGCAGCGCAACGCCGCGCGTTTCGCTTTGTGCGTGCCATCGCCGTTTACGACGATCAGTTCCTGGACGACGTTCTCCGCCGGGGTCGATGGCGGGGCGGTGACGACCTCCTTGGGATTGGTCAGAAAAGCGTCGGCCAGCCTGCGGATGGCGGGCGGCATGGTCGCCGAAAACAGCAGCGTCTGCCGGTTGCGGGAGACCAGCGAGACGATCCGCTCGACGTCGGGGATGAACCCCATGTCGAGCATCCTGTCGGCCTCGTCGATGACGAGGATCTTGACGTCGTTGAGCAACAGATGGCCGCGGTCGAAAACGTCGATCAGTCGCCCGGGCGTCGCGATGAGGACGTCGGCGCCGCGCTCCAGCACCTTTATCTGATCGCTCATCGATTCGCCGCCGATGATCAGCGCCTTGGAAAGCTTGTGATACTTTCCGTAGGTGTCGAAGTTGTCGGCAACCTGGGCTGCCAGCTCCCGGGTCGGCTCGAGAATGAGGGAGCGCGGCATCCGCGCCCTGGCCCGGCCGGCGGCGAGAATGTCGATCATGGGCAAGGTGAAGGACGCGGTCTTGCCGGTGCCGGTCTGCGCGCAGCCGAGCAGGTCGCGACCCATGAAGATGTACGGAACGGCTTCGCGCTGGATCGGCGTGGGTTCGCTGTAGCCCGCATCGGCGACGGCTCGCAGCACGGCCTCGCTAAGCTGAAGATCTGAAAAGGTCATATGGTAAGGACTAAGGTAACCTTGTGGGTCCGCACCGGCTATCCACCTTGCGCTGACGGTAGAAATAGGCGTTACGCGACTCAAGTCAATACTGGTTCGGAGATGGTTCGGAGACGTCCGACCCGCCAGGATCCGGCGGCGGCGGTACGACGTATTGCTGATGGAACGTTGGAGCCGGCTATGCCAATAAGGCCCGACTGCCTCCTGGCTGGGCGGCGCGCGCCAGACGCGTCCCAGGGGCTGTGCCGCAGCGGCGCAGCAAAGGCGTTTGCCCGGTTCCGGCGGGGCCGAACAATCTTTAATAAGCCTTTTATGAATTGCGCCGGCTGTATCAACCATGGCATAGCTAGCCGTCGGTTGATTTACCGAACAGAAATTACACCCAAAAGAGGTTAATCGTGGACGAAGAAGGGCCGGACCCGATTGACAGGCATGTCGGCACGCGCATACGCGGGCGCCGCGTGGGTTTGCGTATCAGTCAAACGAAACTCGGCCAAGCTATCGGTGTGACGTTTCAACAAATCCAGAAATATGAAAGCGGGACCAACCGGGTTGGCGCCAGTAATCTTTTTAAGATTGCGCAGTCCCTTGGGGTCGAGGTGTCGTTTTTTTTTCAGGGGCTGGCGAGCCAGGCCGGCCCCGATGCCGACGTCGCCTCCGGACTTGCCGATCAGCCGCCGACGCCGTTCTACGGGAGTCCCATGAATTCCCGCGAGGCGTTCGAGCTGATGCACAACTACTACCGCGTCGCCGACCCGACGGTTCGCAAGCGCCTGTTCCAGCTCGTTAAAACACTGGCGTTCAGTGATGTCGGCGCGGCGGAGGAGGGCGACTCGGACGAAAATCCGCCGGCGGCCGAGCCGCTCTCGGGCGCAGGGCGCGCCTGAGCGTCCGCGCCTGACCGTCCGCTGGCCGGGCTGCGCGCCTGGGCGACCCTGTCCGCGGGCGGGGCGTTGCGGCTAGTCTTTTCCGCCGGCGCGCTCCGGCTTGTCCTTGCGCCTGGTCTTGGCCATGTCCTCGAGTTGGCTCTCGTCCATCGACGAGACCATTTCTCTCGACGCGCCCTTCAGGCTGCTCTCGGGGCGTTCGCCCCGTTTTGCCGACAAAGCGGCGCCCGCCGCCATCTGCTGCTTCTTCGATTTCGCCTTGGTCATGACATGCTCCCCGAGCCGGTCGCGCCGTTCGGAAAGAGCGTGGTGCGGCCCCGGGCGCGGCGCATTAACGCGCGACAGACAGCCGCTGCCCCGATTCCCCACTTGTCCGAGCCCGGTCGCGGCAACGCCGTCGAACGATCGACCGCCCGGTCGAAGCCGTCGCGGCACTCCGCCCTCGTGCAAACTTCGCGCGTTGCTCATGCGCAGCCCCGCCTTTCCAGATTGTCTCCGATGACACCCGATTTCTCCGGCCCGCGGCATGACAATGCGATGCGCTTGCGCAATGCGCCAAGATGGGCTATAGATAATGCAACAAATATGAAGGTTCGCGCTTGAGGTCTGGGTCATATCTCAAGGTGGGACAACAGGGAACACGAATATAATATACAATAGAATTCTCTAGTGCGTGGATGCGGCTGTCGCTTTTCGCGCATGGGAGAGTTGCGCCTTGCCCACAGGTTAAGCTCCATTCTCATAGGAGAGTGTCAGAATGCCTCTGCGCGCCTTTTATGACAGTCTGACGATCGCCGGCACTGTAACGTCTTTGGACCCTGGCGCGAAAAGCTTCGAGCTTCGTGCAAAAAGCGACGATTTATTTACTGTCTACGTCGGCCCTACAACCTACTACCAAGTGTTGAGCAACCTGGACGGCCTGAACCGGGATCGCGCCGAAGCGGCGGAAGGTGCGCAGAGGGATGCCGATCCCGTCGCTTTCGACCTCAGGAAGTACGTCAAGGACGGCTGCCTTACCTTCGTCGAGGGCATCCGATCCGTAAATGGCGCCACGGAGCGCTTCGAGGCCCGAACCGTCTACCTGATGCATTCCATGCCGGGGAAGTACCTGTTCGAGGAGACGCACTGGTGGTTGGTTCAGATCGCGCAGATGGCCGATCGCTGGCTCGATATCCTCTTCGACGTCAAACGCAACTACGAGATTGACGACTTCTCCAAGTTGTATCGCACCAACCTGAACATTACCGGCGCGCCGACCAGTGACAGCGTCCAGGAATGCGCAACCCTGTCGCGTCTGATCTACGGGCTGTCTTCGGCCTACCTGCTGACGGGTTCCGAGCGGTACTACCTGGCCGCCAGGGCGGGGGTCGACTACCAGCGCGAGGCCTTTCGCAGCCTCAGCCACGACGGCCAATACTGCTTCTGGGCCTATGGGCGCCGGCGCACGAACGACGGCGAAAAGCTGATCGTCCCGTCGGAGAACGCCGACGATCGCGGCACCATCCCGCTCTACGAACAGATCTACGCGCTCGCCGGCTTGGCCCAGTACTATCGCATCACCCTGGACTGGGAAGTGCTGGAGGATATCCGCCGCACCGTCAATTCCTTCCAGGCCTACTACCATGACGTGAAGGGCGGCCGCTCGCCCGAGTTCCCCGGCGAGGGCGGCTACTTCTCCCACCTCGACTACGCGACCATGCGTCCCGACAGCCCGGGTCTGGGGCAGAACGCCTCGCGCAAGAACTGGAACTCCATCGGCGATCACATCCCGGCCTACCTGGTCAACCTGATCCTGGCGCTGGACCCGGTGCCGAAGAGCCCGGCGGAACGCAAGCTCGAAGAATTCCTGGACGTCTGCCGCTCCATCCTCGACGAGACTTCGGCGCTGATCATCGACCGCTTCCCCGATCCCGACTCGGATTATGTCAACGAGCGGTTCATGGCCGACTGGAAATCCGATCACGGATGGGGCTGGCAGCAGAACCGCGCCATTGTCGGCCACAACCTCAAGATCGCCTGGAACCTGACCCGCTGCGCCAACTACTACCAGACATTGGAGAAGGCCCACCGCGATCGCCGCGAAGGGGATCTTGCGGACGAGCACAAGGCCCGCGCCGACCGCTGCCTCGCCGTCGCCAGGAAGCTGGGGCGGTCGATGGCCGAGGTCGGCCTCGACAAGATTCGCAGCGGCGTCTTCGATGCCGTTCAGCGCAATCCCGACAACGGCATGCCGACGCAGTTCGCCTGGGGCTGCACCAAGGATTTCTGGCAGCAGGAGCAGGGCATCCTCGCCTACCTGATCCTCCACGGCGCCGAGCAGGGGGACACGGAGTTCCTCGGCCTGGCCCGCGAGTTGATGGCGTTCTGGAACCTGTTCTTTCTCGATCGCGACCGCCAGGGGATTTACTTCCGCACGACCGCCGACGGCCTGCCGGTGGTGCAGGGCGCCTACGGCCAGAAGGGCGGCCACTCGATTTCCGGCTACCACGCCTTCGAGCTTAACTATCTGGCGCACCTTTACATTCGCAGCTACGTGATCGCTGACAAGGACGACGACAACGGCTTCTGCCTGTACTTCAAGCTGTCGCCGCGTCGCGACCAGACATCCATCAACGTCCTGCCGGACTTCCTGCCGCCGGGGCTTGTGCGCATCGCCGGCGTGCGCGTCGACGGCGTCGACCGGACGTCGGACTTGGCGCCGACGAACGCCAACGATTTCCAGATCCAGGTCGGCCAGTCCTCCGATTTCGTCGAGCTTGTGGTGCAGTTCGAGACGTTGCCCGGCTAAGCGGCCGGTCAGCCGCGCTTCGCATCGTAGGCTCGCCGTCGGAGAGGAACATTCGAGATGCCCGATCAAGTTCTAGCGGGTCGAAAAATCGCCGTGCTGGTCGAAAGCCAGTACATCGCTCACGAAATAGGGACCTATCAGCAGCGTTTCGCCGCCCAGGGCGCCCAGGTCGATCTGGTGTCGCGGCTGTGGGACAACCCGGCGATCACGTTCGTCAGCGAGGTCGAAGAGGCGGGCCACACGCCGGAAACCCTGGAGGTCCGCATCGACTTCGCGAATGTCCGTGCGGGCGACTATGCCGCCATCATCATGGCTGCGAACTACCCGAGCGTGCGTCTTCGCTGGTTCGTGCCGCCACCCGGTCAGCCGATCGCCCCGGACATGGTTCGCACCGCGCCGGCCGTCCAGTTTTTCCGGGAAGCGATGGGCAACCCGCGAATCATCAAGGGCGCGCCCTGTCACGGGCTGTGGCTGCTGACGCCCAACCCGGATGTCCTCGCCGGTCGCCGGGTAACCTGCAACCCGGTCGTCCTCGCCGATGTGGTCAACACCGGCGCCCACTTCGTCGCGCCGCCGGCCGGCAGCGACTGGTCGCGGCATATCGTCGTCGACGGCGATCTTGTCACCAGCACGTCGGCCCACAGCGTCGAACTGGTCGAGATGTTCTGCGACACGATCAGGGACGCCATCCTCGCCGTCGCCGGGCAGGGTTAGCGGCGAAATGGTACGGCCGAAGACGAACTGGCAATAGATTCGCAGTCGAGTCGGGAGGGCGCATGCCACAGCCGACAGGTCACCGGAAACTTCTCGAACAGATCAGGGCCGACGGCGTCGGCACGATGTTCGGCAACCCGGGTTCGAGCGAGGAAGGGCTGCTCGACGAGATCGCGCGCTTTCCGGACCTGAGGTATGTCCTGGGGCTGCAGGAGGCCGCGGTCGTCGGTATGGCCGACGGCTATGCGCAGGCGACCCATCGGCCGGCCGTGGTCCAGCTCCACTGCAGCGTCGGGCTCGGCAACGCCATCGGCAGCCTCTTCCACGCCCGCCAACGGCGCAGCCCCCTCGTCGTCATCGCCGGCGAGGCCGGTATCGGCGAGGGGATGCTGGAAGCGCACATGAGCGCCGATCTGGTCGCGATGGCCCGGCCGGTGACGAAGTACGCGGCGCGGGCCGAGCATCCGGCCAGCCTGTTGCGGCTCTTTCGGCGCTGCTTCAAGGTCGCCGCCACCCCGCCGTTCGGCCCGGTGTTTCTGTCGGTCCCGCAGGACATCCTCGACGCGGTCAATGAGGAGCCGGTGGTGCCGACGCAAGTCCCATCGACCCGGGTGGTGCCCGAGCCGGCGCTCATCGCCGCTGCGGCGGAGATGCTGGGCGCCGCCAGGCGGCCGGTTATCCTGATGGGCGACGGGGTCGCCCACTCCGGCGCGACCGAGGAGATCGGCCGGCTGGCGGAGACGATCGGCGCCGGCGTCTGGGGGGAGATGAGCTCGGAGCTGAACATGCCCTGGGACCACCCGCTCTACTGCGGCCTGGCCGGGCACATGTTCGGCCACGACAGCGCGCGGATCGTCGCCGAGGCCGACGCCGTGCTGATCGTCGGCACCTACGTCTTCCCCGAGGTCTTCCCGCTGCTGACGAACCCGTTCAACGCCGACGCGAAGGTCATTCACGTCGATCTCGACGCCTACGCCATCGGCAAGAACCACCCCGTCACCCTCGGCCTGGTCAGCGACCCGAAGCTGACGCTGCACGCCCTGGCGGATGTCCTTTCGGACGGCGCGAGCGAGGCGCAGCGGCAGGCGGTGAAGGAACGCGCGGAGGCGATCGGCGCGCGAAACCGGGATGCGCTCGCCCGGGCGCGGGCCGCCGACGAGGCGCAGGCGAACGCCGTGCCGCTGCACATGACGAGCTTCGCCGCCGAGTTGGCCCGGCATCTGCCGGAGGACGCCATCGTCTTCGACGAGTCCCTGACCCACTTCCCCGAGCTGGTTCGCTGGGTCGTGCCGGTGCGGCCCGGGTCGTTTTTCCAGACCCCCGGCGGCACCCTCGGGGTCGGCATTCCCGGGGCGATCGGCGTGAAGCTGGCGCGGCCCGAGCAGACGGTCATCGGCCTGACCGGCGACGGCGGCGCGATGTACACCTATCAGGCCCTGTGGACAGCCGCGCATCTCGGCGTCGGCGCCAAATTCATCGTCTGCAACAATCGCAGCTACCGGCTGCTCAAGATCAACCTCGTCGACTACTGGCGCGCCCGCGGGCTCGACCCGAGCGAATTCCCGGCGACGTTCCCGCCGCCGTTCGATGTCGATACGCCGCCGATCGACTTCGTCATGCTGGCGAAGAGCATGGGCGTGCCGGGCGTCCGCGTCGAGGAGCCCGCGGAGATGGCCCCGGCGATCCGCCGGATGCTGGAGACCGACGGGCCGTTCCTGATCGACCTGATCCTGGAACGCGACGTCCCGCGGGGAACGACCTGATCTGGCTGCGCGGAAGGAGAGCCGAGACTTGCAGCAGGAAGCCATCACCATGGAGCGGCTCGAAGCGTTCGCCGCGGCCTGGTTCCTCGCCCTGGATCAGCATGTCCCGCTCGAGCAGGCCTACACCTTCCTCGCGGATGCCGATCTCCGGATGCAGTTTCCGGACGGGGACATCCGCGGCCTCGACACGTTCAGGACCTGGTACGAGCGGGTGACACACCTGTTTTTCGACGAGATCCACAGCCTCCACAGCGTCGACGGGACCATCGACGGCGATCGCGCCCAGCTTCGCGTCGTCGTCGGCTGGCAGGCGAGCTGGTTCGAGCCGCCGGCGGCGAAGAGCAGGCGCACCTCGATGGATGCAACCCAGGACTGGACCGTGCGGCGCTCGACGAAGAACGCCTTCGGTCTGGAGATCGTCACCTACAACGCGACGGCCGAGCCCTTCGCCTACGCGCCGGGATTCGCCCGTCTCTAGGGTCAATACTCGTTCGGAAAGGAGGCAGACATGGCCAACGGAAGTGGATCCGCCGCCAACCTCGATCTGGTGACGCGGATGTACGCGTGCTTCAACAGCGATGACATGGATACGATCCGTCGCGAGATCTTCGCGCCGGATCTTGTCTGGAACCTGCCCGGACACAACCCCGTGGCCGGAACCAAGAACGGCAGCGAGGAAGTGATCCAGTTCTTCCTCGCCCTGCGCCGGGCCAACATCCGCGTGACCCTGGATCCGGCCGCCGACGCCGCCACCGGTCTGGACACCTTCGGCGACAGCACCGTCGTCGAGGTGCATCGCGGACAAGGCGAGGTGACCGTCAATGACGTCAGCGGCAACCCGGTCACCTACCGCCTCAATGCGCTCAACTGCACCCACTACCACATTGCCAACGGCCGGATCGACCGGGTGCAGGTGTACATCAGCGATCAGCACACGGTCGATCAGTTCTTCAACGCCGTCTACCAGCTCAAGCCGATCCCCGACCGGTTGGCCTAGCCGGCGGCCCCACGCACCCAATCGAGGAGGCATTGGAGATGGCACTAATCACGGTGGAACAGGTGGCGGCCGCGTACGCGGCCCTGGCTAGCGGCGATCGCACGAGGATGCTGGAACTGTGGCACGAGGACATGCACTGGCTGGTGCCGGGGCACAATCGGCTGTCCGGCTGGAAGAACAACGTCGACGAGTTCATGCAATTCATGGCCGACGTCGGCCGGCTGTCCGAGAACAGCTTTCGCATGGACACGGTCGTCGTCAATCTGACCGAGGACTCGTCCGCCGACGTGACGCGCAACACCGGGCATCGCGCCGGCGAGCCGGACCGTCGGCTCGATATCGACGTCATCCACTGGATGCGCTGGCGAGACGGCAAGGTCTACGAGGCGCGCGGCGCCATCTTCGGCGATGGCACGGCCCAGTACGACGCGTTCTGGTCGTAAATCGCGACTCCGCCGAGGTCCGGCGGACAAATTGGGAGGCTAGCACGCCATGCCCATCATCAGCGTCAAGTTTATTCAGGGTTTCTTCACCGAGGAGCAGAAGTCGGCCCTTCTTCCCGCCCTGACCGATGCGTTCTGCAAGGCGACGATCGAGGCGGCCCGGCCATACGTTTACGTCACCATCGAGGAGGTGCCGCAAGGCAGGTGGGCTTTGGGCGGCCATCCGCTGCCCGATCCCGACTTCCTCGTCAACGATGTGGTGCCGATGTTCGAGGACGCGGCGGACGAGTTCGTCAAGGTCTACGGCGTCGAACGGCGACGGCCGCGGGGTCCGGATGCCCCTCCGCGTGAGGGCGGCAAGTAGAGGTTCGTAAGGAGACTGCGATGGAAGTCCGTGAAGTCATTGAGCGCTACTACGACTGCGTCAATCGCGGCGATTGGAGCCAGTGGCTGACGCTGTTCAGCGATGACGTCGCCGGCGACGAGCAACTCGCCGGGCACTTCTCCGGGATCGACGTGCTGCGCGGCGCCATCGATGCCATTTCCCACGGCTACTCGCGCTTCAACATGTATCCGCAGCGGATCGTCGTCGAGGGCGATGCCGCCTGCGTCGTCTGGCGCTGCGATGCGGCGAACGCCGCCGGCACCGCGATCGCCTATCCGAACGAACCGCAGCGCCAGGTGATCGGGGCGAACTTCTTCCAGGTTCAGAACGGCCGGATCGTCTACATGCGGACCATCCACGACAGCCTGCCGTTCGCGCCCTTTGTCAACCAGTCGCAGAGCTGACGCGGGGACAAAAGAAGAGGGGGAGTCATGGACACGTACGACTACGTGGTTGTCGGCGCCGGCACCGCCGGATGTGTCGTCGCCGCCCGCCTTAGCGAGGACGCGGACGTGCGCGTCGCGGTCATCGAGGCCGGCAGCCGCGAGATCCCGGCGCAGGTGCAAGAGGACATCGCCACCCCCTCGCACTGGGCCCTGGTCCAGCAGTCTGCGGTCGACTGGGCCTACGAGAGCGTACCGCAGGCCCATCTCAACGGCCGGCGAATTCCGGAGCCGCGGGGCCGGCTGCCCGGCGGCACCAGCAACCTCTACATCATGATGCACATCCGCGGGCATCGCTCGGACTTCGACTCCTGGGCCTACCAGGGTGCGCCGGGATGGGGCTACGACGACGTTCAGCCCTACTTCCGCAAGTCCGAGGATCAGGAAGACGAGACCAGCCCGCTCGCCGGGCATGGCGGGCCGCTCAGCGTGCTGGCGGCACGGCTGCATCAGCCGAGCCCGGCTTCGCAGGCCTTCCGCGACGCCTGCCTGGAGCTCGGGTTCGCCCCCACCGACGACTTCAACGGGCCGCAGATGGAGGGGGTCGGCTGGCACCACCTCAACATCAAGGACGGCAAGCGCCACGACATGGCGAGCGCCTACCTGTACCCGGCGCTGCAAAGCCGTTCCAACGTCACGCTGATCGACGCCGCGCACGCGACCCGGCTGACCTTCCAGGGCCGTCGCTGCAACGGCGTGGAGGTGTTCCGAGGAGGGGAGACGGTCCGCATCGGCGCAAGTCGCGAAGTCGTGGTCTGCGCCGGTGCGATCGACTCGCCCAAGCTTCTGATGCTGTCGGGTATCGGCGACGGAAGCCGTCTGGCCGCGTTCGGCATCCCGGTCCTGCAGCACCTCCCCGGGGTCGGCGAGAACTTCCACAACCACGTCCTGGTCCCGGTGATCAGCGTCGCCAGCCAGCGCATTCCCGATCCGCATCTGGCGATGAGCGACGCGGCGCTGTTCTACAAGTCCGATGCCGGCTGGCCGGGTCCGGATATCCAGATGGCGTTCGTCCACGGCGATCCGCGACAGGTCACCAACCCCGACCGGGCGAGCGTCATGGTCATGCTGCCCGGCCTCGTCCGACCCATGTCGCGCGGCTCGCTGCGCCTCGCCGGGCCGGATCCGCTGGCGGCGCCGTTGATCGATCCCAACTACCTCGCCTGCGACGTGGATCGGGTGCGCCTGGCGGACGCGGTGCGCATGGCACGCCGCATCAACGCGACCCGCGCGCTCGGCGCCTGGGTGCAGGCCGAAGCCCTGCCCGGCCCCGATTTTCCCGACGGTCGCCTCGATGACTTCGTCCGCCAGTTCGCCGAGTCCTACCATCACCAGGTCGGCTCGTGCCGGATGGGGCTGGATGCGTTGGCCGTTACCGACCCGCGGCTCAGGGTTCATGGGATCGAGGCGTTGCGGGTCGCCGACGCCAGCGTCATGCCGACGGTGGTTTCCGGCAACTGCCACGCCGCTATCGTGATGATCGGAGAGAAGGTCGCGGACATGATCAAGGCGGATCGCCGCGGCTAAGGGCTCTTCGGCGCGACCCAGGGGAGAAGAAGGCCAATGGCCGAGATCCATATCCACCACATTTCGCTGACGTGCCGCGACCCGCTGGCGGTCGAGCGCTTCTATTCCCGACATTTCGGCTTTGAGCGCGCACGCGTGGTCGAACTCGGCGAAGGCAACCAGATCGTCTTCCTGCGCGGGCCGGGCATCCGCCTGGAACTGTTCCGGGCGACCGCCGATCGGCCTGTTCCGCCGCCCGAGAACGACGGCTACCCGTGGCCCAGCGTGCGCAACATCTCGTTCGAAGTTGACGATATCGACGCCAAGCTCGCGGCGATGGGCGCGGACGCCGACGTCGCCTTCGGTCCGCTGAATTTCGACGCGTTCATTCCCGGCTGGCGATCGGTGTGGCTGCGCGACCCGGAGGGTTCGCTCGTCCAGCTCACCGCGGGCTTTGTCGATCAGGAGAACCCGCCACCACCGCCGCCCCAATAGCGGCGTCGGCTGTCCCGCATCCGGCTAGCGCTCCGATGAAGGTGAGAGCACATGGCGTTGATTCCGGTCCACTTTGAATACCTTTCGGGTCTAAGCCGGCCGTTGGCGAACGCCGCCAGGCTCAGCGGAAGCTGGGATGGCCAGGGTCGTCCGGCGCAGGCCTGGTCGGAGGCTGCGATGGAGGCCTTCGTCGCCGAGGACGGTTGCCCGGGCTTTCGCGCTACGGTCAGCCTCGACGACGGCGCCATCGGACAGACCTTCCGCTGGGGCGTCCTGATCGATACGCCGCGCCAAGCCGGCCTCTGGGGCATTCCGACCGAAGTCAACGATCCGACATCGCGCGAGCGCTTCCGCGCCTTCACGCTGCGCGCGGCCGACCAGACGGAGCGCTATCACCTCACGACCTGCCGCCTTCTCGGCGCCAACAAGCTGTTCGTCGCGAACCAGGCCGAGCCCGCGATCCGCTTCGCGGTCTGGGCGCCCAATGCGCGCGCGGTCGAAGTGGTCCGCGGCGAGGTCCAGGGCGGCTACATCTGGAACAACGGTCGAGGGATAAGCGCGACCATTCCGATGCACCGCCAGGACGGGGGGATCTGGGTGACCCAGGTCGCCGACGATCCGGCTCTCGCCCTCTTCGCGAACTTCGACCATACGCCGTACATGTTCCGCATCACCCGGGAAGACGGCTTGGTCGCCTACCGCACCGACCTGTATTCGCGCTGCCAGATCGGCAGCGGCAGCGTCAATCCGGAAGCGCCGGGCGCTTCGTGGAGCGGTCGCCGAGAGGATCTTGACGGCGGCAAAAGCTGCTCGCTGGCCATCGATCCGGACCGGGTGACGACCCCCTTTCGCGACGACACGTGGCCGGAAACCCGGTGGTCGAGCGAGCGGGATTTCTGGCAGGACGAATTCGACCCGGCCCGGCCGCTGCCGCGTCGTCTCGACGATCTCGTCATCTATGAAATGCACGTCGGCGGTCTCGGCCTCGATCGCGGCGCCAGCGAGGGTACGCTCGAGGACGCCATGCGCCTTCTCGACTACCTCGTCGACCTGGGCGTCAACGCGATCGAGCTGATGCCGATGTCGGAGTTCCAGGACCGGCTCAACTGGGGCTACAGCACGTCCCACTACCTGGCGGTGGAGTTTTCCGGCGGCGGCCGGGACCAGTTCAAGCACTTCGTTCGCGCCTGCCACCGGCGCGGCATCGCGGTGCTGCTCGACGTCGTCTACAACCATTACACCTTCGACGCCGAACGGGCCGAATGGGCCTACGACTCGAACGTGCCCGAGAACAACATCTATTACTGGTACGA
>JAEULH010000091.1 GCA_016793925.1 Rhodospirillales bacterium | reverse complement strand
CCGGCGCGAGGAGGGAGCGACCATCGACCAGATCGCCGAAGCAACCGGCTGGCAACTCCATAGCTGCCGCGGTGCGATCAGCGGCACGCTCAAGAAGAAGCTTGGCCTCGCCATCACCTCCGGCAGGGTCGACGGCCGGCGCGTCTACCGGATCTGTGATTGAATACGGTGACGGCGCCGCCGGGCCACCCGTGGTCGACGGCGTCCCACCCCTTTGTCGCTGCCAGATCACCGGCCCAGGCTCGACGCAGACCACCATGAACGTTGGTCCCATCGCAAGCTTTGCGACAGCGCGACGTCGAACCCGAAGATCGCAAAGGCACGATCTGGACGCACAGCGGCAGGCCGGCCGAGCAAGGCGGACTCAAACTGGCCGGTCAGCACCCGATCCGGCCCGACCACGCTCTCTCGGTCCGCAGGGCGGATCCGCTATGCCGTCGACCGCGAGGCTTCGATCCCGCGAAACCCTCTAGCCGTGGCTCGAATAGCCGACGGGCGTCTTGTAGCCGGTGGTCGTCGCCTTCGCCTTTTGCATCGCCCGGTAGCCTTCTTCCGGCGAAAGAAGCGCGGTCGTCACCAGCGACGTCGTCCCGCCCGCGCCCGTCAAGGTCAGGCTGCAGGCGACACAGCTCTCGTTGTCGGGAAACTCGACGATGGCAATCCCGTCGATATCGCCAAGCGCGTAGAAGAACTGGTGCAGCTTGCCGTCGAACGCCTCGACCGCCTTGCGCAGCTGCGCCGGCCGATCCTGCGGAGTTTCGCGCATCGCCTGAATGGCGGGATCCTTGTAGGTCCACCGGTAAAGATAGTACGCCATGATCACCCTCCTCCCGGTCCGGGTTCGCCCGCTTCCCGCGGTGTCGTTTGGTCCGGCTGAAGCCGAAGAGTCTGATCCGATCTTCTGCCAGCTGCAATCCGGACGTATGACTGACTCACACGAGGCATGCCATGATTGGGCTCCGGGCGACGCGGCAGCGGGACTGGCGTCGACCGACCCATCCCCAGGCCCATCAAGATTGATCGGCGTCGTGAGCGGCTGACGCTCTCGGAGCAGTAGCCCCAAAGCCGGTGCCCGGGCCGCCCCGCCCGCCATGCCCCAAATATGACACATTTTCCGATACTTGTAGCAAAAAGCAACGTCGACACTGCAACGGTAGATCGTCCCCTCCTGTGGCGCTATGCCCATGTATTTAAGTGTTGCGTCCGGGGTACACTGTAAGAATTCAAATTTCATACTACTTGCGATTTTGTAGGGATGTGTAATGCTAGGCATGCGTATTCACATCCTGGGTAAAGCCTCGACTGGGCAAGCTAGGGCCGGCGGCGACAAAACCGCCGGACCCTAGCCCTGGCGACGGGGGCGGTGCGCCCGAAACGGTGAACATTGTGGTAGCGCCCGGAGCGTCCGGCGGTAAGGCCGGCGCCCCGGTGCCGGCATGACACGGAGGAATTCATGGGCAGATACACAGGCACAAGCGGCGACGACACGATCACCCCAACCACGGTTTCGGCGGGTGTTGTCGCCGATCCGCCGGGAAGCAAACCGTCAGTCGGGGCTGACCAGATCTATGGCCTGGGAGGGGCCGACCACTTAGACGGCGGTGCGGGTGGCGATACGATTAGCGGCGGCGCCGGCAACGACAGCATCTCGGGCGTGAACGCGGGCAACGTCCTGCACGGCAATGCGGGAAACGACACAGTCGTCGTCGCCATATCAGGCGAATCCGGGGGAGGCGGCACCGACGCCACCAACAGCCTCTACGGAGACGACGGCGACGACCGCGTTACGGTGACGTACGGCCATCTGGGCTACGACGGTTACTTGCCGCACGGAACGTTGTCCTTGTACGGCGGCGATGGTGCGGATGTCCTCGGCGCCGATGCCCCATACGCCTGGTCCGGGGATATCTACTTCCATACCGTTCCCACTTACATGTACGGAGGTGCCGGTAACGATACGATTCAGGGGACAAAGTACGATTTCAACTCCGACGGAACCTTCGACGGCGGTTACGCCGACTTCCTCTACGGCGGTCCGGGCGACGACACCTATCTGCTTTTTGGTCAGGCCACCATCGTCGAAAAGGCGGGCGCGGGCTTCGACACGATCATCATGCGTGATGGGGACTTCACGCTGCCTGCGAATGTCGAAAAGCTCGTGCTCGAAGACGGCGGCTACTACCAGAGCGGACGGCAAGGCATTGGCAACGACCAGGACAACGTCATCATCGGCACCAGCTACGCGGATGGACTCGATGGACGAGGCGGCAACGATCGGATCTTCGGCGACTATGGCGACGACCTGATCTACGGTGGGAGCGGTAACGACTCGCTGGCGGGCCAAGCCGGCAACGACACGCTCTGGGGCGGCGTCGGCAACGACCACCTCGGCGGCGGCACCGGCAATGACACCCTCTACGGCGAGGCGGGGGTCGATGCGCTGACGGGCCGGCAGGGCGCCGACACGCTCAGCGGCGGCGGCGGCAACGACCGCTTCGTCTACGAGGACCTCGCCGACTCGAAGCCGGGCGCAGCCAACCACGACACGATCCTGGACATGGCCGGCATCGGCGCCGCGGTCGGCGACCGGATCGACCTGGCGCACATCGACGCCGACGCGACCAAGGGCGGCAACCAGGCCTTCGTTTTCGTGAGCTCGACGGCGGCGCTGAAGGCCGGCCAGCTCCACGTGGTCGCCGGCGGCGGAACGGACAGCCTCGTCCAGGGCGAGGTCGACGGCCAGGCCGGCGTCGACTTCGAGATCCTGGTCCACGACGGCGCAACTAAACCCGGCGACTGGACGGTCGGCGACTTCATCCTGTAGCCTCCATCCCGCACCTCGACCCCGCCCGGTCGTCTTCCGGGCGGGGCCCTTTATCCCGTGCGACCCCGTGGTCGGGGACGGCGGCGGCGTGGCGCTGGCGCTCGCTGGCCGAGCGAAGCTGGCCACAGACGGCTAGGATGTCGCGACCGCGCGGCGTTCAGGATCCCCGCGAACCTTACCATCGCCGCATCGGAGGAGCAGGCGTAGGCCGCGCCCGGCCACGGATTGAACGGGATAAGGTTGAACTTGCATGGCAGGCCGCAAACGAGCTGGACCAGTGCGCGGGCGTCCGCCGGCGTGTCGTTGACCCGATCGAGCATGACGTACTCGAAGGTGATCCGCCGGGCATTGTCGGCGCCGGGATCGCTCCTCAGCGCCGCGATCAGCGTCGCCAGCGGATATTTCCGGTTGATGGGAACCGATACCTCATAGCATCACAGGCTCAACGAGTTTGCGGAGTACCGCCTCATCGACCGTGTCCGGCTTCTCGCCGTCGGGAAGTTCGCAGTTCCGCACGAAGAAAACGGGCGAGAACCGGCAGCATCGCAAGGGCCGCTGTCTGGCCCGGTTTGTCGCCGTCAAGATCTCTAGCGCCGACCGGATCCCGGACGCGCCAAGGATCCCCGAGCGCCGTGGCCAGACCATGCGCTATCGGGGCGTTGAGCCCGACGAGCGGGAACAGCGCGATCTGAACGCCGAGCAGCAGGCCGCACCTGATCGCCTGGCCGGTGGCTGCAGCAGCCGAGGTCATGCGGGCGGCCTCCATCACGCCGCCCGCACCAGGCGTTCGTCGGCGGCCTCGGCCAAGGTTCGGCCATCACCATCGAGCGTCGCGTGCCTGCCCGTCGCCGCCTGCCAGCGTTCGATGATGACATCGCAGTACGCGGGATCGAGCTCGACTAGGCGTGCCCGGCGGCCGGTCCTCTCACAGGCCATCAGCGCCGTACCGGATCCGGCAAACGGATCGAGCACGACATCCCCACGCCGCGAGGAGTTGACGATGGCACGCTCGACCAGCTCCACAGGCTTCATTGTCGGATGCAGGTCATTGCAGGTGGGCTTGTCGACGAACCAGACGTCGCCCTGGTCTCGGGCCCCGCACCAGTAATGCCCGCCACCCTCGGCCCAGCCATAGAGGATCGGCTCGTACTGGCGCTGGTAGTCCGCGCGGCCGAGCGTGAAGGTGTTCTTGGCCCAGATGAGAAACGTCGACCAGTGCCCGCCGGCGGCAGTGAACGCGGCCTTCAGGGTGTGCAGTTCCGAGGAGGACATGCAGATGTAGACGGCACCCCGGGTAAGGGCGACGATATTGGCGCAGGCAGCCTGGAGGAAGGCGGCAAAGCCGTCGCCAAGGTTGTCGTTTAGGATCCGCCGGTCGCTGCCGCGCATGGCGCCCTTGGTACTGTAGTCGACGTTGTAGGGCGGATCGGTGAAGCACATGTCCGCAGGCATACCCGCAAGCACCTGCTCGACGTCTGAGTGCACCGTCGCATCCCCGCACAAAAGCCGGTGCTCTCCGAGAAGCCACAGGTCACCCGGCCGGCAGACCGGGTCGGCCGTCGGCTCGGGAACGATGTCCTCGTCGTCGGCCCCCTCACCCTCCCCGTCCGCAAGCGTCAGCAGCCGGTCCAGCTCGGCACCGCCGAATCCGGTCAGATCGAGATCGAAGTCAAGATCGCCAAGCTCGGCGAGTTCGATCGCCAGGAGTTCATCGTCCCAGCCGGCCAGCTCGGCCAGGCGGTTGTCGGCAAGGCGGTAGGCGCGGACCTGCGCCGGCGTCAGATGATCGAGCCTGATCACCGGAACCTCGGAGAGGCCCAGGTGCGCCGCCGCCAGCACCCGCCCATGGCCGGCGATGATCTCGCCGTCATCGGCGACCAGCACAGGCGTCGTCCATCCGAATTCCGCCAGCGAGCCCGCGATCTTCGCGATCTGATCCGCGCTGTGCGTCCTCGCGTTGTTGGCGTACGGTTTCAGCCGGTCGATCGGCCAGAGCTCGATCTGCCCCGGCAGAAAGCGAAGGGTCATCGTCGATATCCTGTGGTTAATGATGGTCAGCGAGGACGTGCCGTTACAGGGCGCAGGCGGGCAACCGATGCCGCCGCGACCGTGTCTTCGAGAGCGAGTGTGCGACTTGCGGTCGACCCGGCCGACGGCACGAGTGGTTCCCAGAGTCCGGCGTCCAAGTCTGGATCCAGAAGGCGCATGTAGAACGGAGGCCAAGAGGTCGGCTGGGGCGCCGGGCTAAGCCGCTGACATCGTCAGACTATATGTGGCTTCCCCGGTCCACGGGGATGGCTTCCGCGGCCCACCGGGGCGGCTTCCCCCTGGACCCCGGAGTCCACCCGGAAGCCGCCTTGGGATCCAGGCCAAGTCCCTATTCCATAAACACAAAAAGCCACCGCGTGGTGGCTCCTGGCTTCCCTGGCTTCCCAAAAATTTCGGCACCAGCAAGCCCAGGCCGAGCGCGGCCGACCCGCATACGTTTTCAGCCCAGGAAGGACCCAAGCGCAGCGATAAGGAAGGGCAGTCTCTTAGAAAAAACGAAACAGGAGCAACATCAAGGCAATTGTACTCTCTTTCATACTAGATCTTGTTTCGTTTGTCTACGTCGATCGTACGGCAATGCAGTTCGGCCCTGTTCAAGGCCCCAGCGATCTTGATCAGCGCGCCCGTCCAGCGACGCCAAAGGGTCGACCGGCCCGTTCTGAACCGAGAGGTGATGACCTTCCAGCGCACGCCTTCGGCGCGGAGCCAAACCAATCGCGTCTCGTCAGGCTCGAGCCAATGCAGCCACCGGAGCGCCTGGTCCATGCGATCTATGGCAGCGGGTGCGGGCGGGCCGAGGTGAACCTCGTCCGGCTCCACCGCCTCGCAGACATCGCCTACGATCCGGGGCCATGCGCTGTAGAAGCCGCGGACCCGCACCGGCGGAAGACGGCGAAGCGTTGCTGCGGCTTCCTCGAGCCGTTCCGCTACGGCCTTGGAGGTCCACGATCCATTACGCATGGTCAACCCTCCGATTGCTTTGGTGGCCGAGCGTCCCAAACGTCACTCGCGCGCGCGTGGTAGGGAAGTGTGGCCTCGGGACTGGAAGAAATAAGAACAAGGGAGAGAGCCCTCTTCATACGTGCGCATGTGACACTTGGGACGGTCCTCAGCCTGAGGTTATGCTTTGAGCTTACATATCTACTTTTTGGCGAATGAGCTCGCGCACCGTCTCGCGCCGATCCCGTTCGATCGCCGCCGCGGCGCTGAACTTCGTATGAACACCCGGGTTGATGGCCCAGCTGGCGCTGTCGGCCCGGCCCACCTCTGATCGTTGGGCCCAGCCCGCATCTTCGAGTACCGACATGGCCAGTTCGGCTTCAGCGCGTTTGCCCCGCAGATCGCGGTAGACGCGGCCAATATCGCGCGCCGTTATCCGCTCCAGACCGTGGGCGAGAATGTACCCGGCCAGCCATCGCGCGTGGGCGGCGGGCTGACCCTCTTCGGGCATCGTCTCGAAGCCGAGCCGGAACAGATTGGGAAGGACGATGCGTCGCAGGAATGTCGCTGCCATGGCTACAACGGAGCCCGGCACCCGCAGCAGTTCGGCCGTGGCGGGTTCCCCTCCCATTCTGATGGTCTCGGCCAGGTCGACGAGGTGGAAGACCAGAGACAGCCGCGCGAGGAGACCGCTCCATTTCGGCGCGGTCTCGCGGATAATCGTCGGCAATGTCGGATCGGCCTGCAGACGTTCGAGGTGGCGCATGAAGCGCCTGCGCTCGGCGTGCCCGTCCTCGTCAACCCACGCCGGAGCGACACGGTCGGCCAGTGAGCGATCAGGAAGCCTAAGCGTGGCCATTGTCGCCAGCAGATTGCCGTAGTCTTCCCTGGCGGTCGGGTTCAGCGGCTGATCATCGTCGACGCCCAGCTTCGGAGGGCGGGTATGAACCGTCATGAACCGCTGGAACAGGCCATCGGCGATCAGGTCTTTCCCCAATCCCTGCAGGCGCCGGATCTGGATATTCCCGGCCACCGTGACCGCCCAATTCGGCACGTAGACGTGGCCGCGGCGGACGCGGTCGATGTGATGCGGGCCGCCATCGTAGGCCTGGAGCCAGTCGGCGCGAGCCGATGAGCCGTTGGCGCTGTAGCGGTTGAAGCTGCCAAGGAACACGATCAGTTCATCGCATTCGAGCGTGAGCTTCGCGTATTCGTCGGCGGCCTTCAGGATCTCCGAGGCCGCTTCGACCGTGGCATCGTTGCTGATCAGGCGCCGGCAAACCGGCTCGGGGTCGGTCTCCTCGCCGGCCTCCGACTTCGCCTTTTGAGCCTGACGCTGGCTCCAGGCGTCGTGCTCGCGCTTCCAGTCGCTATAGTGGTTTCGGTCGGCCTCGCGCACCGGCCAGAATGCCGAGCGGATCATCTCCGTCCCGCGAGTCCCGACGTCCTTGACGACGCAGACCCAGAGATTGGCGGGCTCGGTCCAGAAGTCATGTCTCTTTGGCTTGATCCGCCAGCTGCCATGGATCACGGTCGCGCAGGCGGCAAGGACATGGGCCGTAAGAGGACAGGAATCGACGTTGAGACGCTGCGCCTCGCTTTGAACGTAACGCCAAAGAGGCTCTGGCAGGCAGTCCGCACCCAGGGTCGGGTAGCCAACGACTTCTGGAGCGCCGATGATGTCCAGGGGGTCCGTCCACGGACGGTCGACGCCGTCGCACGGCTGGTGTGGCGCGCCGTTGTCGCGACCACCGTCCTCGATGTCTGGGTGAAAGTGCCTCGCACCGGCCAGAGCTTTTCGCGCACCCTCCGGCGGGAGATCGTTGAAGTCGCCTGGTTTGCTCATGCGCCGACCTCGCCGGGATCGACGAGAAAGACTTTGCGTCCTTCCCGGGTCCACAGTTCGGCTGCGCGCTCGGACGAGTTCCTTCCGGCCGGATCGGGATCGACGAGGATGTAGATGAGCCGAGCGGCATCCGGCAGTCGCAGGCGCGGCATGTTGCCGGCCGACACCGCCGCGATACCCCCACGTCCGGCGAGCGACACGGCCCGGGCGGTGGTCTCGATGCCCTCGCCGACAAAGACCACGTGTCGCCTCGACAGACCGCCGAGGACGATGCCGTTGCCAGCAAGTGCGCCTAGCGAGAGTTTCGGCTCCAGCCGGTTCCCCGCATCGTCGGTGAGGGCGAGCTTCCCCACAGGGTTGGGGTCGATGCCCGGCTGCAGGTAGGTCCGGTGCAGGCCTCGGAACTCGCCCGTCCGCGGGTCGGTCACCGCCGCGACCATCGCCGGGAACGTCCCCAGCACCTTCCCGCCGTGCCGATACTCGAGCGCGGGATGGTGACGGATGCTCGGGGGAATGGCGCAGTGGATCCGCCGCGCCTCGAGATACAGGTCAGTCAGCGTCCCCGCCGCCGGCTGCGACTCTTGCCACAACCGGTGAGCGATCTTGCTGGTCCAGGACCTTGGCGCCGCCGGCTCCACTTGCTTGATCCTGGTGACAGGCGGCGAGGCGCAGCCGACATGGTCTCTTGCCCAGCCGATAGCGTGGCGAAGGTCGCCGCCGAACAAGACCGCGGCGGCGAGATCGAGCAGATCACCGCCGGACCCGTCGGAGAATTCGCGCCAACGGCCGCGATGCTTGCCGCCGAGGCTGATGCGCAACGACTGACCCGGCTCGCCGGCGACAGAGCCCACGCACCAGTCGTTTCCTTGCCGCCATCCGGCGGGAAACAGGTCGCGAGCGATGCTCTCGGCCTGGTCGGCAAGGGCGCGCGCCAGGTCGGGAGGCGCCATGCGCTCGATCATCAGCTTGCCGTCCGTCCGCATCGCTCGTCGTCGATCGCGCGGATCGTTATCAACATGGTACAGTCGGCGCTGGTCATTCGCCGGTTCGCCGTATCGTCGCCGTCGCCATTGCTCCGGCAGATCCGGTCACTTGGCGGAGCCGGGCCCCCTCAAAGACCTCGATGTCCTCGAGGCGGTAGGCGATGCGACCGCCCAGCTTCAAAAACTTCGGGCCCTGCCCAAGCCAACGCCACCTTTCGAGGGTGCGGGGGGAGAGGTTCCATCGAGCAGAAAGTTCGGTCTGGTTCAGATGGCGGGTGGGCACGGCGGCCAGCTCCAATCCTGTCGAAATCGTGCTGACAAGATGGCAGATCGCCTGTCGGGAAATGTGTGGGGTGGTTGTTGGAAAACCTGTGGGATTCTGCGCTGACCGCGAGTGTCAGAGCTTCAGCCAGTAGTACCCCTGGTCGTCGCTGCCGATGAGCGCCTCGTAGGCTTCCTTGTTGTCGCGAAAAATCTGGACGATCCGCTGGTTGCTGTTGGCTTTCGCCGCAGCCTCGTCCTGATGGAGGCCATGGAGGCCGCTCGCATAAGCTTCGTACAAAGCCTCGATGATGGCGGCCTGCTTCTTGGTGAACGTGAAGCTCCTGTCGCCGACGACGGCAGAGCGAACACCTTCCGAGAACACGTAGCCCACGCCGCCGGTGCCAGCGACGACCCGATCGTCGGCACGCAGCGCCGCCAGCAACACGTCTTCATCGACTGCAACGCCAGCGTCCGTCATCCGGCACGCGTCCGGCAAGAAGACGGCGGCGTGACGCTTCGGCAATCGAGCAAAAAGCCTTGGAGAGGACGACGAGGTGAGGAGGAGGCTCGGCATCGTCGCCGGCTTGTCGGCCAGCGCCGCGCCCGCCTGCTCGATGCAGGCCGGATCAATCAAGCGCCATCCGAAATAGAAGCGCGTCCGGTACGCCCTGATGCGCTGCTCGCCGAGAAACCAGAGGTGACCCGGCACCAGTTCCTCCGCCACCGGTCGCGAGAGCACGTTGATGCCTTCGCGGAGGGCGCCGATCATCCAGGGAATGTCAACCTCCAGCGCCGTAAGATCGTCGGCATCGATGGGATGGAAGCCTTCGTAGTAGCAGTACGCGCGGAAGGTCCCTTCTTGCGTGTACTCGACGCGGACGTAGTGATGCTCGTCGCAGGCCGGGCAGGCAATGGTTCGAACGGAATCCGATGGCTTCAGCGCATCCAGCTTACGGAGGCGCTCGACATCTCCGTGGCGTGCGGTCCAAAGCGCCGCCCCCCTTGCAATGACCGGCTCCGGCTGCTCCAGGAGATCGCAGATGAGGTCGATCATCGAAGTTGCGGCAGCACTCTCACGGGATGATCTGCCATTCCCGCAAGTAGCGCTCAACAAGCTCTCGGTCTTTTTGGCGGAAGTCCCTCGTGTTGGAAGCTCCCAACTTCGAGAGCTCAACGTGCAGCGCTTTCGGCCGCCTGCCCGGCACGGCCTCGAAATGCAGCGTGATCATGGCCTGCACGACGATGAAACCGCCGTTGATCGGGTTCGAGCGACCGAGCCATGTCTTGGCAAAGGCATGCGCTGACGGAGCGTCCTCCCATGGTGGCGTGTCGATCATGATCGAGCCCTGCCCCGGGCGTGGTGTTTCCAGCTTTAGCCGGCGGATACGCGCCTTGAGCAAGCCATCCGATCGATTGACCGGCAGCACCCCATCCACGAGAAGGCGTTGGAGATTGAACTCTTGCGTGAGGAGGCGTTCGCCACCATGCGGAATGCCGAGCAGGTGCTCTGCGAAAATATCGCGCAACGCCTCGTGCACCCGTTTACCGCCTTTGCCGACGGTCTCCAAGCAGCCAGTCGCCGGCACATAAACGACCGCAGCCTCCCTAGCCGGTCTGGAAGCTCGCCGCTTGAGCCGGCGCTTCTCGAATTCGGGCCGGTTGCTGGGCAGATCCTCGACGTACAGCGTAACCTGGACGCTGCCGTTGGCATACCGGTCGATAACTTCCGCATGGAATGCCTGCCCCGAGCCGTCGCGCTGACGAAACCAGTCACTCACGGCGCTCCCGAAGCGCTGAAGCGCGTCGTCGCCTCGATCGAGCGCAAGGCCCAACCGTGACCGGAATCGCCGCCCCTGAGAGCGCTCAATGTAATAGTCGAAGTAGCGGATTTCCTCGGCTGCCTGAAAGAGCGCTTCGTCGTCGGTCAGCACGCGGAGCGATCGATCCTGACCGTTCTCCAGTTCCGCCAGCCGCTTCGCAAGACCGCCCTGATCGGGCGTGGCGTTGAGGAAGGCGATGTGGCCGCGCTCGTCCGACATGTGATAAGCGCGCTCAAAAGCGGCGATGATTTCCGCGCCCACTTCGTCGTCCAGAGCATCGATCGCCGCCGCCAATTGTTCGGCGATCTTTGCCTCTTCGGCCCGCCAGTCGATCTCCTGCTCGAACTGAACGCCGCGGCCGTTGAGAAAGTCGCGCATGGTGTGCGCTGGCACTTGGCGCAGGAAATGCCGGTAGCTGAATGGCACGCCGTCCCCTCAAACGAGTGTGCTGAAGGCCACGCGCCTCACGCGAGTCTCGTGGCTCTCCGGAATTTGCGCAAAGTCGCAAACCCCCTGATGAACTTGGCCAACAAAAGCGCAACACTGACTCTGGATGGACACGCGCGGATGTGATCCGGATCACATTCACCTTGCGCGTTTCTCTTCTCAGCTGTCTTGCTCACTCCCGCGCCGATGCTCAGCTTGGCGGTTCCGGCCGACGCCGCGTGAACACGGCCGCTGAGATTGAACGGCCTCGATGCGGCGCCGGGTGGCTGACCGGCGCCTAGCCTGGGTCGCCATGGGCGCGCCCCCCCTCCCCCCGGCTTGATATTGCCGTCGGCTACCGTCCTGGTTCCGCGGGATATGGATGGCCCTCTTGCTGCAACAGCTTGGCGAGAGCCTTCTGCATCTGCTCGCGGCCTGGTGCGCAGGCCCCGCAGGGCAAGTAGCGCCACCTGCGCCGAGAATTCCACGTTCTTG
>JAEULH010000081.1 GCA_016793925.1 Rhodospirillales bacterium | reverse complement strand
TCACCAACGGCCACGCCTTCGGCAACGGCGCCGCCATCTTCACCGGCGACGGCCGCGCCGCCCGAGCCTTCGCCAGCGGCGTCGCCGCGGGCATGGTCGGGATCAACGTCGCCATTCCGGTGCCGCTCGCGTTTCACAGCTTCGGCGGCTGGAAGCGCTCGCTGTTCGGCGACCACGCCGTACACGGGCCCGAAGGCGTGCGCTTCTACACCCGGTTGAAAACGGTCACCGCCCGCTGGCCCGGGGAAGAGGCCGGCGGCGCCGATTTCGCCATGCCGACCATGCGCTGAAGGCCCAGGACCCGGGCCCGGCGAAACGAACCCCGCGTGTAGGCGGCGCGACAGGCCTTGGCCCAGGAAGCCGCCGGCTCCCGGCCGCAGCGGATCGCTGCTGATACACTCGGCGTAAAGCCAGCTTTACAATCCATGGATGCGCGCTCAGCCCCTCAAGACGCTGCCGGGCGCCGTTCAGCGCGAAAATCTTCTATATAACAGTAAGTTAAGTGGTGTCTGATTTTGCTACCATAGGTTTGGCACGGCCGGTGCAAACAAAGGTTCATCGCTTGTGCGGCCCAGATGATCGAAAGCCTCGCAACGATAGCCTGCAGAGCAAGGCTTTCTTCAACCTGACACAGGAGACGTCCGATATGATCAAGTTTTCCCTCCTCGGCACCGCGTCGGCCCTCGCTCTCACCCTGGCGTTGACGCAGGGCGCTTCGGCTTTCTCGCCGGGCCCCTATGTGGACGACAACCAGGTGAATGCGTGGAGCGACGGCAACGCGAATGACAGCAGCACGATCACCAAGACCTTCACCGCCAACACCGACAACAGCGTCACCGCCTCGACGGACGACGACAAGACGGCGACGGACAGCTTCAACTACAGCAACCACGAGGACAACGCCCTGACCGTCAGCCTGCGCAAGGACGTCAGCGTCAGCAAGACCGAGCTTGAGGCCGAGGCGAGCGGGGACAGCGTCGCGGCGGTCAACGGCGACGCCACCGACAACAGCATCGGTCGCGGCAATTCCGGCATCCTCGCCGGCGACGACGTCAACACCGGCTCGCAAACCGACGTCTCGCTCGGCGACGTGATGATCAACCTGGCATCGGCCAATGCCGGGCTTGTGGGCGCCTCGATGCATGCGGCGCTGGGCGCCGGCGTCGACAGCGGCGCGATCAACAGCGTCAACCTGAGCTACATGCATGGCATCGCCCAGGTCAGCAACAACACCGGCATCGCCTCCCAGGCGAACAACATCGCCCTGAACGCGATCGTGAAGTAGGCCAGTCTCGGACGGACCGGTGGGCATCGCCCACCGGTTCCGGCTGAGCCGGCACCGCAGTTTCCGGCGCCTTCGCCGGAGCTGCGCGCTTCTGGAGGACAGACCATGAAACGCCCGCGCAAATATCGCCGCGCCCTCGCCGTACTCGCCCTTTGCGTGGCCGCTGCGGCGCATGGACGTGCGGCGCTCGCGCAACCGGCAACGCCGGGCCCCGACGCGGCTGCGGCTTGGGAAGCGATGGCGACGACGGATCTCGCCGGGTTGGCGGGCGGCAGCCGCGGTTTCGACCTCGGCATCGTCGTCGACGACGTCCAGCTCAATGCCTCGAATACGAGCACCACCGTTGCCGGCAACACCATTTCCGGTATCGCCAGCGGCGACGCGGTCGGCAACCTCATGTCCGAGATCCACGGCTTCGGCAACACGATGGTCGTCAACACCGGCGTCCTGACCATGTCCAACAGCGTCAACGTCAACGTCTCGGTCGACATGGCCCGCTAATCCGGGCGGCGCGGGCGTATCCGCGCCGGCCGGTTGCGGTGCCCAAGGGAGCACGAATTGAAGATGACCTTTTCCTTGCCCGTGCGCTGCGGCAGCCGCGGGCTCGCCGTCGGCATCCTCACCGCGGCCGCGCTCGCGGTGACGGCGCCGGCGAAGGCGGGCCGGGTCGGGATCCAGTTCGCGGCCGGCGGCCAGTTCAACGTCGGCGTGACCAGCGTCACCGAGGCGCGGTTCAAGACGGTGATCAGGCAGCGCTACGATTTCAGTTGCGGCTCCGCCGCCCTCGCCAGCCTGCTTACCTTTCACTACGAGCGGCCGACCGCGGAAGAGGCGACCTTCCGCGCGATGTACATCGCCGGCGACAAGGAGCGCATCCAGCGCTCCGGTTTCTCGCTCCTCGATATGAAGACCTACCTCGCCGGAGAGGGCCTCCGCGCCGACGGTTTCCGCGTTTCGCTGGACAAGCTCGCGGCAGCGAAGGTGCCGGCGATCACCCTGATCAACGCCAACGGCTACAAGCACTTCGTCCTGATCAAGGGCATCCGCGGCGACGAAGTCGTCGTCGGCGACCCCGCCGCCGGCGTGAAGGTCTACGGCCGGGCTGCGTTCAGCGAGATGTGGGAAGGGATCGCCTTCATCATCCGCGACGAGCCCGACGTGGCGCACAGGCATTTCAACAGCGACCGCGATTGGGCGGTCCGGGTCAAGGCGCCGTTCGGGACCGCCCTCGATCGCCAGTCGCTCGCCTCGTTCAACGTCAACCTGCCGGCGGCGACCGGCAGATACTAGGGACGAGCGTCATGATTGCCCTCACGCAGCAACACCGATGGCAGTCTGCCGGCTTCCGCCGGGTCGCCGGCCGCGGCAGCGCGGTCGCCCTGGCGCTGCCGCTCGCAGCCGGCCTCCTCCTCTCGGGCCCGACGGCGGCCGCGGCCGCGGTCAAGGCTCCGCTTTCCCTCGCCGCCGAATCCCTGTCCGATGGCGAACTGAGCGGGACGCGGGGCGGATTTGCCGTCGGCGGCTTCGACCTCGCCGTCGGCATCGTCTCCCGCTCCGTCATCGACCAGGCGCTGGGCGGGCTCGGCGAGCGGCTGGAGGTCGTGACCCGGTTTACGGTCCCCACGGCCGGCCGGGTCGCTCACGCCGGCACAAGCGTCCAGGCGCTGGGCGAGGTCACGGGGGGAAGCGCGCCTTCCGCGCTCGGATCGGGCGGCCCGACCGGGGCGAACGTCGCGGTTTCAACCGCCGGAACCATGACCACCGTCGATATCGGCGGGACGACGCGACTAACGCAGAACATGCTCAACACGTTCGTCGAAAACACCGACGTCAACCGGGTCATCACCAACCAGCTCGACATCAATATCAGCGTCGGCGGCGTCGCCCGCCGGCTCGGCGCCCTCAATGCCGCGAGAGCCCTCCGCCCGGCGATCCAGGCGCAGATCCTGTACGGTCCTCGCTAGATCGGATCAGCCGAACAGGTCGAAGGAAACCGGCAGGCGGACGGTGATCCGGGCGTCGGGCGCTTCATCGGTCACACCGATGGCGACATTGACGTTGAGGCCGAGGTTCTCGGCAAGGCCGAGGGAGACGCCGAAGAGGAGAGAGCCGACCTGAAAGGCGTCCGATTCCATGGTCGTTGTCTCACCCGTCGTCAGATCGCGCTGCTCCTGCTCGGTGCCGGCGATCCAGTTGTGCTCGTAGCCGATACTGAGCGACAGGCGCTCGTTGAGAGCGAAGCCGACGCCGAAGCTGGCCCGGATCGAGTCGCCGGGGTCGACCTGCTCGACGCGGATGGCGCTGGTTCCGGAGGAAAAGGTCTGGTTGACGGAGCTGGCGAAGTTGTGGACGTACCCGACGTTGGCGAACAGCACAGCCGGGTCGGAGGGGTAGATGACGGTGATGCTGGGCTCGACTCCCCAGAACCCCGATCCGGTCGGCGCCTCGTCGGTCGGGTCGACGTCGTAAGGTCCGTCGCCGGTGTTGCTTTGCGCCCGTACATTGCCGACGAAGAATGGCCAGCCTTCGTAGCCGCGGTTGAACTGGTAATGCAGGCCGAATTCGATGTCGCCTAGCCCGCTGAGCTTCAGCGAGTCGGTGCTTTCGGTAGAGGATCCCACTTCCTGGCGGGTCAGGCGATCGTGGCGAACGACAAACGGGACGCGCACATCGGCTTCAAGCCGGCTGGTCAGGCCGTAGCGCAAGCCGAGGCTCGCGGTCATCGTCTCCCGCTGAGCCTTGTCGACTTCGATAATTCCGATCAGCAGCGCATCGACGATCTCGATGCCGTTGAAAAAGAAGCGGTTGGAGGTGTCGTAGGTGTACTCGATCTGCGGCTCGACGACGAGGGTGCCGCGGGGCGTCAGGATCCCGCCGACATCGGCCAACAGATCGACCGGCGGCGGCTGACCCGGATCCCGGTTGCGCCCGGCGCGCTCCGGAGGGGCGTCGATGCCGGCGCCGGGTGGCGCGGCTGCGGCGTTCTGCGCCAGCACGAAGCTGCGCTGGCCCCAGGTTTCGCTTTCGTCGGCGGCCGGCTGGCCCCAGGTTCCGGCAGCGACCGTGCGCAAGCCGCCCGCGACAGCCGGAACGGCGACAGCCTGCATCATCAGAAGTGTAACGAGGCCGGAGAGCGGACAGGCAAGCGCGCGAGGCTTGTTCAGCCTGTTGTTGAGCATGTCGCGGGATCCATCTGCGGAAACGGTCGTGACCGCTGCAGGATCGGCCGAGACGGGTTAAGGCTGGCTTAAGCGCCGGCGGGCGGCCG
Organism: Rhodospirillales bacterium; assembly: GCA_016793925.1. Classification (GTDB taxonomy): domain Bacteria; phylum Pseudomonadota; class Alphaproteobacteria; order Rhodospirillales; family Defluviicoccaceae; genus JAEULH01. Next base: position 15,863 of record JAEULH010000081.1, on the reverse strand, counting down.
GCTCGATGAGCGATGGGCAAGCGCCGATCAACTGGATCGCGCGGCTATCGCTTGTGCTCTTCGCTGCTGAGTGCTTCGTCCTTCGAGCCGGCGAAGAAGCGCTTGACCGCCAGCGCGGTTCCGGTCGCCCAGGGAGCCACCGGTTCGACGAGTTCAACCGCCACGCGGACGCCGTTGAGGTCGAACGACCACCAGCGCGCCAGATGCTTGTAGCAGCGCATCCGCTCGTCGCGATCGCCGACATGGGTCCGGACGCCCCAGATCAGATCCTTGTAGAGGGTCCACAGGGGCGAGGCGACGATCATCGTGTTCTCGCGGTCGTGCCAGGCGGCTCGCTCGCGGGCGCTGACCTTGACGAAGTAGCGATCGGGGTGATGCCGCTGCCAGTACAGCGGTTCGTGAACATGAACGAATGGCCCCAGAAGGGCGAGGGTAGCGACGAGAGCGCGGTCGCCGCCGGCGTAGCTCCGGTGCAATCGCGTCCGGCGCAAGGCCTCCATCCTGAACAGACCGAAAAAGGCGTGGTGAGCGTAACGGTCGAGGACAACGCCGGCGAAGCGGTCCGACGCCCGTGGCTGCGTCGTCAGGGGCAGGGCGTTGTCATACAGGGTGAGTTCGCAACCGTCCTTGTCGATGACCCGAATCTGGGTGTGAGCGACGACGGCCTCCGGCTGTCGATCGAGGGCTTCGACGGATTTGATCAGGTAATCCGGCGTTATAACGTCGTCGTGAGCGATCCACTTGAAATACTCGCCGCGCGCCAGCTTCACGAGGTTGTTGTAGTTCGGCGCCGCGCCGCGATTGGTGGCGTTGCAGTGGTAGCGCACCCGCGCATCGCGCGCCGCATAGTCACGGCAGATCTCGGCCGTCCGGTCGGTCGAAGCGTCGTCGGCGATGATGAGCTCGAGATCGGTGAACGACTGGCCGAGGACACCTTCGATGGCCGCGGCCATGTAGTTCTCGCCATTGTATACCGGCAGCCCGATGCTGACGCGCGGCGGAGCGCCGCCGCCCGCGACCACCTTTTCGGGCTCCTCCCGCGTTTGCATGCTCATAAGCCCTTGCGGCCTCGCGGCGCGCCGGCGCGGATACGCACAGCTTCAGCGTTCACAGCACGGCCCGGAATACCTGGAAGGCTTCGGCATAATCTACGCCAATGTCGGCGCCGCGAATCCGTGCCAGCGCGCGGACGCCGTCCAGACTACGCACATGTGGCGGCGGTCGCAATTGTGTCGCATAAGCTTCGATGGCCGCAATCTTCTGCTCGATGTGCGAAGAAATGTCCGTGTACATCGTACACTTCGGCAGATCCTGCCACGCGAAATTCAGCTTGTTCTGCTCGTAGGCAAGAACCATCGGGATCAGCCACTTTCCGAATTTCGGCGAAATCGGCCGCGCCGCGGCGAAGGCCGTCTCGAAGGTGCGGCGGTGATCCTGATCGTAGTCGACGAAGCAGGGCAGCAACAGCAGATCGGGTTTGTGTTCGTTGTAGATTTTTTCGAATCGGTCGACAAGATCGCGCTTCGGCACGGCATCGAGCTTCTCGATCATGTCCTGGTTCGGGTAGACGATCTCCCAGGTGAAGTCGAGCAGCCGCGCCACCGCCTCGATCTCCTCCACCCGCTGCTCGAAGGTCGTTCCCCCGGTCAGTCCATAGTGGTGAAAGCCGTCGACGGACATGAAGACAACGTGGGCGCGCCCGGGCGAGTCCGCCACCTTCGCCAGCAGACCGCCGCAACCGAGAACCTCATCGTCCGCGTGCGGGGCGATTACCAGCACACGCTCCAACTCCTCCAACGACCTCATTTCAGACTAGTTCCCCCATCGCCTCAATCGCACGGCCTCCGACCAAGCGCATGACGCTCGCCCCTCCGTCGGCCGCCTCATCTGCCGCTCCACCAGTTGCTCGACCCTCAACAACCGGCGACGGTCATTGCGTCGACACGCACCGTCGGCGCGTCGGTACCATACCTGAACTCCAGATCGTCTGCGCGCGTCAAGTGCGAGAACATCTCCAGAAGGTTTCCCGCGATCGTAATTTCGCTGACCGGATACGCGATCTGCCCGTTTTCGATCCAGAAGCCGCTGGCGCCGCGACTGTAGTCACCGGTCACCGAGTTGACGCCGAAGCCGATGAGTTCCGTCACGTAGAGCCCGCTCTTCACCTCGCCGACGAGCGCCGCGGCGCTCCGGTCGCCACCGGCAAGATACAGGTTGCTCGGCGCCGGCGACGGCGGAGTCGTTGTCCCGCGCAACCCATGGCCGGTGGGGCGCAGCCCGAGCTGCCGCGCCGAACGGAGGTCGAGCAGCCACGATGCGAGGACGCCATCGGCGACGACCGCGACCGGACCGGTGGCGATGCCCTCGTGATCGACCGGTCGCGAACGCAGCCCGCGCGCGCGCAGCGGGTCATCGATGATCTCGACGCCGGCGGGGAAAATACGTGCGCCCATCTTGTCCCTGAGGAAGCTGGTCTTGCGGGCGATGGCGGCGCCATTGACGGCGCCGGCAAGATGGCCGAGCAGCGTCCGCGAAACCCGCGGCTCGAATATGACCGGCACGCGCGCCGACCCCGCCTTGCGCGGGTTGAGGCGACGCACCGTACGCTCGCCGGCGGCGCGGCCGACCTCTTCGGGAGCACGCATGTCGGCGGCGTAGACTGCGGCGGTGTAGTCGTAATCGCGTTCCATGCCGCTTTCCCCGGCGGCAAGAACGGAGACGGAGAGACTGCCCGAACTCCGCCGATACGCGGCGGCCAAGCCGTTGCTGGCGGCGATGGCCGCGCGGCTCGTGCTCCAGGAAGCCTCGGCGCCTTCGGAATTCGTTACCCCGGCCACCGAGCGAGCCGCGTCCTCGGCCGCCATGGCGGTCGCAAGGAGGCCCTCCGCCGTCATCTCGGTGCCATCGAAGCTGTCGACGGCGTGCGAACCGCGGTCGATCTCTCCGGGTTCGGCGATGCCGCAAAACGGATCTTCCGGCACCTCCCGCGCCATTGCCAGCGACCGCTGGACGAGGTCGGCCAGTCCGCCGGGCGAGAGATCCGACGACGCCGCGATTGCCTGGCGACGGCCAAGGAAAACCCGCAGCCCCGCCTCCACCGTCTCCGCCCGCTCCAGCGTCTCGGCCCGGCCGAGCCGGCACGAGACGCCGATCGATCGGCTGTCGACGATCATCACGTCGGCGGCCTCGGCGCCGGCGGCCGTTGCGCGCCCAATCAGATCCGCCGCGATGTCGAGGTGGTTATCGCGATCCGCTGTCGTTGCCGCAACTTTGGCCGTCATTGTGGCCCGTGCCCTCCGGCGATGGCGCGAAACTCCGGCCGTAGACGGACGATCCCCGCTGTTCCAGGTCGTGGTTGGCGGAAGATAAGGGGAACGGCGCCGTTGCGACAACATGGTTGTTGCGGCATGATCGGAGCCGTAACCATATCGTCACCATATCGTCGTTCGGACGTCTGTCCGAACAGATGGCGAACAGGCGGGCGAAAGGCAGCGGCGACGGACGGACGCAGCGCTTGAGCAGCCGCTCAGCTCGATCAAGGGACAGATGAATACCTTCACGACACAGACCGCGAAGCCGCCGGAGCAGGTGATCGGGCGGACGCAATTGGAATCGGTCGTCGTTCGCTTTGCCGGCGATTCGGGCGACGGCATTCAGGTGCTCGGCGCGAAGTTCGCCGCGGCGACGGCCCTGTCCGGCAACGACCTTGCGACGTTTCCGGATTTTCCCGCCGAGATCCGGGCGCCGGCGGGCACGACCTACGGCGTCTCCGCGTTTCAGATCAATTTCGGCGGTCGGGTGATCAGGACGCCGGGCGACGCGCCCGACGTGCTGGTTGCGATGAACCCCGCGGCGCTGAAGGTCGAGTTGCCCGCCCTGCGAAGCGGGGGCTTGCTGGTGATCGATACCGGATCGTTTTCGGAGCGGACGCTGCGCAAGGCCGGTTACGCCGGCAATCCTCTCGCCGATGGCTCTCTGGAGGGCTACCGCCGCATCGAAATCGACGTTTCGGCGATGACGTTGGGGGCTGTCAAGAGCTTCGGCTTGTCGCAAAAGGATGCGCTCCGCTGCAAGAACATGTGGACGCTCGGGCTGGTCTACTGGATGTACGATCGCGAGCGGGAAGCGACCGCCGCCTGGCTGCGTCAGCGCTTCGCCAAACAGCCGAATGTCGCCGAGGCCAACGTCGCCGCGATGAACGCGGGTCATGCCTACGGCGAGACCGCGGAGCTTTCGGGCGATCTCGTCGGCTGCATCCTGCCGCCTGCGCCGATCGCCCCCGGGCTGTACCGGACGGTGACCGGCAGCGAGGCGTTGGCCTGGGGTTTAATGGCGGGCGCCCATCTGGCCGGGCTGCGCCTGTTCTTCAGCTCCTATCCGATCACCCCCGCCTCGCCGATTCTGCATATCCTCACCGCCAATCGCGAGGCCGGCGTGGAGACGCTGCAGGCGGAAGACGAGATCGCCGCCGTCTGCGCCGCCATCGGCGGATCATACTCCGGCGCCATCGGCGTCACCTCGAGCTCCGGCCCCGGCATTGCGCTGAAGGCGGAGGCCATCGGTCTCGCTGTCGCCGCCGAGTTGCCGCTGGTCGTGGTCGACACCCAGCGGGCCGGACCCTCCACCGGCATGCCGACCAAGACCGAGCAATCGGACCTCAACCTCGCCCTCTTCGGCCGGCACGGCGAAAGCCCGGTCGCGGTCCTCGCCGCCCGCTCGCCATCCGACTGCTTCGATGTCGCCGTCGAAGCGATCCGCCTCGCCACCCGCTACATGACCCCGGTCATGGTCCTCTCCGACGGCTACATCGCCAACGCCGCCCAGCCGTGGAACATCCCCGATGTCTCCGAAATGGCCTCTTTCCCCGTCCGTTTTGCCGAGGCCGGTCGCGGCGGCGACGACTTCCTGCCTTACCGCCGCGATCCCGAAACCGGCGCTCGCCCGTGGGCGCCCCCGGGCAAGGCGGGCCTGGAGCATCGCATCGGCGGCATCGAGAAGGGTGCGGACTTCGGGCACATCTCCTATGATCCGGCCAATCACCAGCGGATGGTCGACGAGCGCGCGAGCAAAATAGCGGGCATCGCCCGCGACATCCCCCCCCAGCGACCGGAACTCGGGGATGAGCACGGCGCACTGGCGGTCGTCGGCTGGGGCTCCACCTACGGTCCGATCAACCGGGCGGTATACGTGTCGCGCGAACGCGGTCTCGACGTTGCCCATATCCACCTGCGCCACCTCAATCCGTTCCCGGCCAACCTCGGTCGGCTGCTTGCCGGCTACGGCCGCGTGCTCGTGGCTGAAATGAACAGCGGCCAGCTTGTCGGACTGCTGCGATCGCGCTACCTCTTGCCCGTCGAGGGGCTGAGCAAGGTGACCGGCCAGCCGTTCAAGATAGAGGAGGTCCAGCGCGCGATCCTCGAGCGACTGGAGCTGAGCGCATGAACGTCGCCACGCCGCCCGCAGCACTCAAAGCCAGCGATTTTGCGTCCGATCAGGAGGTTCGCTGGTGCCCCGGCTGCGGAGACTACGCCATCCTGAAGGCGATGCAGAAGGCGTTGGCCGAATGGGGCGCGCGTCCGGAACGCACGGTTTTCGTTTCCGGCATCGGCTGCTCATCTCGGTTCCCCTACTACATGGCGACCTACGGCTTCCACACGATCCACGGTCGCGCGCCGGCGATCGCGACCGGCGTCAAGTTGGCCAACCCGGAGCTGGACGTTTGGGTCGTGACCGGCGATGGCGACGGCCTGTCGATCGGCGGCAACCACATGCTGCACGTGCTCAGGCGCAACGTCGACCTGCAAGTCCTGCTGTTCAACAATGAGATCTACGGGTTGACCAAGGGCCAGTATTCGCCGACCTCGCGCGTCGGCACCCGCTCGCCGTCGTCCCCCCAAGGCTCCGTTGAGCAACCTGTCTCGCCGGTTCAGTTCGCACTGGGCGCCGGCGCCCGCTTCGTCGCGCGCGCCATCGATACTCAGCAGAAGCACCTGATCTCCGTCCTCAAAAGCGCCCGGTCCCATCGCGGCGCCGCGTTCGTCGAGATCTTTCAAAACTGCATCGTCTACAACGACGACGTGTTCGGCGCCTTCACCGGCCGCGACGAGGCGCCGCGTCGGCAGCTCTTTTGCGAAGACGGCAAGCCGTTGCTGTTCGACGGCGGGCGAAAGGGTCTGCGGCTGAATGTGCCGCGCCTGAGCCTGGAGGCGGTCACGCTTGGCGAGGACGGGGTCGGCGACGGCGACATTCTTGTTCACGACGCACGCAACAAGACTTTGGCGAGCCTGCTCGCCGCCATGCAGCCGCCGGTGATGCCGGTTGCGTTGGGCGTGCTCTACGACGACCCGGCGCCGACCTTCGGCCGAGGGGTTGACGCGGCGGCGCGAGAGCCGGCGCGCGCCGAGGCGCTGAACGAAATGCTGCGACGCGGTGACACCTGGACGGTGACCGCGGCTTCTGAAATCGCGTGAGCCGACTGTCCCGGCCGATGGGCGGGCGCAGCGGCGCCGGCGACCTCCTCTCCTTGGAGCCAGCGCCGATGGCGGGGCCATGACGCTCAGCGTAGCCATCGTCGGCGCCGGGCCCGCGGCCTTCTACACGGCCGAAGCGCTGCTTGCCAGCGGTCGCGTCAAAATCGATGTCATCGAGAGGTTGCCGACGCCGTACGGCCTCATCCGCGCCGGCGTCGCCCCCGATCACCAGTCGACGAAGAAGGTCGCGCAGAAGTTCGAGCGCATGGCGCTGGCCAACGCGGTCCACTTTTTCGGTAACGTGCAGCTCGGCCGCGACGTCGCGCTCGCAGAGTTGCGCGCCATCTACGACGCCGTCGTCCTCGCCATCGGCTCGCCCCGCGATTGCGCGCTGGGCATACCCGGGGAGCACCGCCGCGGCGTCTACGGCTCGTCGCTGTTCGTCGGCTGGTACAACGGCCACCCGGATTTCCGCGACCTCGACCCGATCGTGCGCGGGCCGACCGCCGTCGTCATCGGCAACGGCAATGTCGCGCTCGACGTTGCGCGGGTTCTGGTCATGTCGGAGGCGGAACTGGCCGCGTCCGACATCCCCGACTACGGCGTCGAAACGCTGCGCCGGTCGGGTATCGAAGAGGTCGTCGTCGTCGGTCGGCGCGGACCGGCGCAGGCGCGCTTCGCCAACGTCGAACTCCGCGAACTGCTTGAACTGGACGAGTGCGTGACGCTGGTCGACCCGGCCGACCTGCCCGAAAACACGGCCGCTCCGATACACGCCGGCGACGACCGGGAGCGGCGGCTGATCGAGCGGAACCTGACGCTGTTTCGTCAGTTTTCTCGTGCGCGACGTGACGAGAAGCGCAAGCGCTTGCGTTTTCGCTTCTTCCGCACGCCGGTCGCGATCCTCGGCGATGAAGCGGCGAGCGGGCTCCGGCTGGAGACGATGGCGTGGCGTGACGGAACGCTGGTCGCGACCGGCCGGTTCGTCGAGATCGCCTGCCAAACCATCATCACCGCGATCGGCTATCGCTGCGAGGCGATACCGGACCTTCCGTTCGACCCGGCGCGCGGCTTGATTGCGAGCGACGACGGCCGCATCGAGCCGGGTCTCTACGTCGTCGGCTGGGCCAAGCGCGGACCGACCGGCGTCATCTCCAGCAATCGGCCGGACGGAGAGGTGTGTGCGGCGCAAATCCTGGCCGACGTCACAGCCGCCGCCAGGCCGGGCAGGCCGGGCCTCGAGCGGCTGTTGGCGGAGCGCGGCATCCGCGCGGTCAGCTTCAACGACTGGCGCACCATCGACGAAGCGGAGGTGAGCGCAGCGCGGGCGCCGGCGCCGCGGCGGAAATTCACGACACTGGGCGAGATGCTGGCGGTCCTCAACCGGCGGCTGGACGCCCGCGATATCCCCGACAAATGGGAGGGAACGGCATGAGCGGAGGCTACGCAGGCGACGTCAACCCCAGGGAAGCGTGGGAATTGCTGTGCAGCGACCCACGCGCGGTCCTGGTCGATGTTCGAACCCCGGCGGAGTGGGCCTACGTCGGGATTCCCAACCTCGCCGAGATCGGCAAGAAGCCTGTCCTGATCCCGTGGCTGGAGTTTCCAACCATGCAGGTCAACGAAGGCTTCGTCTCTCAGGCCGCCAAGGAGATCGCGGCCGAAGCGCCGGTGGTTCTGCTTTGCCGGTCGGGCGCGCGCTCGATGGCGGCGGCGATCGCCCTGACAAAGGCCGGGATCGGACCCTGCTACAATATCGTCTCAGGCTTCGAGGGAGACCCGGACGCCGAACGCCACCGCGGCAGCGTCTCCGGCTGGAAGGTCGAAGGCCTGCCCTGGATGCAGACGTGAAGGCGCGCAGGGTAACGCACTAAAGCGCCCGGCGCAGGGTCAGGTTGAGCCGGCAGCGACCGGTCAGCGGATGCTCGTCGTCGGCCACGGGCGCAACGCCATGGAAGGCGTACCGGGCGGGACCGCCCCAGACGACGACGTCGCCGTGGCGAAGGCCGATCCGACGTGGCCGGTCGGCGCGCCTGAGCCCGCCGAACAGAAACGTCGCCGGCAGGCCGAGGGAGACCGAGACGATCGGCATGGCCGCGTCGCGCTCGTTGCGGTCCTGGTGCAGCGAGAGCCGGCTTCCCGGCGCGTAGCGGTTAATCAGGCAGGCATCGGCGGCGTACGTGTCGAACCCGGCGGCGGCGGCGGCGCGGGCAGCCAGATCGGCGATCAGCGAGGGCATCGCCGGCCACGGTCGACCGGTCTCGGGATCGGTCGCGGTGTAGCGATAGCCGGTCCGGTCGCTTACCCATCCGGCCGTGCCGCAATTGGTCATGGCGACCGACATGCGATAGCCGCCCGGCGTGACCAGATGGCGGAACGGAGCGGACGCCGCCACGCGGCCGACAGTCAGAACGAGGTCTTCGGCGAGCGGCTCGGCGAAGCCGCTGAGCAAAACGGCGCCATCGGCAATGGCCACGACGTCCGGCGGCGGGAACAGCGAGTCCCTCGTCGCGGTGAGCGGCAGATCGCGGCCTCCCACGCGCAACCTCCGGACCGCGGCTCAGTTTCGGGCGGCGAGCAGCGCCCGGGCGAGATCCTCGCGGAGATCGTCGATGTGCTCGAGACCGACCGACAGGCGCACGGTGCCGTCGCGGATGCCAAGGGTCGCGCGTTCTTCCGGGGTGAGGCGCTGATGGGTCGTCGTCGCCGGGTGGGTCGCCAGGGTCTTGGTGTCGCCCAGGTTGTTGGAAATATCGATGGTCGCCAGGGCGTTGAGAAAGCGGAAGGCCTGCGCCTTGCCGTCGGGAAGGTCGAAGGTGACCACCGTCCCGCCCGCCGTCATCTGCCCCATGGCGAGATCGTGCTGCGGATGGCTGACGAGCCCGGGGTAGTGGACCTGCTTCACAGCGGCAGACGCCGCCAGTTGTTCGGCGACAGCGCCGGCGTTGGCGCACTGGCGGGTGATCCTGAGTTCCATCGTCTCCATGCCCTTGAGCAGCAGCCAGGCGTTGAACGGGCTCAGCGCCGGGCCGGTGTTGCGGAGGAAGGGAACGAGCTGGTTGTCCAGGTAGTCCTGATCGTCCGTCAGGACGGCGCCGCCGAGGCTGCGTCCCTGCCCGTCGATGTGCTTTGTCGCCGAGTAGACGACGATGTCGGCGCCGAAGGTGAACGGGTGTTGCAGCAGCGGCGTCGCAAACACGTTGTCGATGACCGTGCGCGCGCCGGCCGCACGGGCAAGGCGGCAGACGGCGGCCAGGTCGACGATCTCCAGCATCGGGTTGGAGGGCGTCTCGAGGAAGACGCAAGCCGCGGGCCGAGACAACGCCGCCTCCCAGGCTCCGAGGTCGCGACCGTCGATCAACTCGCTCGCGATCCCAAATGCCGGAAGGATCTCGGCGACGACGTACTGGCACGAGCCGAACAGGGCGCGCGAGGCGACGACCCGGTCGCCGGCGCGCAATTGGCAAGCCAGCGCGGCGAAGACCGCGGCCATGCCGCTGGCCGTGCCCTTGCAGAAGCGCACGCCCTCGAGTGCGGCCAGGCGATTTTCGAACATCTGCACCGTCGGGTTGGCGTAGCGCGAGTAGACGAAGCGCTGCCGCGCGCCCGAAAAGGCCTCCTCGGCCTCTTCCGCCGAGCCGTAGACGTAGCCCGAGGTCATGAACAACGCTTCGCTCGTCTCGCTGAACGGCGAGCGGCTCATGCCCTCGCGCACGAGTTTCGTCGCGTCGCGCCAGGACTCGCGGGGGGACTCGTCCTTCATGTCGGGCCTCATCGCCAATTCGCCTGCTCCCGTGGCCGGCACAACGGTGGTACCTCGCGGCGGCGGATGCATGACCGGATTCGGCAAGCTGTCACAGATCTGCCGCCGACGTAAATGGCAAATCCGGACCGCCCCCTGATCGGCGCCGATGCTCGCAACCGCTCAAGGCGTCGCCGCGGTCGATCCGGGTTGCCCCAGCGCCTATATCAGCGAAGCGGCGACGTGGTCCCGGATCCGGCGCCGCGAACCAGCAGCTAGGGACGATTGATGAGCGACATTCTGACGGCCGACCGACTGTTTTTCACCGACGGCGGTCTTGATCGACAGCGAACGGAGGAGCTGGTCGGAACGGCGCTCGGCGGCGCCGACGACGGCGAACTGTTCCTCGAATACCGCCAGGCCGAAAGTCTGGTCTTCGACGACGGCCGGCTCAAGAGCGCCAGCTTCGACACCGACCAGGGCTTCGGCCTGCGCGCGGTCGCCGGCGAAGCGACCGGATATGCGCATTCGACCAGCCTGAGCGAGGAGGCGGTGAAACGGGCGGGCGAGACCGTTCGCGCCGCGTTGGCCAACCATGACGGCGCGCTGGCGCTGCCCCCGGTCGGGACCAACGCCGCGCTCTACAGCAGCGACAATCCGCTCGCCGGCGTGCCGTTCGCGGAGAAGGTGGGGGTGCTCGCGGCCATCGACGCCTACGCGCGGGCCAAGGACGAGCGGGTTCGTCAGGTGTCGGTCTCCCTCGCCGGCGAGTGGCGGGTGGTGGAAATCGTCCGCCCGAACGCCGACCGTGTCGCCGACGTCCGGCCCCTCGTCCGGCTCAACGTGAGCGTCGTCGTCGAGCGCGATGGCCGCCAGGAAAGCGGAAGCTACGGCACCGGCGGGCGCACCGCGTTCGCCGACTTTCTTCGGCCGGAGACATGGCGGTTCGCCGCCGACGAGGCGTTGCGCCAGGCCCTGGTCAATCTCGACTCGGTCGATACGCCGGCCGGCGAGATGGTCGTCGTTCTCGGCCCCGGCTGGCCCGGCATTCTCCTCCACGAGGCGATCGGCCACGGCCTGGAGGGCGATTTCCACCGCAAGAAGACGTCGGCGTTCGCCGGGCGGATCGGTGAGCGCATCGGCGCGCCGGGGGTCAGCATCGTCGACGACGGGACGCTCCCATCGCGTCGCGGCTCGCTCAGCATCGACGACGAGGGCACCCCCTCGCAGCGGACCATGCTGATCGAGGACGGCGTGCTCGTCGGGCTGATGCAGGATCGCCAGAACAGCCGGCTGATGGGGTCCTCGTCCACGGGCAACGGCCGAAGGCAGAGCTTCGCGCACCGGCCGATGCCGCGAATGACCAACACCTGCATGCTGGCCGGGGCGCACGACCCCGGCGAAATCATCGCCTCGGTCGAGCGCGGTCTCTACGCCGTCTCGTTCGGCGGTGGCCAGGTTGACATCACCTCCGGCAAATTCGTGTTCTCGTGCACGGAGGCCTACAAGATCGAGGGCGGGCGCATTGGCGCGCCGGTCAAGGGGGCGACGCTCATCGGCGACGGTGCAACCGTTCTGAGACGGGTTTCGATGATCGGCAACGACCTGCAGCTCGATCCTGGAATCGGCACCTGCGGCAAGGACGGCCAGGGCGTCCCCGTCGGCGTCGGCCAGCCGACCTTGCGTATCGACGCGCTCACCGTCGGCGGCACCAGCGTGTGACCCGACCCCGGGGATCGACGCGGGCGCTGTGGCGGAGGCCGGCAGCCCTTCTAGCAGCCGATCTTGGCGTCCGCCCGCAGCGCCCTGACGTACGCGGCGAGACTCGCCTGCCGCTCGAGGGGCGGGCGCGGCTCGATGCGACGCCGGCTCCAGCCGAAGACCGGGGCCATCAGCGAGAACGTGACGCGGCCCACGCGGCGCAGTCCGCCGCGAAGCAGCCGGTTGAGTTCCTGGGCGCGATAACGTCGAGCCTCGGCGATGATTGCGTCGACCGAGGCAACGGCGGCTTCATAGCTGATCGGCCGCTCGCTTCCGGCGGGGCGCGGGTTTGCGTTCGTGTTCATTTCTCTCATCCACGCTTGCCAGGCTGATTCCATGGCAACCTGAATATGGGCGCAAATGCCTCTATAAACCGTTTCTAATATTGCAATGCACAAATGCGCAGGGCGAAGGTGCCCTTGTGCGCTGTCGATGTCGGCCCTAGCTTCGCCAAAGTGGACCCTGCGCGCCGCAGGAAGGAAAGACGATGGATGCGCCAGATTCAGCCCTGGATGCCTTGTTTCGCGAGGCCGGCGCCACGACGAGCGGAGAAGCCGTCGACGCCCTGATCGCCGGCGTGGCCGCGGCGCCGCCGGCGATGGATCCCGAAGCCTGGCTTGCGCTGATGCCCGGTGGCCCGGCGGAGGCCATGTCCGGCGCCTTGAAGGCGCGCCTTCAGCAACGGCTGGACGCGGCGCGGAAAAGTCTGGAAAGGGCGCAGGCGGTCGGGCCCGGGATCCACGCCGCCCGACTGGGCGCGCTCCGCGACCAGTTGCGCCAGCGACGGCTCAGTGGGTTCGTCGTCCCGAAGACCGACGCACATCAGAGCGAAAACCTTCCCGGTTGCGCCGAACGCTTGGCCTGGCTTACGGGTTTCAGCGGAAGCGCCGGGTCGGCCGTCGTTCTGCGCGACCGCGCCGCACTGTTTGTCGACGGCCGCTACACCCTCCAGGCGGCGGCTCAGGTCGATGCCGGTCTGTTCGAAGTCTGCCACGTGACCGGCGACACCATGGCGGCCTGGATCGCCCAGCACCTCGGCAAGGGCGCGCGGCTCGGTTTCGATCCCTGGCTGCACTCGGTGCATCAGGCGGCCACGCTGCACGAGGCCTGCGCCTCCAGCGGCGCCCGCCTCGTCGCCGTCGACGCCAACCCCATCGACGCGATCTGGTCCGATCGCCCGGCGGCGCCTCTCGCGCCGGCGTTCTGCCATGACGAGGCCTTCGCCGGCCTGGGCGCCAGGGACAAGCTGCGCCATGTCGCGGCGCTCCTTGCCGAGGCGGGCGACGACTCCGTCATCCTGACCTCGACCGACAGCATCGCCTGGCTGCTCAATATCCGCGGCGGCGACGTGCCCTTCGCGCCCCTGCTACTTGCCTTCGCCATCGTCCACGCGGACGCCACCGCTCAGGTTTTCACCGACCCGCGCAAGCTGGTCGACGGGGTGCGCGACCGTCTTGGCGACGCCGTCACCTTCGCTTCGTTCGACGCATTCTCGGCCGCCCTCGACCGCCTTGGCAGCGGTGGCGGGCAGATCCGCGTCGACCGCGACAGTGCGCCGGACGCCGTCGCCACGAGCCTGCGCAAGGCCGGCGCCCGGCTGCGCTACGACGCGGATCCCTGCCTGTTGCCCAAGGCGAAGAAGAACCCTGTGGAACTCGCCGGCATTCGCGCTGCCCACCGCCGCGACGGGGCCGCGCTCTGTCGCTTTCTCGCATGGCTGGAAGCGGCCGCCGGTTCTGGCGATGTCACGGAAATCGCCGCCGCGGACCGGCTCGAAAGCCTGCGTGGCGAAAACACCCACTACCGCGGACCCAGCTTCCCGACCATTGCCGGCGCGGACGCCAATGGGGCGATCGTTCACTATCGTGCGAACGCCGCGTCCAACCGCACCCTGAAACCGGGCTCGCTCTTTCTTCTCGATTCCGGCGGACAGTATCTGGACGGAACCACCGATGTCACCCGCACCGTCGCCGTGGGCGAACCGACGGCGGAAATGCGCAGCCGCTTCACCCTGGTGCTGAAGGGCCACATTGCGATCGCCACGGCCCGCTTTCCGCGAGGGACGACCGGCTCGCAGCTCGACGCGCTGGCTCGGCGGGCGCTATGGGCGGAGTGCCTCGACTATGACCACGGGACCGGCCACGGCGTCGGCCACTACCTGTGCGTGCACGAGGGCCCGCAACGGATCTCCAAGCTGCCCAGCCGCGTCGCCCTCGAGTCGGGGATGGTTGTTTCCAACGAGCCCGGCTTCTACCAGGCCTCGAGCTTCGGCATCCGCATCGAAAACCTGGTCGCGGTGGTGCCGCTCGCGGACGTGTGCGACGGCAACGGCAAGGGCAGGTTCCTCAACTTCGAGACGCTGACGCTGGCGCCGATCGACCAGGCGCTGATCGATCCGTCGCTCCTCGATGCCGCGGAGCGCGACTGGCTGGACGCATATCACGCGCGGGTAATGGAAACCATTGCGCCGCTTGTCGACGCGGCAACGGCGCGTTGGCTGACCGTGGCGACGCGACCGCTGCCGGTTTGACGGCGGGACTATCCGGACTAGCGTCGGCGGGTCGGGCGGACGATGACGAGGCGACCGCCGGGGCGGACGAGCTGCAACGACACCATGGTGGCCATGAACGCTCCTTATCTCTGCAATAAGGCCGTGTGAATCCCACCGGCCGGCGCAAAGATTACGCGCGGAACGTGACGAGCGGATGAAGGCCCAATGAAGAAGTTGTGGCGCGGCCCGCCTTTGTGCCGGTGCCGCGCCAACCGTAGCCGTAACGCTTCGCGATCAGGCGGCCTCTTTGCTCGACGCCTCGACGATGTCGACGATGTCGCCGATGATCTGGCTGATGTCGAAATCCTTGGGCGTATAGACGCGCGCTACGCCGGCGGCTTTGAGCGTCTCCGCGTCCTCCGGCGGAATGATCCCGCCGACGACCACGGGCACGTCGTAAAGATCCGCCTCGCGCATCTGCCGCATGATCTCGCTGACCAGGGGAACGTGCGAGCCCGACAGGATCGACAGCCCGACGACGTGAACGCCCTCGTCCAGCGCCGCCGAAACGATCTGTTCCGGCGTCAGGCGAATGCCCTCGTAGACCACTTCCATGCCCGCGTCGCGAGCGCGCAGCGCGATCTGCTCGGCGCCGTTGGAATGGCCGTCGAGACCCGGCTTGCCGACCAGGATCTTGATCCGCCTGCCGAGCCTGTCGGTGAGCATCTGGACCCGCGAGCGCACGGCCTTGAGCCCGCCGATGTCGGCGTGGATCACGGCTTGGCCGACGCCGGTCGGCGCCCGGTACTCGCCGAAAATCTCGCGCAGGACCCCGGCCCATTCGCCCGTCGTCACCCCCGCGTGGGCCGCAGCGATCGACGGCTCCATGATGTTGCGGCCGTCCTTGGCGGCGGCGGCGAGATCGGCGATGGCCGCCTTCACCTTGGCCTCGTCGCGCTCGGCGCGCCAGCGGTTGAGGCTTTCGATCTGCAGCGCCTCGCCGCGCGGATCGACGGTCATGATGCTGCCTTCTCCGGTCGCCAGCGGCGACGGCTCGGCCTCGACGAACTTGTTCACGCCGACGACCGTCAGTTCGCCGCCCTCGATCGCAGCGAGCCGCGCGGCGTTGGACTCGACCAGGCGGCGCTTCATGTAGCTCGACTCAACCGCCGTCACCGCACCGCCCATGGCCTCGATTTTGGCCAGTTCCTCTCGCGCCTGGAACTTGAGCTGTTCGACCTTCTCCGCGATGGCATGGGCGCCGTTGAAGATGTCGCCATACTCGAGCAGGTCGGTCTCGTAGGCGACGATCTGTTGCAGGCGCAGGGACCACTGCTGGTCCCACGGCCTGGGCAGGCCGAGGGCCTCGTTCCAGGCCGGAAGCTGAACCGCACGGGCG
>JAEULH010000060.1 GCA_016793925.1 Rhodospirillales bacterium | reverse complement strand
GGCGATGAGGATGACCCCGTCATTGGATTCGAAGCCGTCCATCTCGACCAGGAGCTGGTTCAGGGTCTGCTCGCGCTCGTCGTTGCCGCCGCCGAGGCCGGCGCCGCGGTGGCGACCGACCGCGTCGATCTCATCGATGAAAATGATGCACGGCGCGTTCTTCTTGCCCTGCTCGAACATGTCGCGCACCCGCGACGCTCCGACGCCGACGAACATCTCGACGAAGTCCGAGCCCGAAATGGTGAAGAACGGGACGTTGGCCTCGCCGGCGATCGCCCGGGCGAGCAGGGTCTTGCCGGTCCCGGGCGGGCCGACCAGCAGGCAGCCCTTCGGGATCTTCCCGCCAAGTTTCTGAAAACGCTGCGGATCCTTGAGAAAGTCGACGACCTCCTCAAGCTCCTGCTTGGCCTCCTCGATCCCCGCGACGTCGCCGAAGGTGACCCGGCCGGTCTTCTCGGTCAGAAGACGGGCCCGCGACTTGCCGAAGCCCATCGCCTTGCCGCCGCCCGACTGCATCTGGCGCATGAAGAAGATCCACACGCCGATCAGGAGCAGCATCGGGAACCACGAGACGAGCACGCTCCACAGCGTCGGCGTTCCCTCGTCGACCGGGACCGCGTTGATGCGGACGTTGTGCTCCTGCAGCTTGCCGATCATGTCGGCGTCGGCGGGAGCGAAGGTGGCCAGCGGCCGGCCGTCGCGATACTGCCCGGTAATCTGTTGCCCCTTGATGGTGACGTCGCGGACGTCGCCGCTCTCGACCTGGGAGATGAACTCCGAGTAGGCGAGTTGCTGGCGCGTCTGTTGCGGCGCCGCTCCCTGGAAGAGATTGAAGAGCGCAAAGACGAGCAGCGCTATGATGACCCATAAAGCGAGGTTTCGACTCATGTTCAGGCGGCCAACCCGTGCGGTTTCGGAGCGTCGGAAGCAGAGTATCGGGTTCGGCGACGAAAAAAGGCGCATCGCGGGCGCCTGTCCGCCACCTTGAATGAGATAGTACTCGATCAAGTTCAGGCAAGGAAATAGCCGGTCCCGGAGAGGCCGCGAAGCGGCCTGAAGGCGACCGCAACGGCGCGGGCCGCGGGCGACGTTTCGCTCGTTCCCGCGCCTCGGAACCAGCGCAGCGTGGGGACGGCGAGGAGGCCGCGGGCGTCGCGCAGGACCGGAAGCGCGAGCGCCGCCCGGCGGGGCACATCGCCGGATCGCACGGTCGGGTCGGTGCGGATCGCTTCGCGCCAATCGGCCTCGCTCATCGCCGAGAGGAGCACGGCGGACAGCGCGTCCGCGTCGACGCGACCGACGCGCACCCTGAAACGCCCATCCCAAACCAGTTCGCTGAGAGGCTCGAGCGGGCGCGGCGCCGGCAGGTGCCGGGCCTCCCGGCAAACGAGGATCCGCGCGGCGCCGCATCCTTCGCCCGGAGCGGGCGGCAACCGCTTCCAGGTGCAGCGGCCGACGGCGCCGCTTGCGTTCGCCGCAAGGTCGCTCCGCAACCGCTCGAGCGCCGCGGCGGCAGGCGGAAACGCCTTCCCGCCGACGGTTGCGGCGAGCCTCGCCAGCACCCCCGTCGCCAACCCCGGCGGCGCGTCCGTCACCGCCGCCGCGTCAAGAGTGGCGAACCCGGCCGGGTGCAGCCGGCAATGCTTCGCCAGCAGCGTCGCGACCGCCGCCTCGTCACGCGCCCGCTCCGCCGCCCGGCCTGCAGCGGCGGCGGCCATTGCCTCCGGCGACCGGCCGGCCGCGGTCATGGCCGGCAGTTCGGCACGAATGCGGCCTCGCCCAGACGCCGTCCCGCGATTGCTCGGATCCTCGATCCACGGCTGCGCGCGCGTCATGAGGTGCGCCCGAAGTCGAAGCGGCGGTACGGCCAGAAGCGGCCGAATGACACGCACGCAATCGGTTTCCACCATCGGCGCCATTGCGGCCAAGCCATGCCCGCCGCTGCCGCGGGCGGCGCGCATCAGGACGGTCTCGGCCTGGTCCTGGAGCTGGTGGCCGACCAGCAGATGCAGGATGCCGCGGGCGCGGCAGCGCTCGAAGAGCAGCCGGTAGCGCGCCTGCCGCGCTTTCGCCGCCACCCCGGTCCGCGGCTTCTCGCCGCTCCAGCGCAGGATTTCGTGTTCGATCTCCCGTTCGGACAGCCAGCGGCCGACGCAGTCCGCCTCTGCCGCGGAGGCGGGACGCAGGCCGTGATCGACAGTCAGGGCCAGGATCCGGCCTTCGCGCGCCGCAGCCCAGGCGTGCGCCAGCAAACAGAGCGCCATGCTGTCGGCGCCGCCAGAGACGGCGACGGCCAGAAACGGCCGCATCTCGAACGGGTTCGCCGCCGCCATGGCCGCCGCGAACTCGTCGTCGCCGACCGGCGCGACGCCTGCGGCCCGCGGATCGCGGGAGCGGATCGCCGGCTTCAGGAACAGCCGGCGCGCCTGCTTTCCTGCGCCTCCTTCTCTTTTACCGCCGGGGAGGCATCGGGGAAGGCCTTGGCGAGCTCGCGGAAGGTTGCGCACGCCTCTTTGGCCTTGCCGAGGGCGGACAACGACATCCCGAGCTTGAGGAGTGTGTCCGGCGCCTTCGCCCCGGTCTTGTTGGCCTGGTAGCCCTGGACGAAAACATCGACCGCGCGCGCGTAGTCGCCGCGCGCATAGAAGGATTCGCCCAGCCAATAGCGGGCATTCTCGGCCAAAGGATCGCTGGGGTGGCGATCGAGAAAGGCCGAAAATGCGCTCGCCGCCTGCTCGTATTGGCCCCGTCGCAGCAGGTCGTAGGCCTGAGCGTATTCCTGTTTCGGCGTCTCGGCAGGTGCTCCGGCGGCGTCGGCGGCGCCGGGGGCAATGCTGCCCAACGGCCGAGGCTCGCGTCCGGGTACGGTCTGGCCTGACGACCCCTGCACCGGTCCCGGTTGCCTCGCCTCGGCAGGCGACGGTGGCGGCGGCGGCATGAGCGACGGTGTCGCGCCGGGCTGGGTCTCCTGCGGCGCGCCGGCCTGGTTTAGCCGGTAATCGATGTCCGCGGCCAACTTGTCCAACTTCTCGCTCAACTGCTGGACCTGGTAGTTCAGGTCCTCGACCCGACCGGTCAGCGCGCGCAACTCCTCCTCGCTCTCCGACTGGCGCACCTCCATCCGTGCGGCGGCCGGGCCGCCGCCGGTGCCGCCCTGCAAAGCCTTCAACTGCTGTTCAAGCTGCTCGACACGGTTCCGTAGCGACGCGGGATCGCCGTACTGGGCGTAACCCGGCGCCGCGAACAGGACCGACGCCAACACCATCGCCGACATGATCGCCGGCCCGATCGAGCGACGAATTGCGGCGCGCCTGCCGACGGCCCCCTGCAATGCGGGAGCAGCGGCGGCTTTGCCGCACCTCAACCGCACGTTCAGCTTCCGGCCTCGCTGCCGACGATCACGGTGACCGCGCGCCGGTTCTGCGCCCACGCCGCCTCATTGGAGCCGACCACCGCAGGCCGCTCCTCGCCGTACGAAACGGTCGTGATCCGTTCGGGCGAGATTCCGAGCGCGATCAGGTAATCCCTCACCGCGTTCGCCCGCCGATCGCCGAGGGCCAGATTGTGCTCGCGGGTGCCGCGCTCGTCGGCGTGCCCCTCGATGACGACGTTGAGCGCCGGCTGCTGGCTCAGGAATTTCGCTTGCTGCTCGATCGTCGCCCGGGCTTCGGGAGAAAGATCGTACTGATCCAGGCCGAAGAAGACCCGGTCACCGATCTCGACCAGCTTCTGCTCGGCCTGGATCGGCGGCAGTTCGCCAGCGGTCACCTCGTCGCCGGTAAACGAACCGGCGCCGCCTGCTCCGCCCGCTCCCGAGCCGCCGGCGCCGCTCTCCGTCGCCTCGTCCGAAGGCGTAGAGCACGCAGCGAGCAAAACCAGCGCCGCCGCCAGCGCGATCATCTTAACCTGCATCGACGTTCCTCCTCGATTGTAGCAGGGGCGAGCGTCATCGCAGCCGGCCCGCGGCGGGCGACGATCACGGCAGTCGTCCGATCCTTGCAAATCGATGTTCCCCCGCTCGCGAGCGTAGGCGCGGACCTTCACGGATGCAAGGGCGACCACGCGGGATCGGACGCATCAAGCGGCGTCACGATCTCGCGCTCGTTGTAGCCCGTCAAGTCTATGGAATACAGGCGCGATCGGCCGCCCGAGCCGTCGGCAGCCACGGGCTCCTTCTTGAAGTACATCAGCACCCGGCCGTTCGGCGCCCACGTCGGCCCTTCGACATGAAAACTTTCGGTGAGGATTCGCTCCCCCGTCCCGTCCGGGCGCATGACGCCGATGGCGAAGCGGCCGCCGTTGATCCGGGTGAAGGCGATGAGATCGCCGCGCGGCGACCAGACCGGCGTGAAGTAGCGACCGTCCGAGTGGCTGATCCGGCGGACGTTGGTTCCGTCCGAGTCCATGACATAGAGCTGCTGCGAGCCGCCGCGATCGGAATTGAAGACAATCTGCTTGCCGTCCGGCGAGTAGCTGGGCGAGGTATCGATGGCCGAGCTGTTGGTGAGCCGCTTGGTCAGTCGGGTGCGCAGGTCGATCGTGTAGATCTCGGCATTGCCGTCCTTGGCCATGCTCATGACCAGCTTCTCGCCCTCCGGCGAAAAGCGCGGCGCGAACGTCATCCCGGGGAAGTCGCCGACGCGCTCCTCGCGCTGGGTGTCGATGTTGCGAATGTAGACCGACGGCGCGCCGCCGGAGTACGAGAGGTAGGCGATCTCCTGCAGCGTCGGCGAAAACCGGGGCGTCAGGACCAGCGCGCTGCCGTCGGTCAGGAAGCGATGATTGGCGCCGTCCTGGTCCATGATCGCCAGTCGCTTGACCCTGCGGACCTGGGGCCCCGACTCGGCGACGTAGACGATGCGCGTGTCGAAATAGCCGTCCTCGCCGGTAATCCGCTTGTAGACGGCGTCGGCGATGATATGAGCGATGCGCCGCCAGTTCTCGGGCGCCGTGTAATAGGCGAGCCCCGCCATCTGCTTCTCGGACACGACGTCCCACAGCCGGAATTCCACCCGCAGCCGACCGTCGTCGAGGATCTTGGCGCGTCCGTAGAGCAGCGCCTGGGCGTTGATGATCCGCCAGTCGCCGAACCGCGGCTGGCTGTCCATCGCCGGCTGCGCCTGGATGAAGACCTTGGGGTCGATCGGTGCGAACAGTCCGGAGCGCTCCAGATCGGCCGAGATGACCGCGGCCATGTTCCGCCCGATGTCCTCGGCCTTGGTCTCGTCGCCCTTGAAGCCGACGATTGCGATCGGCAGCGGTTCGACGACGCCGCGGGTGATGTCGATCCTGAGGTCGGCTTCCGCCGGCACCGCCAGCAGAAGCATCGTCAAGAGCGACGCCAGCGCCGCGAGGGCGGCGGCGATTGCGTGGCGGCTTCGCGCGTCCCTGGTCATGTGCCGAACATGTCCTTGGGGTCGAAAATCAGCGTCATGGTCTTCCATCTTTCGTATTTGTCGCGCGGCAGTTTGAAGGGATGGCAGCGCGGGTTCAAGACGGCGCGGAGCGCGCTCTCGGCGGCGACGCGGTAGTAGGGATTGGCCTGCATCTGCCCCTGATCGTCGATGGCCGCGGTCCGCGGCGTGCCGTCCGCGTTCATGTCGACGAC
>JAEULH010000029.1 GCA_016793925.1 Rhodospirillales bacterium | reverse complement strand
CGCCCTCCACCGCAAGCCCGCTCTGTCGCCGCTTGTCACGGCGATGCCGGATCCGGCGACGATGCCCCGCGGCCAGTAAATACCTATGAGAACGTTTCTGTTCATACTTTAACGCTGGGGTAGTATAATCGCGGCCATGGTCGACAGTCCATACCAGTTGCGCCGGGAACGCCTCCAGCCTGCGGACGCTGTCGGCGGCCAGCCGCGGCGCGATCCGGGTCACGATGGCGGCGAGGACCGACGTGGCCGCGGATCGTCGCGGTGGGGAGAGAAATCGCCGGGGTGGAGCGCCAACCGAAGCGACGACGATTACGCCGGCATGTTCGACATTCCGAACGGCGAGTTGACGCCGCAGGTCCGCCGCGCTCTGACGCGGCTGCTCGCCCGCTTCGACGAAACGAGAAAGCGGCTCGACGCCGGCCATGACCGCGAGCTGTACCTGCAGGGTTTGGCTGACGGCGATGTCGTTCTGCCGATTGGGAATCGACGGTTTTTCATTCGCGAGCTGTCACGAATTATCGAGCGAAGCAGAATGGCGCAAACGACGAGCACGCTTGTCCTGATTTCGCTTGCCGACGCCGCAGCCGTGCGTGTCGTGCACGGGGAAGCTGCCGCCCAGGCGCTGTTCTGCGAGATGGCCGGCATCCTCGTCGCCGGCATTCGCGCCAGTGACGTCGTCGCCAGCCTCGGCGGCTACGACTTCGGTGTCATCCTCACCCTGACGGCGGGGGACGCCGCGGAGGGCAAGGCTTGCGACCTGGTGCGCGCGCTCGCCGCGAGACCGGTCGATCACGCGACCAGGCGGCTCCGCGTCGAGCCGGCATGGGGCCTTCATGAAATCGGTGCGAGCGACACGGCCGATGCCGCGATTGCCGCGGCGGATCAGGATCTGGTTGCGCGCGCGCCACGGGCGCAGCGTCGATAGGCCCCGCCACCGAGCCGGGGCTCGGCGGCGGTAAAAAGTCATGCGATCACAATGCGATCGGACTGCCCGCCCGCATGCGGGTCAGCGCCGGTGACGCCTTGCTGTACGCCCGCACCGCAGGCGCGCAGTGCTGGAATTCGCTTACGCGGGGGGCTAATATGACGATTGTGTTGAGGGGCAAGGAGGATCATGGGTCATGAGCCTGCAGGAGCGGATCGAAGCGCTGAAGGCTAGGCATCACGCCATCGAGACCGCAATAGAAGAGGAGCATAACCGGCCTCATCCCGACGATCTTGAGATCGTCAGGCTCAAGAAACAAAAGCTGCAGATAAAAGACGAGATCGCCGTTCTGTCGACACAGCAATGCGGTTGACTGGCGCCTGACTTGACAGCATCCTCGATTGGGTGATCCGCCGCCGCAAGGCGACGTTGTCGCCCCGGCGGCGGATCATGCTCCCCTCGCTTGCTGGCGCAGCTTGAATTTCTGGACTTTTCCCGTCGAGGTCTTCGGCAACTCCGCAAAGACGATCCGCGTCGGACATTTGTAGTGGGCCAGGTTGGCCCGGCAGTATGCAATCAGCTCTTCGGCCGTGACCTCGTCCGCATCCGGCTTGAGTTCGACGAAGGCGCAGGGCGTCTCTCCCCATTTTTCGTCGGGCATGGCGACGGCGGCCGCGAGGAGGACAGCCGGATGGCGGTGCAGGACGCCCTCGACCTCGATCGATGAGATGTTCTCGCCGCCCGAAATGATGATGTCCTTGGAGCGGTCCTTAAGCTGGATATAGCCGTCGGGGTGGGTGACGCCGAGGTCGCCGGAGTGGAACCAGCCACCGGCGAAGGCCGCGGCCGTCGCCTCCGTATCCTTGAGGTAGCCCTTCATCACGGTGTTGCCGCGGAACATGACCTCGCCCATGGTTTCCCCGTCGGCCGGCACCGCGGCCATGGTCTCGGGATCCCTGACCGCGAGGTGTTCGAGAACCGGGTAGCGAACGCCCTGGCGCGCGTTCAACTCGGCCTGGCGGTCGATCGGCATGTCGTCCCACGCGTCCTGCCAGGCGCAGACGACGCACGGGCCGTAGACCTCGGTCAGGCCGTAGACGTGGGTGACCTTGAAACCGAGCCGTTGCATCCGCTCCAGCGTCGCGGCCGGCGGCGGCGCCGCGGCGGTCATGACGCTGACCTGATGGCCGGCCTGTCGCGGCGACGCCGCGCCGCCGGCGTAGGCGCTGTTGACGACCATGTTGAGCACGATCGGCGCGCCGCAGAAGTGGCTGACCTTGTGCTCGGTGATCGCCTGCCAGACCGCGTCGCCGGTGACCTGGCGCAGGCAGACGCTGGTTCCGGCGACGGCCGCCAGCGTCCACGGGAAGCACCAGCCGTTGCAGTGGAACATCGGCAGGGTCCACAGGTAGACGGCGTGGCGCGGCATCTGCCACGCGATGGTGTTGCCGAGGGCGACGAGGAAGGCGCCGCGATGGTGGTAGACGACGCCCTTTGGCCGCCCGGTCGTTCCCGAGGTGTAGTTGAGGCTGATCGCCTGCCACTCGTCCTCCGGCGGCTTCCAGTCGTAGGCCGGATCGCCTTCGGCCAGCAGCGTCTCGTAGTCGATCTCGCCCAGTCGCGGGCCGACGTTGGCTGCGAGCGCATCGTCGATGTCGATCACCGTCGGCGGGTTTTTCAGCGCCGCCAGGGCTTCGCCGACGGATGCGGAAAATTCGCGATCGGTGATCAGAACGCGGCTTTCGCTGTGCTCGAGAATGTATGCGAGGGTGCCGGCGTCGAGCCGCGTGTTCAAGGCGTTGAGGACGGCGCCGGCCATGGGCACGGCAAAATGGGCCTCGTAGAGCTCCGGCGTGTTCGCCGCCATGACCGCGACGCTGTCGCCCGGCTCGACGCCGCGCTTGGCGAGCGCCGAGGCGAGACGGCGGCAACGCTCGTAGGTCTGGGCCCAGGTGTAGCGGCGCTCGCCGTGAACGACGGCCAGGTGATCCGAATAAACCGTCGCGCTGCGCTCGAGCAGACCGAGCGGCGTCAGGGGCGCGTAATTGGCGAAATTTTTGTCAAGGCCACTTTCGAACAGCCCGGATTGTCCTGGCATCGGCTTTCCTCCTCCCCGTTTTGCGCTTGAACCCGTTGCGCGCTGCCTTCCCTCCCCGAGACGCTGCCATATTCTGGCTTTGCAAAGAAAGGCGAATTGGAACAAACTCCGCGGTCTGCGCGGGAAGGCGGCGACGTTCGCCCCCGAGCCTATAATGACGGCAATGTTTTCAATGCGATAGGGGAGGCCATGAGCGGACCATACGAGCAAGCTTATTCCAGGTCGATCAGCGATCCGGATGGCTTTTGGGGTGAAGCGGCCGAGGAGATCAGCTGGTACAAGAAGTGGGACAAGGTTCTCGACGACTCGAACAAACCGTTCTACCGCTGGTTCAAGGGCGGCGAAGTCAACACCTGTTACAACGCGATCGACCGGCACGTCGAGGCCGGGCACGCTGACCGTCTGGCGCTGATCTATGACAGCCCCGTGACCGGCACCGTCCGCACGTACACCTACAGCGAGCTTCAGAAAGAGGTTGCGGGCTTCGCCGGGGCGCTGGCTGCGCAGGGCGTCGGCAAGGGCGACCGCGTGATCATCTACATGCCGATGATCCCCGAGGCGGCGATCTCCATGCTCGCCTGCGCGCGCATCGGCGCCGTGCATTCCGTCGTCTTCGGCGGCTTCGCCTCGAGCGAACTGGCCGTGCGCATCAACGATGCGCAGCCCAAGGTCATCGTCTCCGCATCGTGCGGCATCGAAGGCGCGAAGGTCCTCGATTACAAGCCGCTGCTCGACGGCGCCATCGAGATGGCGCGCCACAAGCCGAGCGCGCTCATCATCAAGCAGCGGCCGGAGAAGGTCGCGACGCTGAACGCGCCGCGCGACCTTGACTGGGACGAGGTGGTCAAGTCCAGCCAGCCGGCCGATTGCGTATCGGTTGCGGCGACCGATCCGCTGTACATCCTCTACACCTCCGGGACCACCGGCGAGCCGAAGGGCGTCGTTCGCGACAACGGCGGCCATCTCGTCGCGCTCAAGTGGACGATGAAGAACATCTACGACATCAATCCCGGCGAGGTCTTCTGGGCCGCGTCCGACGTCGGCTGGGTCGTGGGCCACTCCTACATCGTCTATGCGCCCCTGATCCACGGCGCGACGACGATCATCTACGAAGGCAAGCCCGTAGGTACGCCGGACGCCGGCGCCTTCTGGCGGATGATCTCGCAACACAAGGTCAAGGCGTTGTTCACCGCGCCGACGGCGTTCCGCGCGATCAAGCGCGAGGATCCGAAGGCCGAGCTGATGAAGAAGTACGACCTCAGCGACTTCAAGATTCTCTTCCTCGCCGGCGAGCGGACCGATCCCGACACCCTCGAGTGGGCGCAGACCGCGTTGGACCGTCCGGTCATCGACCACTGGTGGCAGACGGAAACCGGCTGGGCGATCGCCGCGGATTGCATGGGCCTGGAGTATCTTCCGGTCAAGCCGGGCTCGCCGACCAAGCCGGTGCCGGGCTGGAACGTGCAGGTTCTCGACGAGACGAACAACGAGGTGCCGCGCGGCCAGATCGGCGCAATCTGCGTCAAGCTGCCGCTCCCTCCGGGGGCGCTGCCGACCCTGTGGAACAACGACAAGCGGTTCGTCGATTCCTACCTGACGGAGTATCCCGGCTACTACATGACCGCCGACGCGGGCTACATGGATGAAGACGGCTACGTCTACATCATGGCCCGGACCGACGACGTCATCAATGTCGCGGGCCACCGGCTTTCGACCGGGGCCATGGAGGAAGTGCTGTCGCGCCATCCCGACGTCGCCGAGTGCGCGGTCGTCGGTGTCGCCGACTCGTTCAAAGGCCAGCTTCCCGTCGGTTTCATGGTCCTGAAGATGGGCGTCACGAAGCCGAACGACGTGATCGTCAAGGAAGTCGTGCAGATGGTCCGCGAGTACATCGGGCCGGTGGCCGCGTTCAAAACGGCGACGGTGGTCGATCGCCTGCCGAAGACGCGGTCCGGCAAGATCCTGCGCGGCACGATCCAGAAGATCGCCGACAACGAGCCGTGGAAGATGCCGGCGACCATCGACGACCCTGCGATCCTCGACGAGATCCGCGAAGCCCTCGAAGGGATCGGCTACGCCAGCGCCCGGGAGAAGGAGGCCCAGCCGAGCGCCGGCGAATAACCGGCCCTGCCTGCGGGGCGAACGACAAGTCCGACGCGGGGGTGGCGGCGCTGCCCCCGCGTTTCTTTTTTTGAGGCGTCATGGATATCCGCCCGCTGCTGGATGCTCTCGGCGTCGATCCGACCGCCGGGCTCGCCGGCGCACTCAGCGTCCGCTCGCCCATCGACGGGAGCGAACTTGGGCGGATGGCTGCCGCAAGCGAGGGCGACGTCGGTGCGGCCGTTGCCGACGCCGAGGCGGCGTTCCTCGCCTGGCGGCACGTCCCGGCGCCGCGCCGCGGCGACCTTGTCCGCCTCTTCGCCGATGTCCTTCGAGCGAACAAGGAGGCGCTGGCCGCGCTCGTAACCATCGAGTGCGGCAAGATCGGCGCGGAGGCGCAGGGCGAGGTCCAGGAGATGATCGACATCTGCGATTTCGCCGTGGGCCTCTCGCGGCAGCTCTACGGCCTGACCATGGCGACCGAGCGCCCGGATCATCGCCTGATGGAGACCTGGCACCCCCTCGGCCCCATCGGGGTGATCACGGCGTTCAACTTCCCGGTCGCCGTCTGGGCCTGGAACTTCGCCCTCGCCATCGTCTGCGGCGACCCCGTGGTGTGGAAGCCTTCGGAGAAGACGCCGTTCGCGGCCGTCGCCTGCGCCGCCCTGTTTGCGCAGGCCGTCCGCCGCTGGAGTGGCGAGGCGCCGGCGGGCCTGCTCCGCCTTGTCATGGGCGGCAGCGGTCCCGGCGCCCTGCTCGCCCGCGACCCGCGCCTGAAGCTCATCTCCGCTACGGGAAGTTGCGCCATGGGCCGGGCGGTGGCGCCCGTCGTCGCGGCTCGTTTCGGCCGGCTGCTGCTCGAACTCGGCGGCAACAACGCGATGGTCGTCGCACCCAGCGCCGATCTCGACCTGGCCGTCCGGGCGATCGTCTTTTCCGCCGTCGGCACCGCCGGTCAGCGCTGCACGACCCTGCGCCGGCTGATCGTCCACGAGAGCATCGCCGATGACGTGGTCCGCCGCCTGCGCCTTGCCTATGCCGGCCTGGCGGTCGGCGATCCCCGCGCCGACGGCACCGTCGTCGGTCCGCTGATCGACGCGCGCGCGCGCACGGCGATGGAGCGGGCGCTGGCTCAGGCGCGATCGGACGGCGGCCTGGTCTTCGGCGGCGATCCGGTTGCGCTCGACGAGGCTCCGCACGGCGTCTACGTTTCGCCGGCTCTTGTCGAGATGCCGGCGCAGACGGACATCGTCCGCGCCGAGACGTTTGCGCCGATCCTCTACGTCCTGCGCTACCGGGACTTCACCGATGCGGTGAGGTTGCACAACGAGGTCGACCAGGGCCTCGCCTCGAGCATCTTCACCGCGGACGTCCGCGAGGCCGAGCGCTTCCTCTCGGCCGCCGGCAGCGACTGCGGCATCGTCAACGTCAACATCGGTCCCTCCGGCGCGGAAATCGGCGGCGCCTTCGGCGGCGAGAAGGCCACCGGCGGCGGTCGCGAAGCCGGCTCCGACGCCTGGCGGGCGTACATGCGCCGGGCCACCAACACCATCAACTACTCGCGCGACCTGCCGCTGGCCCAGGGCATCGTTTTCGCCGGCGGCGCCTGAAAAAGGGCATTGATGCTTGTCGCATCGGTGCTACGGATTGACGGGAACGCACCCCAGGAGCACGACCCTTGGCGACACTGACCCTCGACCATGAGAAGGTTTGCTACCTCATCATCAAGGCGCGCGAGTTCGACGCGAAGATGGAGCCGGAGGTTTCGGAACCGGGCGACAACCCGACCGACGACGCCGAACGCGAGATCCTCTTCGACTACCCGGACGATCCGACCGTCGAGGAAATCCGCAGCTTCCTCGCCGCCTTCAACGTCGACGAAATGGTGGAGCTGCTCGCGCTGATGTGGGTCGGCTCGGGCGACTACGACATCGACGAGTGGGAGGACGCGCTGGAGGACGCTCGCGACGACCCCGACAGCCGGCGCATCGACGCCTTTCTCGGCATGCCGCTCCTCGGCGACTTTCTCGAAGAGGGGCTGGCGCAGTTCGACATCTCCTGCGCCGATATCGAGATGGGTCGGCTGTAACCCCGGCCGCGTGGGTGCCTTGCGTTCGGGTCGGGCCCGCCCGGCTCCGTCGATGCGGGCCGGGGGAGCCGCGCGCTGCGGCCTTCCTTACGCCTCCGACGAGGCGCCGTGAACCGTACCGGCGCGGGCGCGGGCGAGGTCCACTTCCTTTTCCAGCTCGCGTTCCGAGCAGATGCCGAGGCTCACCGGGTT
>JAEULH010000056.1 GCA_016793925.1 Rhodospirillales bacterium | reverse complement strand
TCCGGAATGCTGTAGGTGCGCAGGAAGCGGATGTTGGAGACGAGGAGCCGGCCAATGAGCAGGACGATGATTGCAATGACGAGCGTGAGTGGCGCGTTGACGTCGATTTGCATACGGCTCTCCCGCTGGCCGTTTTTATTGTCGCCTAAGCCCTATCAAGGTTAACGGTCGTTGCGCGAAAGGCCAGCATTTCTCGACCGATCCGCGAAAAAAAGACCGGGGCGGCGGGTTTTTGGGCGCTTCGTTGTCGAGCCCCGCGGGCGCGGCGGCCAGTGGGCAAAGCGGGCGGCCCAGGCGGACGCGGTCACGCCACCTGGTATACGCCGCGTCCTTGCCGTCGCCGTGCCGCGAGCGCGGCGCACTTGCGTCGTCCTGTCGCCACCCTTTTGCCAATGTCCGCACACGGACGCGCTGTGCCCAGCGGCAATGATTGATAATGAAAATCGATACCAGACGCGAACATGTAAAGGACTGATTTCGTCTAGTAAGCATGCGCGTCTTGCACTAAAGTCGGATCCAAGGTGCTGAAGCGCCGCAAGAAGAACCATAACTAATAATCAAAAGCAGCGTCATGCTGTGCACGGGAGGAGTTGCGATGCTCGGTGGCGATCACCGGCCCGCTTCACATGACTTCGGCGACCTCGACGGATATGCCGGTGCTCTCGGCGGCCTTTGCCGCCGGGACTTCCTCAAGTTCTGCACCGGGGTCGCGGCAACCCTTGGCCTTTCTCCCGCCCTCGGCGTCCGCATCGCCAACGCGGCGACCGATCCGGGCCGACCGCCGGTGATCTGGCTCTCCGGCCAGGCCTGCACCGGCTGCACCGAAACCCTGCTGCGCGCCAATCATCCGACGATCGATACCCTCATCCTCGACATGATCTCGCTCGATTACCACGAGACCTTGAGCGCGGGAGCCGGCGCACAGGCCGAGAACTACAAAGACCAGTCGATGAAGCGCCACTGGGGCAGCTACGTCCTGGTCGTCGATGGCGCCGTTCCGACCAGGGACGGCGGGATCTATTGCAAGGTCGCCGGGGAGACGTTCCTCGACTCCGTGAAGAAGGCCGCCGCCGGCGCCGGCGCGATCATCGCCATGGGATCCTGCGCGTCGTGGGGCGGCATTCCGTCGAGCGGGCCGAACCCGACGCTGGCCAAGGCGGCGCACGAGGTGCTGCCGGACAAAACCATCATCAACGTGCCGGGCTGCCCGCCCAACGCCTACAACCTGCTCTCGACCGTCCTTTACCTGCTGACATTTGCCAAGGCGCCCGATCTCGACGACAAGAACCGCCCGAAGTTCGCCTATGGCCGGCTGATCCACGAGAACTGCGAGCGCCGCGCGCACTTCGACTCCGGCCGCTTCGCCCTGGAGTTCGGCGATCCGGGCCACAGGCAGGGCTGGTGCCTGTACAAGCTCGGCTGCAAAGGCCCCGAAACCTTCGCCAACTGCCCGGCTATCGGCTTCTACGACACCGGCGAAGGGGCCTGGCCGGTCGGCTGCGGCGCCCCCTGTTTCGGCTGCACCGAGAAGGGCGTCGGCTTCACCAAGCCCATCCACTCGCTCGCGACCGTCCTGACACTCACGCCGCCGACGGCGTTCCCCAGCGTCGGCGAACCGCGCGGCGAGGGCATTACGCCGGGGGCGGCGGCGGCTTTGGCCGGCGTCGGCGGTGCGGCGCTCGGGGCCGGCGCGGTGCTTGCCAGCCGCCTCGGCAAGGCGGCGGAGCCCGCGAGCGAACCGGCGCCGACGTCGGACGATCGGCAGCAGCCTTCGCGCTAGTCGAAGAGGTTCCCGCCATGCGCCTCAACCGACGCAGCTTTCTGACCGGGCTCGCAGCGGGCGGCGCGGCGGCCGGTCTCGGCGAAGCGATCGGCGCCGCTCCGGCCCGGGCCGACGGCCTCGACCGGGCGCCGAAGCCGCGGCTGCCCAACGCCGTCGGACTTCTCTACGACTCGACCCTGTGCGTCGGCTGCAAGGCCTGCGTCGCCGGCTGCAAGGCCGCCAACAACATGCCGCCGGATATTTCTCCCGACCAGAGGGTCTGGAACGAAGGGACATGGGACACCCCCAAGGGCCTCTCGGCGAAGACCCTGAACGTGATCCGGGTCTACCGCGACGGCGACATGGAGAAGAAGGACCGCGAGGACAACGGCTTCGCCTTCATCAAGCGCCAGTGCCTGCATTGCGTCGACCCTTCATGCGTATCGTGCTGCCCGGTCTCGGCGATGATAAAGGACCCGGTGACCGGCATCGTCCGCAACGACCCGTCGCGCTGCATCGGCTGTCGCTACTGCGTCTTCGCCTGCCCGTTCGAGGTGCCGAAATTCGACCTGGATTCTCCTTTCGGCCGGATCCACAAGTGCGAGCTGTGCCGTCATCGCCTGGCCGAGGGCAAGCTGCCCGGCTGCGTCGAGGCCTGCCCCACCGGGGCGACGCTGTTCGGCCGGGTCGAAGACCTTCACGAAGAGGCGAAGCGGCGGATCGATCTGGCGCCCGGCGACACCTACGTCTATCCACGCGGCGACATCAGCGGCAAGTACGGGCCGTCGACCCCGCCGCACGAGAAGATCGTGGCCGCCCCCTACCGCAAGGAGATCTACGGCGAGGCGGTGCTGGGGGGAACGCAGGCCCTCTACCTCTCGGCGGTGTCGTTCGACAAGCTCGGCCTGCCCTACGGGAACGTCCCCGATCACGCCTACGCGTCGGAGACCGAGGGCGTCCAGCACTTCATCTATCAGGGCATGATCGCGCCGGCCGCGGTGTTGACCGGCCTGATCCTGGTCGCCCGGCGCAATTTCGACCAGCACCATCCGCCCGAGGAGTTCAAGGCCGCCGAAGCCGAAGCCGAGGCTGCCCGGCTCAAGGCCGCGGCCGAAGCGGACCGTAAAAAGGCCGCGGGGGCGAACAGGGACGGCGAAACGGGAGGCCGCGATGGCTAGCCACGAGCATCGGCCGCTCGGCGGCAAGATCGTCACCGCGCCCTTCCTCGTCCTGCTTGTCATCCTGTTCGTCGCGGTCATCGTCCTGACCCAGCGCTTCGCCTTCGGCCTCGGCGCCGTGACCCATCTCAGCGACGGCTATCCGTGGGGCATCTGGATCACGATCGACCTGATAATCGGGACGGCGCTCGGATGCGGCGGCCTGGTCATGGCGCTGCTGGTCTATGTTCTCAACAGGGGCGATTATCATCCGCTCGCCCGCGCCGGACTGATGACCAGCCTGTTCGGCTACACCCTCGGCGCGCTCGCCGTGCTGATCGATCTCGGCCGCTACTGGCAGGGCCACAACATCTTTTTCCCCTGGCTGTGGAACGCCAATTCGGTCCTGCTCGAAACCGCCCTGTGCATCTTCGTCTACATCATCGTGCTCGCGATCGAGTTCGCGCCGGCCGTCTTCGAACGGCTCGGCATGAACGAGGCGCGCCGGAGGCTGCACAAGATCCTGTTCGTCTTCACCGGGCTCGGCGTCCTTCTGCCGATGATGCACCAGTCGTCGATGGGCACCGTGGTCGTCCTCCTCGGCTACAAGCTGTCGCCGCTGTGGCAGTCCCACCTGCTGACGCTTTTCTTTCTGATCACCGCCTTCACCATCGGCTTCGCCGCGGTCGCGTTCGAATCCGTGCTGGCGTCGGTCTGTCTGCGCCGCCCGTTCGACACGCCGATCCTGAGCAGGCTCACCGGGATCATGGCCTGGGTCATGCTGGGCTTCATGATCGTCCGCTACGCCGACGTCGTTCGCCTGGGCGCGCTGCCCCTCGCCCTCGCCGGCGACGCCAAGGCGGTATCGTTCTGGATCGAGTTCTTCCTCGGCGCCGCTGCGGTGCTGCTGTTGATGCCGAAGGCCAATCGCAGCAGCCCTCGGTTCATCTTTCTCGGCGCCACGGCGATGCTGTTCAACGGCGCGCTGTACCGCCTCAATGCCTACCTCATCGGCTACGATCCCGGCGACGGCTGGAGCTACTTCCCGTCGCTTGGCGAGATCCTCGTCACCCTCGGCATCTTCGCGTTGGAAATCATGCTCTACCTGATGGTGGTGAAGCTGCTCCCGGTCCTGCACGCAGCGCGCCGCGCCGCGACCTGAGCCGGCGACACCAGGAAGAACTGGGAGAGAACGTATGCGCATTACCGTCGATCCGATCACCCGCATCGAGGGTCACCTGCGGATCGATTGCGAGGTCGACGGCGGCAAGGTCGTCAACTCCTGGTCTTCTGGACAGATGTGGCGCGGCATCGAAACGATCCTCAGCGGCCGCGATCCGCGCGACGCGTGGATCTTCGCCCAGCGCATCTGCGGGGTCTGCACCACCGTCCACGCCGTGGTCTCGGTGCGGGCGGTCGAGAACGCGCTGGGGATGGAGATCCCGCGCAACGCCCAGTACATCCGCAACCTGATCATCGGCGGCCACGGCGTCCACGACCACATCGTCCACTTCTACCAGCTCTCGGCGCTCGACTGGGTCGACCTCGTCTCGGCGCTGCAGGCCGATCCGAAGGCCTCGGCGTCGCTCGCGCAGAGCCTGTCGGACTGGCCGGGCAACAGCGTCGAAAACTTCACCCGCACCCAGGCCCGGCTCAAGGGCTTCGTCGAAAGCGGCCAACTCGGCGTCTTCGGCAGCGGCTACTGGGGCCATCCGGCAATGAAGCTGCCGCCGGAGGTCAACCTGCTCGCCGTCGTCCACTACATGCAGGCGCTCGACTACCAGCGCAAAGCCAACCAGATCGTCGGCATCCTCGG
>JAEULH010000046.1 GCA_016793925.1 Rhodospirillales bacterium | reverse complement strand
CCGCCTCGCCGCCGTGGCGCGGCCGCGTGTCGGGGTCGTCTGGGCGGGCAACCCGCAGCACCACAATGATCGCAACCGCTCGGCGCCGGTCGCGGCGTTGGCGCCGCTGCTGACAATGCCGGGGGTTGCCTTCGTCGATCTGCAGGTCGGCGCCGGCGCCCGGCAGCGCGAGGGCCTGGACGAGCGGAGCGCCGCCGCTCTGATCGCTCCCGGCGGCGACATCGCCGATTTCGCCGATACCGCGGCGATCATCGCCGAACTCGACCTGGTCATTTCCGTCGACACCGCCGTCGCCCATCTGGCCGGCGCGTTGGCGCGGCCGGTATGGCTGTTGCTGCCCTTCATTCCGGAATGGCGGTGGCTGCGCCAGCGTCGCGATACGCCCTGGTATCCGACGATGCGGCTGTTCCGGCAGGCGCGTCCCGGCGACTGGGACGGGGTCGTCGCTGCGGTGGCCGAGGCCTTGCGCGAGACGGTCCGGTGAGCCGCACCCGGCCCCGCGACGCCGCAAGGAAGAAGGCCCCCGGCGGCGGTCCGGTCGCGGGTCTCCTCGCCGAGGCCGTTCGCCATCACCGCCGCGGCCGCCTCGATCAGGCTGGCGGCCTCTACCAGCGAATCCTCAAGGCAGACCCGCGCCACGCGGACGCCCTGCATCTGCTCGGTCTCGTGCGTCATCAGGAGGGCGACCAGGCGGCCGCCGGCGATCTGATCGCCGCGGCGATCGCCAACAACCGGGGCAACGCCGCCTACCACAACAGTCTCGGCCTGGTCCATCTCGCACAGGGCGACGCGGCCGCGGCCATCGCTGCCTTCGGCGACGCGCTCGCGCGTGATCCTCTCCTGGTTGAGGCCTTCAACAACCTTGGCAACGCCCAACAGAAGGCCGGTCGCGCCGAGGATGCGGTCCGCAGCTATGACAACGCGCTGGCCCTGCGCCCCGACTATGCCGAGGCGCTGTGCAACAAGGGCCGCGCCCTGCACGCTCTCGACGCGCTGGCGCCGGCGGCCGAGAGCCTGCGCGCCGCGCTCCGGCTGCGTCCGGATTACGCGAAGGCGCAGCGCTTCCTCGGCGACGTGCTCGCCGAGAGCGGCCGCACGGACGACGCGAGAGCCTGTTTTCGCCGCGCCCTCGCGCTGGAGCCGGAAGACGGCGAGACCCTGGCGGCTCTCGCGGCGCTGGAGGAACGCGCCGGCCGGCTCGAGCCGGCGCTGGCGACGGCGGAACGGGCTCTCGTTGCGAACGCGGGCGACATCCGCGCCGCGGTGGTCGCCGCCCGATGCGAACGCCGCCTGGGCCGCGTGGATGACGCGCTCGCGCGGCTGCGCGGCCTTTCCCTGGCCGGCGTCGATGCCGATGGCCGTGCCCATGTCGCCTTCGAGCTGGGCGCTGGCCTCGATCGCGTCGGCGCGTACGACGCCGCCTATGCCGCCTATGCCGAGGCCAATACGCTGGCGGAGCAGAGCCCGCCGGCGCAGGCCGTCGACCATGAAGCCATGCCGCGGCTGGTGGCGACCTTGCGGCGGACGTTCACCCCGGAGTGGCTCGCGACATGGACTCCGCCGGTGACGAACGACGGACCGGCGCCGGTCTTCCTCATCGGCTTCCCCCGCTCGGGTACGACCCTGCTCGACCAGATCCTGGACGCCCATCCGGGCCTGCAGACGCTGGAGGAGAAGCCGGCCATCGATGTCGTCCGCCACGCCGTCGCCGCCATGCCGGGCGGCTACCCGGCGGCCTTGGCCGGGCTCGACGCCGATGACGTCGTCCGTCTGCGCCAAGCGTATTTCGATGAGGTCGCGCGGTATCTGGAGCTGGTGCCGGCGGTGACGCTCGTCGACAAGATGCCGTTGAACACGATCGACGTCGGCCTGATCGTGCGCCTCTTCCCCGGGGCCCGGCTGCTGCTCGCCCTGCGCCATCCCTGCGACGTCGTTCTCAGCGGCTTCATGCAGGCGTTCAAGCCGAACCCGGCCATGGTCCAGTTCGCCTCGCTGGAGAGAAGCGCGGCGTTCTATGCCGCAGTGATGGACCTGTGGCGGCAATACGAATCGGTGCTGCCGCTTTGCGTCCATCGCGTCCGCTACGAGGATCTGGTCACCGATCTCGAGGGAGAGACCCGGCGGATCCTCTCTTTCCTCGGCCTGCCCTGGGACGACGGCGTTCTCGGCTATGCCGAGCGGGCGAAGACGCGCGCCATCGCCACGCCCAGCTACCATCAGGTGGTCCAGCCGATCTACGCCCGTTCGGTCGGGCGCTGGCGCCATTATCGCCCGGCGTTCGCGCCGGTCCTGCCGATCCTGAGCCCGTCCATCGAGGTGTTCGGCTACGGCGCCGACGACGACTGATCGGGCGGTGCGGCGAAGCCGCCGATCGCCGCGATCCCGATGGCGCCGCTTGGCAAGAGGCGACGGGCGGCATGCGGCGTCATCCCACCCAGAGCGTAGACCGGCATGCCGGCGGCGCGCGTCCAGGCGGCGAAGCGCAGCGGGCCGATGGTTTTGCCGCCGGGATGGCTGGAGGTGGGAAAGACGGCGGAGAGCAGGACCGCATCGGCCCCGGCGCGGCGCGCGCGTGCGAGCGCGGCCGGGGCGTGCGCCGCCGCGGTGACCAGCCAGCCGGGCCTGCGCCAGATCCGCCAGCGTCGGCCGCCGTGGGCGACGACGCGTTCTGGCAGGTGGACGCCGCCCGCCCCGACCGCCAGAGCGAGGCGCACATCGGCGTCGCTGGCGACGCCCACGAGCAGCCGCAGCCGTCGCCGCCGGCAGACGGCCGCGAGTTGCGCCGCACGCGCAGCCCTGTCGGGGACACGATAGTCGCGCAGGATCACTGCCGACGCGCTGGGCAGGCGGGCGATCGCCCGGTCGGGATCGCCCAGCCGCTCCGCATCGACGATGAGGATGCAGGCGGGGAAGGACGCGTACGGACGACGGTCGCGCTCCTCGGTGCGCGCGAGCGCACGGCGTTTGAGGGCCGATGCGAGGCCTGCTAGGTTCGTCAACGACGCGAGCCTTGAAGAGGTGCAGATACACGCCCATGACGGACGCAAGCGCAGCCAGCGATGTGCCCGCCAATCTCGCCGCCGTCAAGGCGGCCATCGCCCAAGCCGCCGCCGCCGACGGGCGGGACGGGGGCGCCGTTACTCTGGTTGCGGTGTCAAAGACACACCCGCCGGAGGTCGTTCGGGCCGCCATTGCCGCCGGCCAGCGGCGCTTCGGCGAAAACCGCGTCCAGGAAGCGGAAACCAAGTGGCCGCCGCTCAAGGCCGCCTACCCGGACCTCCGCCTGCATCTGATCGGCCCCTTGCAGCGCAACAAGGTGCGTCGGGCGATCCGCCTGTTCGACGTGATCGAGGTGGTCGACACCGTTCGCCTCGCCGCCACCATCGCCGAGGCCATGGCGGAAACCGGTGAGCGGCCGGATCTGCTGATCCAGGTGAACACCGGCGAGGAGCCGCAGAAGAGCGGCGTCGCCCCGCTCGATGCCGACGGGCTGATCCGCACCTGCATCGAGGACTTCGCCCTGCCGGTTCGCGGGCTGATGTGCATTCCGCCCATCGGCGAGGAGCCGGCGCTGCACTTCGCCCTGCTGCGCGAAATTGCCCGGCGCAACGGTCTGGAGGAGCTCAGCATGGGCATGAGCGACGACTACCCGGTCGCGATCCGCTTCGGCGCGACCATGGTCCGCGTCGGCAGCGCCATTTTCGGGCCTCGGCCTGCGGCCGGCGGTTGAGCGGCGCGCATCGCCCGGCGGTCATGGACATCGAGGTCAGCGCCGGCGGTCGCATAGCCTGGCCGGGAGGCTCCGCCAGATGCGCCCTTGGCCGCGGCGGGATCCGTCGCGCCAAGCGCGAGGGCGACGGGGCGACCCCAGCCGGAACCTTCGCCTTGCGTCGGGTGCTCTACCGCGCCGACCGGCTCGACCGGCCGACGACCGGCCTGCCGGTCCGGGCGCTTCGGCCGGACGACGGCTGGTCCGACGACCCGGCCGATCCGCTCTACAATCGCCCGGTCACCCGGCCGCACCCTTACGGCCACGAAGCGCTGTGGCGGGAGGACCGGTTGTACGACGTCATCGTCGTCATCGGCCACAACGAGGACCCGGTCCGGCCCGGTCACGGCAGCGCCGTCTTCATCCACGTCGCCGGCGCCGACTACGCCCCCACCGCCGGCTGCGTGGCCCTGGCGCTGGCGGATCTGCTCGCCCTGCTGGGGGCGTGCGCGCCCGCCGATCGCATCGCCATCCGCCCCTAGAACAGGTGGCCGCCGCGCGCAGCCTTGGTGCGGAGGTAGATCTCGTTGTGCGGGTTGATCGGGAAGCGGTGCGGGACGCGCTCGGTCACGGTAATGCCGTGGCGCACGAGGCCGTCGACCTTGCCCGGATTGTTGGTGAGAAGACGCACGGCGCCGTAACCCAGCGCGCGGAGCATCTGCGCTGCCGGCAGGTAGAGCCGCTCGTCGGCCTCGAAGCCGAGCTGTTCGTTGGCGTCGACGGTGTCGAAACCGCGATCCTGGAGCTCATAGGCGTGCAGCTTGTTGACCAGACCGATGCCGCGACCTTCCTGGGCGAGGTAGAGGACAAGACCGCCGCCGGCGCGCGCGATTTCCGCGATGGCGCCGCGAAGCTGGTCGCCGCAGTCGCAGCGCAGACTGCCGAGAAGGTCGCCGGTGAAGCATTCCGAGTGCAGCCGGGTCAGGACCGGCCGATCGGGGCTCGGCGCGCCGATGACCAGGGCCAGATGCTCGCCGCCGCCGTCGCGCGGGCGGAAGGCGATCATCTGCGTCTCCTCGGCGCCTTCGAGCGGGACGCGCGCCTGGGCGACCTTGAGCAGACCCCGCGCCGCCATGCCGTGGTACTGGAAGACATCGCCGGCATCGACGTGAAGCAGGTCGTGTCGGGTCGCCCACGCCGCCTGATCCTCGGCGGTCGGATCGCGGACCTGGGCGACGAGCGCCGCCGGCAGCAGGCGCGCCGCCTTGGCCAGGGTCACCGCGGCGCTCTCGCAGCCGAACTCGGCGACTTCGGTGACGTCCAGTTCGCCGCGCGCCGGCGGCGGACCCTCGAGCAGGGGATCGGCCAGTCGGTGCACAAGCTCGGCGGTCAGCGCCGGCCGACCGCCGATGGCGACCCGGCGGACCCCGCCGCCCGTCAGGCCGAGGACCGAGGCGCGGCGGGCGGTCACCACGACCACCGGCTGCGCGCGACTGATCTCGCTGATCGCCGTCAGCGCCGCGTCGGTGACGCCTTCGCTCGCCATGGTCAAGGTCGCGACGCCGCTGCCGCCGGTGACCAGAACCCACCGGCCACGGCGGATTTCAGACATCGCCCGCTCGACGGAGACGAGAGAAATCGGCTCCCGGGTCGCCGGGATCTGTACAAGATGCAAGGGTTGGCGAATCGCCATGCCTGGCTCCGAACGGACGGGCGACGGTAAGGCGACGGTCGCCGAGGTCGCTCAGACGATAGCCGTCAAACCCGCGTGCGAGAAGCGAATTCGCCGCATACCGGCGGATCCGCGGCGGCACCGTATGTCGGCCGACGATTGTAAAATGCGCGCCCGGCGGTATTGTTCAAGCGCATGAGAGAGAAGACGCGCAACAGGAAGGGGATCAGGTGAACGTCGCCAGGCAGGTTCTCATCGTCGATGACGACACTGCGCTGCGCGACATGCTGGCGGAACAACTGCGCCTGCACGAGGAGTTCACGGCGCTGGTTGCCGCGAGCGGGAACGAAGGTCTGGAGCTGGCGAAGACCCAGCATTGCGACGTCATCATCCTCGACATCGGCCTGCCCGACATGGATGGCCGCGACGTCTGTCGGCTGATGCGGCGCAACGGGGTCAAGGCGCCGATCATCATGCTCACCGGCGCCGATACCGATGCCGACACCATCCTCGGCCTCGAGTCCGGCGCCAACGATTACATCACCAAACCGTTCC
This sequence comes from Rhodospirillales bacterium, assembly GCA_016793925.1. Classification (GTDB taxonomy): domain Bacteria; phylum Pseudomonadota; class Alphaproteobacteria; order Rhodospirillales; family Defluviicoccaceae; genus JAEULH01. The sequence continues at coordinate 8,077 of JAEULH010000046.1, read as the reverse complement.
GGCTGGGCGTGCTTCTGGCGCGGTTGCGCGCTCAGATCCGTCAGCACGAACAGACCGACGACGCCGTTTTCGCCATCGGGCCCTATGCCTTCAAGCCGAGCGCCAGGCTTCTCGTCGACGCAAAGAGCGGCAGGAAGATCCGCCTGACCGACAAGGAGACGGCCATCCTGAAATTCCTCTATCGCGCCGGCCGGCGGGTGATCAGCCGCAACATCCTGCTCGACGAAGTCTGGGGCTACAACGCCAACGTCACCACCCACACGCTGGAGACGCACGTCTACCGCCTTCGCCAGAAAATCGAGGCGAACCCGCAAGACGCGCAGATCCTCGTCACCGAGCCGGGGGGCTACCGCCTGGTGCCGTAGCGGCCCAGCCGGACCGGTTGGCGGCCGCTGCGAAGGTCAGATAAAAAAAGCGCCCGGTCAGGGGGGTCAACCGGGCGCTCTAGCTTCCCTGGGGAAGCTTTCGGATGGCAGGGGAACCATCCGGGATGAGCTGTATCTTCCGACACTGCCCATTCCATAGGAATTAAATTGGATAACCTGCGCGGGACAGCCAATGCGCAGAGCGCATGTCACCCATGCGCAAAGTGCATGGCCGCGGCACCAACCGGCCCGGCCATGCACATCTCGATGATCTCGCCCTTCGAATAAGAGGCTGAAAAGCCGAGCCGATGACAAGCGCATCGACCTCTCGCGACGTCCCCCGGGGACCTTACGAGCCCCGGGGGTATGCGATATTCGACGTCTGCCGGGTCTTGCCGGCCGGCGCCCCTGCTAATTGCTGCGGGCGACGCCGAAGAGCTGCAGGATCCAGATGAACATGGTGACGAAGCTGCCGTACAGCATGAACGCACCGAAGATCGCCTTCTTGTGCGCCACGTCGCCGGCGTCGCTCTCGTAGTACCACGCCTTGATCTGCTGGGTTTCGTACGCCGTCAGCCCGGCGAAGATCACCGGCACGACGATCGACATCAGCAGATGCAAGCCCGTCGATTGGACAAAGATGTTGACGACCAGCGCGATCAGGATGCCGAAGGTCGCCATGACCAGGAAGCGACCCACTGCGGTCAGGTCCTTCTTCGTCGTGTAGCCGAACAGGCTCATCCCCGCGAACGCCGCTGCCGTTACGAAGAACGCGCGCGCGATGCTCGCCTGCGTGTAAAACAGGAAGTACGGCGCGATCAGAGCGCCCCACATCGCCGCGTAGATCCAGAAGCAGGACTGTGCCGCGACGACGCTCCCGGTCGTCATGATCCGGGGGGCGATAAAGCCCATCCCCAGGATGCCGATAAACAACACCCAGACGAACGGTCCGCCGACAACCGCCTGTGCAACCGCGGGGTTCGATGCTACGAGCATCGCGATCACGCCCGTCAGCGCCACGCCCAACGCCATGTAGTTGTAGACCCGCAGCATGTACTCGCGCAGACCGACATCGATGCGCGCGGCTTCCGCCTGCGGCACGGACATCGTCCCGGCGCCGAGATCGAACCTTCGATTAGGCCCTAATGCCATTTCTTGCCTCTCATCCTCAGGTTGGGTCTGTCGCGAGTAATATGGCCGTAAGCGACATCGCTTCAAGGCCAAGCGACAGCGCACCTCGCGATCGCGCCCGCCGCTCCCGGGCTTCGCGGCGGCACAAGCGGATCGTTGGCATCGACAGCGGAGTCAGCCTAGACTTGCGCGCTTCGCAAGGGGTCGTCGCGCAGACGTCGGCTCGTCCCGCTGTCGGGAGGATTTGCCTTGATTCGCCTCTTCGTCGCACTCCCTCTGCCCGAATCGGTCACCAGCGAGCTTGCGCGCACCTGTTCCGGACTGCCCGGCGCCCGCTGGGTCGATACGTCGTCGATGCATGTGACCTTGCGCTTCATCGGCGAGGTGGACGGGGCGGCGGCCGAGGATGTGCACCAGACGTTGCAGCGTCTGCGGGCGCCGGCCTTTGCGATGTCGATCAGCGGGGTCGGCTGCTTCGAAAGCGCGGGAAAGGTGCGCTCGCTCTGGGCCGGGGTGGAGAAACACGACTTGCTGGTCCGCCTCAGGGACAAAGTGGAGACCGCCGTGACCCGCGCCGGGATCCCTGCCGAACGGCGGAGGTTCAAGCCCCACGTCACCCTCGCCCGCTTCAGGAATGGCGTCGCCGCGCGCGTCGGTCACTTTCTGGAAATGAATAATGATCTGCAGGCCGGACCCGTCTGGGTCGACCAGTTCACACTTTTTCGCAGCCACCTTGGCGGACAGGGCGCGCACTATGAGCGCCTTTGCGATTACCCGCTGCTTCCCCCCAACGCTGAGGGGCGCCGCCTCGCTCCCCCCTGAAGGGCGGCGCCCCCGGCGTCAGCTTCCGGTTCCTGAGAGCCGGCGCGACGCAAACCAGCACCCGCGCCCGCGTACCGCGCCCGTTGTGTCAGGCCTTCCTTGGCTTCCTCAGGAGCCCTCCTCCGCACCTCAACGCAACTATCATAGCAACTCGGTGAAAATTCAACAGTGCGAATATGGAGGTCAGGGCCTCGTAATGGTCATGGCAGCAACGCCCCGAGCTGATCCATCCGCCGGACAGTAATCGTCGCACCCGCCTCGGCCAGTCGCCGTGCGTAGGCGTTGTCGGCGTGGCCGCCGCCGGCGTAGCCGATGACACGCATTCTTGCCGAGCGCGCCGCCTGGATGCCGGCAACGCTGTCTTCGACAACAATGCACTCCTGGGGGCGGGCGCCCATTCGCTCGGCCGCGTAGAGAAACAAGTCGGGCGCGGGCTTGCCGCGTGCGACCTGCTCCGCCGAGAAGACGTTGGGGGCGAAGTAGCGGAGCAGGCCCGTGGCGGACAGCGTCACATCGAGCTTTTCCAGCGATCCGGACGACGCGACGCAGCGGGCCGCGGTCATCGCCTCGAGCATGGCTTCGACGCCCGGCGTCGCCTGCAGGTGCTTGCGGAAGGCGGCGTAGTCGCGCTCGCGCAGGCGCTCCCGGAAACCGTCCGGCAATGGCCGGCCCCAGCGAGCCTCGATCAGCGCGTCGACGCAGTCGCGCGAGAGGCCGAGGTAGCGCAAGAGGCACTCCTCGGCCGTCGTCGCGAAGCCGGCCTTCGTCAACTCATCGGCGAGGGCGGCGGCGGAGATCGGTTCGCTGTCGACCAGCACGCCGTCGCAGTCGAAGATGACAAGCCCCGTCGGAGCGCCAATCACGACCGAACGACGCCGGCTCTCGACGACCGCGCCGCCGCCGCCGAGCCCGTCGTCACCGGCCCATCCAACTCGGCCGCATGGGCCTGCCGCAGCCACGGCAGCAGGCCTGCGCATCCCGCCTCGATCAGGTCGAACATCTCTTCAAACGCCGCGAGCCCGCTCGCCAGGTAGGGATCGGGAACATCCGGGCTCGACGGGTGGGGGACGATGTCGAAGAAAAGCTGAATGCGCTCGCGGTACTGCGGTGGGGAGAGGTCGCGAAGATCGTCGAGATTGGCGCGATCCATGGCGATGATGTGGTGGAAGCGGGCGAAGTCGGCCTGGCCGATCTGGCGCGCGCGCAATCGGGACACGTCGAAGCCGCGGCGCAAGGCGATCTTTTGCGCCCGCGGGTCGGGCGCGCGGCCGACCTGCACTCCGCTGGTCCCGGCGCTGTCGACGAGGATCCGCTGGTCCAGATGGTGGCGGCCGACGACGGAGCGGAAGACCGCTTCCGCCGCCGGCGAGCGACAGATGTTGCCGAGGCAGACGAATAACACCTTGATCATCCCGTTTATCCTTGTAGCCTTCCGACAGCGCCGGCTCTCACGGCGCCGACCGCTGCTGCCGACATGAATACCTTTGCCCCCTCCTCGCAGAAGATCGTCATCCTGACCGGCGCCGGCATCTCGAAGGAATCGGGCCTCGATACCTTTCGCTGCGCCGACGGGATCTGGGCGCGCGTCCGTCTCGAAGACGTCGCGACGCCGGAGGCGTTCTGTCGCAATCCGGCCCTCGTGCACCAGTTCTACAATGCGCGACGCGGCGCGTTGACCGACCCCGCGATCGTCCCCAACGCCGCTCATCTCGCTCTCGCCCGCCTCGAGCGCGAATGGCCGGATGACGTCCTCATCGTCACGCAGAACATCGATGACCTTCACGAGCGTGCGGGCAGCCGCAACCTCATCCATATGCATGGCGAGTTGAAGAAGGTTCGCTGCCAACGCTGCGGCGCTCTGCTCGACTGGTTCGAGGATCTGACGACCGGAGATGCTTGTCCCTCCTGTCGCGGCGAAGGGCAGCTCCGCCCGCATGTCGTCTGGTTCGGCGAGATGCCGCTGGAGATCGAGCGCATCTACGCGGCGCTGGAGCAGTGCGGCATGTTCCTCTCCATCGGTACGTCCGGCAACGTCTATCCCGCCGCCGGCTTCGTCCGCCACGTCAGAAGTTTCACGGACGCCCACGCGGTCGAATTGAATCTCGAGCCGACGGCGGGAGCGAGCCTGTTCGCGGAAACGATCTACGGGCCGGCGACGGTGTCGGTGCCGAGCTTTGTCGATCGCCTTCTTGCCGACGCTGGCTGCGTTCGCGGCTGAAGGCCTGGACCTGCGGCCTCCAGCCCGGTTCGGGTCCAGGTCGGCTACGACAGATTTCGCCTGCCGAGACGCAGGCGCAGGGCGTTCAGTTTGATGAACCCGCCGGCGTCGCGCTGATCGTAAACCGTATCGGCTTCGAACGTGGCGATCGAGTGGTCGTAAAGGCTGTTGGGGGCGCGGCGGCCGATGACGATGACGTTGCCCTTGTAGAGTTTGATCCGCGCCACGCCGGTGACGACCTGCTGGGTCTGATCGATCAGGGCCTGCAAGGCCTGCCGCTCCGGCGAGAACCAGAAGCCGTTGTAGATCAGCTCGGCGTAGCGGGGCATGAGTTCGTCCTTGAGATGCGCTGCCTCGCGATCCAGGGTCAGGCTTTCCACCGCCCGATGCGCATGCAGCAGGACCGTGCCGCCGGGTGTTTCGTAGACGCCTCGCGACTTCATGCCGACGAAGCGGTTCTCTACCAGGTCCACCCTGCCGACGCCGTTTTCGCCGGCCAGGCGGTTCAGCCGGTCAAGCAGTGTCGCCGGTGACAACGCCTCGCCGTTCAGTGAGACGGGGTCGCCCGCCTCGAAGCCGATTTCGACGGTCGTCGCCCGATCCGGCGCGGCTTCGGGCGCGACCGTCAGTTGAAACATTTCCTCGCCCGGTTCGACCCAGGGATCCTCGAGCGCCTTCCCCTCGTAGGAGATGTGCAGCAGGTTCGCGTCCATGGAGTAGGGCGCTTCTCCGTGGCGATCCGTTGGCACCGGGATCTGGTGCGACTGGGCGTAGGCGACGAGCTTGGCGCGCGAGTTCAGGTCCCACTCCCGCCACGGTGCGATGACGCGGATGTCCGGCTTGAGCGCGTAGTAGGTCAGCTCGAAGCGGACCTGATCGTTGCCCTTGCCGGTCGAGCCATGGGCGACCGCGTCGGCTCCCACGGCCTCGGCGATCTCGATCTGTCGCTTCGCGATCAGCGGCCGGGCGATCGACGTGCCGAGCAGGTAGACGCCCTCGTAAACGGTGTTGGCGCGCAGCATCGGAAAGACGTAATCGCGGACGAAGGTTTCCCGCAGATCCTCGACGAAGATCTGCTTCACGCCCATGAGCTGCGCCTTCTGCCGCGCCGGCTCGAGCTCCTCGCCTTGACCGATGTCGGCGGTGAAGGTGACGACCTCGCAATCGTAGGCGTCGCGAAGCCAGCGGAGGAGCACCGAGGTGTCCAGGCCGCCGGAATAGGCGAGCACGACCTTCTTTACGTTCTTGTCCGCCGCCATGGCGTCCCTCCGCAGTATGTTTGGGAATGCGGCGCAGTATAGGCAATGCCGCCATGACGGCAAGCGAGCAGCGGCCGGTTATCGTGCGGCTGGCGGCGCGGCTTTTGGTGGCGGCGGCCGGAACTGCGGCGCCGGTGCGGGGCGGATCTCCGTCGGCGCCAGGCCGCCACCCCGGGGCGAGTTCGCCGCCGCCGCAACCGCAGCAGCCGCCTGCGGCGGTTCGAAGCGCGCCGACGCGGCCGAGGCCGCGTGGCGCCGGGACCTGGCGTCCATCAGCATTTGCAGCATGTCGTGGTGACCGGCGAGAGCCGCCACGGCCAGCGGTCCCAGCCCGTTCTTGCCCGGCGCGTCGGGATCGGCCCCCGCGCGCAACAGGAGATCGACAATCTCCGGGGTGCCGAAGAGCACGGCCTTGTTCAGCAGCGTCTCGCCCTCGGCGTCGACGCTTTCGAGGTCGATATTCTGGGCGAGCTTGCGCCGGATCGCGTCGCTGTCGTGTTTGCGGATCGCCGCATCGATGGCCGACAGGGGATCGGCCTCGACTTCGGCCGCCGGTTCGGGCTGCGGCTGGGATCCGGCCGCGTCGCGGACGATGGGTTCTGGCGCCCAGGCCTTCCAGAACGTCGCTGCGCCGGCCAGTGCGAGCGCAATAAAGAGTGACACGGCGATCAGGCCGACGCGCAACATCCGTGCTTTCCTGGAACCGAGCACCGAGCTTGGGGAGCGCCGTAGAGCGCTTTTTCGGAACCCTGTCAAGTCTGTCTCGACCTGTCAATGCTCACTCGAGAGAGCGGTTGCCGCAGAAAACGTCAGCCGGGAACAAGGCCGGCCACAAAGCGCGCCCAAGGTTTGCGAACCGGGTCGCCATGCGCTTCGCACCGCGGTCCTCCCCCGGTCCTTCCCAGATCCTCCCCGAATGGGCCTTATCCGGCCCCGCATTTTTTGGTAGCATATTATGCTTCATGAACAGCCATGGGTTGATATGCGGTCACTTCGCGCGCAAACGAGCCGGCAGGCTTGTCTTGCACCGGCCCCGACGCCGGATGAGCATGAGCTGATCGGGCTGAGCGCCGAATCGATGGCGCGGCTCCTCGTCGATCTGGCCCGCAGCAATCCGGCTCTGGCCAATCAGCTTCGTCGCCGGCTTGAAGCGCTGCCGACGCCGGCACCGGCGGTCCGCGCCCCATCGTCTTCGGCCGCTGCGGCGGCTCTGATCGGCGACAGCCCGGCGATGCAGAGGGTCAGACGGGAAATCCGGCAGTTCGCCGCGAGCGACGCTGCGGTTCTCATCACGGGCGAGACGGGAACCGGGAAGGAGCTTGCGGCGCACGCCGTGCACCTGCAGTCGCGTTGCGCGCGCGGGCCGTTCATCGCGATCAATTGCGCCGGACTGCCGCCGACGCTGGTCTCATCCGAGCTCTTCGGCCACGAAAGAGGAGCCTTCACCGGCGCCAACCAGCGCAAGATCGGGCGCATCGAGGCGGCGCGCGGCGGCACCGTCTTCCTCGACGAGATCGGCGATTTTCCCTTCGAGATACAGGCCCACCTGCTCCGCTTCCTCCAGGAGAAGACCGTCGAAAGGATCGGCGGCTGCCAGCCGGTCCCGGTCGACGTGCGCGTCGTCGCGGCGACCAACAAGGATCTTGCGGCCGAGGTCAGGGAAGGGCGGTTCCGCGAGGACCTCTACTTCCGCCTTCACGTCCTGCGTCTGCACCTGCCGCCGCTGATCGACCGCGGCCGGGACATCGAACTCCTCGGCCGGCACTTCCTTGCACTGTATCGCACCTCGCCGCAGGCGGCGTTTTCCGATGAGGCGATGGCCGCGCTTCGCGCTCACCGCTGGCCGGGCAACGTGCGCGAACTGATCGGCCGGGTGCGACGGGCCGCGGTCGTCAGCGACGGCGGTCGAATCGGCCCCGGCGAGCTCGGCCTGAGCGGCGGCGAGCGGCGACGTCGCCCCCGCGAACCGGCGGGAGGGAGGCCTCCTGCGCGGGTGGAGGATGCGGAAAGGTCGGGGGCGGAGGCGCGAGAGAGACAAGCGCGCCCGGCGGACGACACCGCGCGCGCCGGCGCATCCTTCTGCGTTCATGCGGAGGCGATGCCGGCGAGCCTCGGCGAGGCGAAACGGAACGTCGAAGTCTGGATGCTGCGCACCGCGCTGCGCCTGGCCGGCAACAACATGACCCTCGCCGCCGAGCGGCTCGGCGTCTCGCGGGTCACCCTGTACCGATTGTTCGAGCGCCACGCGCTGCGCGGCGATGCAGGCCTCGTTGCGGAAGACG
>JAEULH010000045.1 GCA_016793925.1 Rhodospirillales bacterium | reverse complement strand
TGCGCTCGGTGCACCGGCGGATCGGCGCCGATCTCGCCGCGGCCGGCCTGCGCCTCTACGCTCAGCATGTCGACGCGATCGACACCGGCACCCTGATCGACATCTTCCGGGCGGAGGAAAACGCCTGCCTGCTCGGAACCGACGCCGTACGCGACGGCATCGACATCCCAGGCCGCTCCCTGCGGCTGATCGTCTTCGACCGGGTGCCGTGGCCGCGTCCGGACATCGTCCACCGCGCCCGGCGCGAGGCCTTCGGCGGTCGCGGCTACGACGAGATGCTGACCCGGCTGAAGCTGAAACAGGCCTACGGCCGTCTGGTCCGCCACGGCAGCGATCACGGGGCGTTCGTCATGCTCGACCGGGCGCTGCCGAGCCGCCTGCTCGGCGCGTTCCCGCCGGGCGTCGCCGTCAGCCGCGTGGGGCTGAGCGAGGCCATCTCCCGCATGGATGCGGTGCTCGCGAAGTAACCGCGAAGCAGGTCGCGCGCCGCACCGGCAGAATCCTGAAAAAAGCCGGTAGCCGGTCAGGGCGCGGGCTTCAACTCCTGAGAGGGGTCATCGCCAGAAGCACGACGCCGATGATCATCAGCGCAATCGACACCCAGAACGGCAACGGCGAGTACGTCGGGATGTCGCCGAGGTAGCCGACGATGCTGGCGAGGGAACACGTGTCGCTCGTGTAATAGAAGCAGTGACTGGCCTTCTTGACGTCGTGGCCGAAGACCTGCTCGAAGAACGCGTACCACCACCAGACCGCGCCTGCGAGCGTCAGCACCCCGAGCGCCACCAGCGCCTTTCCCAACGTTGCCATCGCTTTCGCCCGAACATTGTTCCTTGGGGATCGCCCGCATCGACCCGAGCCGTCGCAACGATCGAAGGCGGGCCAGGGGATCGACGCCAAGATCCAAACCATTTCCAACCTATGGGGCGCCGGCGCCCGAAACAAGCATGCTGTCACCGTCGGCCGCAAGGTCTGCACGCGGCCCGAGCCGTGCTGGCCCGGCCGGAGCGTCCGGGGTCGGGTGGGGGTGCGGCGGCGGCTGGCGGCGGCCGCATGGGTTTGCCGCGTCTCGTCGGGCCTTGCCGCTCCGCGCGCGCGGCCGTCGGCGAAGCGCGGCCTACTGGCCCAGAGCGCGTTCCGCCATCAGCGCGGCCTCCGTTCGGTTGGCGGCCTTCAGCTTCTTCATGATATGGCGGACGTGGATCTTGACCGTCGTCTCCTTGAGGTCGAGTTCGTGCGCGATGATCTTGTTCGGTCTGCCCTCCCGCAACAGCCTGAGGACGTCGACTTCCCGCGGCGTGAGGTCCGCCACCTGACTGTCGTCGCGCCTCCGGCCCTCCCCGCCGGAATGCCATACGCCACCCAATGCGTCCACCAGCGCGCTGGCCGGAATGAATGTCCCGCCGGCGGCCACGAGCCGCACCGCTTCCTTGACAACGCCCGGGACCAGCGTCGTCGGGATGAACCCGCGGACGCCGTAGTGAAGCGCTTCGCCGACCTGGCTGCTGTCCTCCCAGTCCGAGAGCAGGATGATGGGAGTGTCGCTGAAGCGGCTCCTGATGTAGTCGATATCGGCGGCAACCCGGTCGTCCGGAAGCTGTGTCGCTCCGCTGCAGAGGATGACGACGTCGAACGGGTTGCTGTCGCCCGAGGTGAGGTCGGAGGAAGGAAGGTCTTGCGCCCGCGCTATGGCGACGAAGACATGGTTCGGCAAGGTATCGCGGAGCAGGCGGACGACGCATTCGCGGCAGAAGCAGCGGTCATCGATGACCAGGATTTTCTTTCTCTTCGCGTTGTAGCTGGCATCGTCCGCGCTCCCCTCCATCCCGGCGTTCGGTTGCGGCGTTTCCGCGGCGTCTTCCGGCCGGCCCTCGGGGGGCGCCCGTTCGATCGCGTCATCGCCCGCCCCGGTGGGATCGGCGGCACACGTCTCAGCGCTGGTTTCTTCGACAGCCGTATGTCGATAAGCCGTACGTTCATCGGCGAAGCGGCGCGCAGCGGCAAATTGCGGCCCGCACATATTTCCCTGTCCCATGGCACCCCCCATCCTGATCGAGGCATCCCAACGAAGTAGCATTCTGACCAGGAATTCCTACTAAAACGGGTCCACATGCTCCATTTTGGCTAGTAGAGACGATAAAGTATCTCTCATGCATCTCCAGATAGTATACGCGTCCCACGGGACGGCAGCCACAGAAACATCACTAGGTTGTATAAATTTCTGCCTCACAGGCCATCAGCGGGCGCGTCCGTCCGAGGAAGGCTCCGGCGCCGTCTGCGTCGAAGCCGCCGGATAATCCGTAACCTGTCGGCGAACGCGGGCCGCCGCCGTCTGTCGAGGTCTCGCGGGCCGGCCTGGCAAGCGCCCGGGAACCAATCGCGTCGGTCGCGACGATCATGTATAAGATCCCGACATTCCACACCGGGTTTCCCCCCATGAGCACAGGTAACGGGAGCGGCATGCGGCCGCGCGAGCATTGGGCCAGCCGCATCGGATTCATCTTTGCCGCCGCCGGTTCGGCGGTCGGTCTCGGCAACGTCTGGCGGTTTCCATACGTCGTCGGCGAGAACGGCGGCGGGGTGTTTCTGATCGTTTACCTGGCCATCGTCTTCACCCTCGGCATCAGCATCATGATCGCGGAACTCGTCATCGGCCGGGCGGCGCAGCGCAATCCCGTCGGCGCCTGCCGTGCGCTGGGTGGCGCTCCGTGGGCCGGGCTCGGCTATCTCGGCCTCGTTTCCGCCTTTGTCATCCTCTCGTTCTACTGCGTGGTCGCCGGTTGGACCCTGAACTACGCCTGGACGCTGGCGACGAGGGGGTTCGCGAGCGATCCGGCGCAGGCGTTCGAAGCGTTCGTCGCCTCGCCCTCGCAGACGATACCGGTCGCCGGGGTGTTCATGGCCCTCACCGTCGCGGTCGTCCTCGGCGGGGTCAAAGGCGGGATCGAGCGCGCGAACCTGTTCCTGATGCCGCTGTTGTTCGCCATTCTGGTGGCGCTCGCGGTTCGCGCGGTAACCCTTCCGGGGGCGAGCGCCGGCCTTGCGTTCTACCTCGCGCCGGACTTCTCGACCTTCGGTATCGGCACCCTGACCGAGGCGCTCGGCCAGGCATTCTTTTCGCTGTCGATCGGTCTCGGCGCGATGATGACCTACGGCTCGTACCTCGACCGGGGGCAGAACATTCCCCGCGCCGCCGGTTGGGTCGTCGGCCTCGACACCCTCGCCGCGATCTTCGCAGGCTTTGCAATTCTGCCCGCCGTGTTCGCGGCTGGCCTCAGCCCCGAGACCGGCCCGGGTCTCGCATTCGTCGTCCTGCCTACGGTTTTCGCCACGATGCCGTTCGGCGCCCTGTTCGGCACGCTGTTCTTCGTGCTTCTTTCGATCGCTGCGTTGACCTCGTCGATCTCCCTGCTCGAGCCGCTTGTCGCCTATTTCATCGATGAACATCGGCTGCGCCGCGGCGGCGTCACCGTCGCGATCGGCTTCGCCGCCTTTCTGCTTTCCATCCCCTCTGCGCTATCGCTTGGGCCGTGGGCGAATTACACGGTGTTCGGCAAGGGCGTCCTCGACCTCCTCGATGCGCTGACGGCCGGGATCATGCTGCCCGCGGGCGGCCTGTTGATCGCCCTCTTCGTCGGCTGGGTCCTCGGTCCGCGCGCGATCATGGAATTCGACGAGTCGAGCGAGCGCAGTCGCTTCGCCTGGATCTGGCTGTGGATACTGCGGATTCCGGCACCGATCGCCATCGCCTGGATTCTGATACGCTGGGCGATGCAATGAGCGACCATCAGGTGGCGCCCGGAAGCCCGGGCGACGCGCTCAAGACACCAGGCGAAGGCGTCCCCGCCGTCCGGCCGACGGGATCGTCGCACCTCGGGATTCGCCAGGCGCAGCTCTCCGACATCGACGCCCTGGTCCGGATCGAGAACAACGCTTTCGAGACCGACCGGCTGTCGGCCCGGAGATTCCGCTACCTGCTGTCGAAAGCGAACGCCCTGGTGCTGGTCGCGACCGAAGATGACGATGTCGCGCTGGGCTACGTCATGGTGCTGTTCAACCGCGGCACGTCGCTCGCGCGGCTGTATTCGATCGCGGTCGACGCGCCGGTACGCGGCCGTGGCGTCGGCGAGTTGCTCCTGCAGGCGGCGGAAGCCGGCGCGCGCGAGCGCGACACCGCCTGCGTGCGCCTCGAGGTGCGCGCCGACGATCCCTCCGCCCAGTCCTTTTACCGCAGCCACGGATACCGCCAGTTCGCCATGCACCATCACTATTACGAGGACCGCGCCGACGCGTTGCGAATGGAAAAGTCGCTGGCGCCACGGCCCGATCCGGGCCTCGCCCGCGTGCCCTACTACGCCCAAAGCCTCGACTTCACCTGCGGCCCGGCGGCGGCGCTGATGGCGATGCACGCCCTCGATCCGCACATCGCCGTCGATCAGGTCGGCGAATTGCGGCTCTGGCGCGAGTCGACGACGGTGTTCATGACCTCCGGCGTCGGCGGCTGCAGTCCGGAGGGGCTGGCGCTGGCCATCCATCGCCGCGGCTTCCACGTCGAGGTCTTCCTCAGCGACACCGGGACCCTGTTCGTCGACTCGGTCCGCAGCGAGAGCAAACGGGCGGTCATCCGTCTGGTCCAGAACGATTTTCGCAAGCAGCTCGCCGAAGCCGGCATCGCCACGGTGTTCCGTCCGCTGTCGGTCGAGACCATGCGCGAGAAGGTCGAAGCCGGCGGGATTCCGTTGGTGCTGATCAGTTCATACCGGTTCGACCGAGAAAAGCAGCCGCATTGGGTGGTTGTTACTGGCTTCGACGAAAAATACGTCTATCTCCATGATCCGAACGTCGACGAAGATCTCGACAAAACAGCGACCGACTGCATGCAGATCCCTGTCCTGCAACGCGATTTTGCCAAAATGGCGCGCTACGGCCGGTCGCAGCTCAAAGCCGCGGTGATCGTCGGCAAGGGTCGCGGCTGATGGCGCAGCACATCGTGGTCGTCGACCGGCGGAGCGACTTCCCCTGGCTTCGTCGCGACCTCCGCGTCGTCGCCGCCCGCGAGTTCGTCGCCGAGTCCGCCAGGCGACTTCCGGCGTCGGCGCGCGTGATCAACCTTTGTCGCGACTACAGCTACATGAGCCTCGGCTACTACTGCTCGCTGCTCGCGGAAGGCCGCGGGCAGAAGGTCATCCCTTCGGTGGAGGTCATGCTGGACCTCCACTGGAAGCGGCTGTTGCGCATTGCCCTGCCGGAGGTTAACGAGCTGGTCAGGCGCACGTTTCGGGCGGCGCCCGACGAACAGCCTGCATTCAAGGTCACGATCTTCTTCGGCGTCCCCGACGACCCGCGGCTGGCGGTCGCCGCCCGCCGGGTCTTCGAGCTGTTCCGCTGTCCGTTGCTGCAAGTCGAGCTCAGGCCGGGCAACCGCTGGGAGATCGTCGAGATTCGGCCGATGTCCATCCGCGAGATCCGCGCCGATCAGGTGTCGCGTTTCACCGAAGCGTTGGAGAAATACACCCGCGCCGTCTGGCGAAGCCAGAAGAGCGCGCCGCCGGCCCGCTACTCCATGGCCGTTCTTCATGATCCCACAGATCCGCTGCCGCCCTCCGACCGCCGCGCGCTGAACAGGTTTGTCCGCGCCGGCGCCTATCTTGGGGTCGACGTCGAGTTGATCACCCGCGCCGACTACGGCCGCCTGCTCGAGTTCGACGCGCTGCTCATCCGCGAGACGACGGCGCTGGACAACCATACCTATCGTTTCGCGAAGAAGGCCGAGAGCGAAGGTCTGGCCGTCATCGACGATCCCGGCTCGATCCTCAAATGCACAAACAAGATCTATCTCGCCGAGCTTCTGCAGGCCAACGGTGTGCCGGCGCCGCGGACCCTGATCCTCGATCGTCGCCGGATCGGTCGCGTCGAGCGGGAACTCGGCTTCCCGGCCGTGATCAAGATCCCGGACGGCTCCTTCTCGCGCGGGGTCTACAAGGTCGCGAACCAGGCCGAGCTGGAGGCTATCCTCGACGATGTGTTCGATGCGTCGGATCTTGTAATCGCCCAGGAGTTCGTCCCGACGCCCTTCGACTGGCGGGTCGGCGTGCTCGACGGCAAGCCGCTGTACGTCTGCCAGTATTTCATGGCGCGCAAGCACTGGCAGATCGTCAAGCATGGCGGCGAGAAGGGCCCGGAGGCCGGCGGGGTGAAGGCCTGGGCCGTGGATGCGGCGCCGGCTTCGGTCGTCGACATCGGCACGCGTGCGGCGCGGCTGATCGGCGATGGCCTCTACGGCGTCGACCTCAAGGAGACGGCGAAGGGTGTCGTCGTCATCGAGGTCAACGACAATCCCAACATCGACGCTGGCATCGAAGATGCGGTCATGAAGGACGATCTCTACCGGTTGGTCATTCAGAGCCTCGTCCGCCGCATCGAGCACCGGATGCAGCCACGAAACGGCGCTCGCGAGACGCTCACCTCTTTTCCCGACGCTTTTGCGCACGGCGCCGCACCGGCAGGGACGCGGCCCGGGGAGCAATCCGCAAGCCGCCGCCGGGTTTCGCGCTAGAAGCGGCCGTGCCGGGCCGAATTGGGCGGAGGATGCGTCAGCCGCGCGGCTTGCCAAGCCTGCCGGCGCAGAGGCCGGCGATGTGGTCCAACAGGGAGCGGGCCTCGATCGGGCTGGTCAGGCGGAGATCGACCCGCGCATCGGCGCAAGCCTGTTCGAGACGGGCGTCCGTCGCGTCGGCGAGAACGAGGACCGGGAGCAGCGGGTCGATCGGGTCGCTCATCCGCTGAAGCTTGACGAAGTCGAGCCGCGCCGGATCCACCGATTGCAGGTGGACGAGGATGAGATCGACCGCGGCGGTTTCGAGCGCGTCGAGAGCTTCGTCTTCGGTATGGACGACGATGACCCGGTAGCCACTCTTCTCGAGCACCGAGATCAAGGCACGCGCGGCGGCTCCGGGCGTACAGGACAGCAGGACCGCCGGGCGCGGGGCGGAGGCACGCGTAGCATCCACTCGGGGGATCTCCGGCTGGAAAATCGGTTCCGATCTTCTAGCCCGTCGCCCCGAGTTGGTGAAGCTGTCTTCGGGCATGTTATGCCAATTCGTTCGGAAGCACCCTTGTACTTCTTTTCGCGTATGTAAAAGAAGTCGAATGTACGACCGGCGGAACGCGCTGCCTTCCGAGATGCGCCTTCGGTCAACGCATCTGCGGAGCGATCCCATCCCACGGCATCAGCGGCACGCTCGAGATCGAGTTCTTCGGCGAGCCGCTGAAGACACGGTCGGAGTAGGAGACATAGACCACGACATTGCGCTTGGCGTCGAAGAAGCGGACGACCTGAAGCG
>JAEULH010000110.1 GCA_016793925.1 Rhodospirillales bacterium | reverse complement strand
TTTCGGCGGTGAGCTTTCGCCAGACGTCGCAGCAGGTGTCGCGGATGCCCTCGTAGCTGTCGAACACCCGGTTGGAGAGGTAGGTCTGGCGGAGGTACTGCCAGACGTTTTCGGTGGGATTGAGCTCGGGGCTGACCGGCGGCAGGAACAGCAAGGTGATGTTGGCGGGAACCTCGAGCTTGCCGGTGGTATGCCAGCCGGCCCGGTCGAGGACGAGGGCGGCGTGGGCGCCGGGGGCGACGTTGGCGCTGATCTCCGCGAGGTGCTTTTGCATCGCCTCGGTGTCGGCGCGGGGCATGACGATGGCGGCCCCGGCGTCGCGGCCCGCGCAGACGGCGCCGAAGACGTAGGCGTTGGCGTAGCGCTGGTCCTTCGGCTGGCGCGGACGGGTCCCCTTCCTCGCCCACTGATAGACGAGGCCGTTCTTCTGTCCGACCCGCATCTCGTCCTGGAACCAGACCTCGATCGGCGTGCCGGGCTTTTTGCTTACGATCTCGCCGAGGCGGAGCGGGAAGTTTT
This sequence comes from Rhodospirillales bacterium, assembly GCA_016793925.1. GTDB lineage: Bacteria > Pseudomonadota > Alphaproteobacteria > Rhodospirillales > Defluviicoccaceae > JAEULH01. The sequence continues at coordinate 3,111 of JAEULH010000110.1, read as the reverse complement.
TTTATGCGCCGCCATGGCTTCCGGGTCCTGCGCCGGATGCCTGGGCCTGGCGCTGATGTGGACGAAGCCCCGCCGCTTGAGCAGCCGGCCGACCGAGACCTCGTCCAGATCGACGTCGAAGCGCTCCTTGATCACCCGCCGCAGATCGGCGCAGCGCCAGCGAACGACCCCGTCCTTCTGGAGATCCGGACCGGCCTCGACCAGGCGGCCGATCTCCTCCTCCTGCGCCTCCGTGAGCTTCCGCGCCGGCCCGGGCGGCTTGACGTTGACAAGCCCCTCGGGGCCAAGCGCGTTGAACCGGTGCACCCAGTCGCGCAGCGTCTGCCGGTCCATCCCGCCGATCCGCGCCGCCCGAGCCCGGTCGGCGCCGTCGTACACCGCCGCCAGCGCCAGAAGCCGCCGAACCTGCTTCGGATCCTGAGCCGTCCGTGCCAGCCGACGCAGCGCCACCGCGTCGTAGTCCTCGCGCAACCTCACCGCCGCTCCCATCCGACCCTCGCCGTCATGTCCACCTTCACAGACGGAATCACACCCAGAGCCGAAAGGGAATCTGGAGGCTTCTGTGAGGTCGCGGCGAGATCCCGGGCGTGCGCCGAGGCGATCTCATTGAAGCCGGATTGAACGGACCCGCGGGTCAGCGGCGGGCTATGGGGATTGTTGTGGTGAAGCCCGGTCGAAGACGATCTCGCGAGGCCGGGTTCGGCGCCTGCGGCGAGGCGGGGAAGCGGGTGATTGGCGGGCCGTGGCGGCTTTCGGTGACGCAACCCCCTTTTTGCTTGCGCCCGAGCCGGCCCCGGGGTTCGGGGGATGGCGGTCGGCAAGACGATCTTGCCGACGGGCCCCTGCCGACGGGTGTCGGTTCCGGACGATCATCAAGACCAACCGAAGCGGCCGACGGTTCATGAGCTGTCCTGCACAGGGGGGCGGCCTGGTGAGGACCGCGGGAGGACGGCCACCGAGACCATCGCGCCGCCGCAGCACGGGCATCGATCGAGGGTGACGGCGGCCTTTGGCTCCGTCTTCTCGAACGGGTCCGCCGTTGCCGGATCGGCGATGGAGCGAGCGGCCAGAAGCCGGCGGCAGAGGGCCAGCTTGGCGGTGCGTTGGCCGTTGGCGAGGAAGCCGTAATGACGGATGCGATGGAAGCCGTCCGGCAGGGTGTGGAGCAGGAAGCGGCGGATGAACTCGCCGGCGGCGAGGACCATGACCTTCGTTTTGCCGTGGTGGCGATAGTCCTTCCAGCGGAAGGCGACGTCGCTACCGGTTACGTCGATCAGGCGCGAATTGGCGATCGCGACGCGGTGGGTGTAGCGACCGAGATAGCCCAGCACCTGTTCGGGCCCGCCGAACGGCGGCTTGGCATAGACGACCCATTCGGCGCGGCGCAGGTCGCAAAGGCGGCGGGCGAAGGCGGCCGGGTTGGCAAGGTCGGCAAGATCGCCGAAGAAGCCAAGTTGGCGGGCATCGAAGGCGGCGCGCAACTCGTCGAGGAACAGTCGGCGGAACAGGCGCGAGAGGACGCGGACCGGAAGGAAGAAGCCAGGCCGGGAGGCGATCCAGCGGGCGCCGTCGGGCGATGGTCCGCCGCCGGGCACGACGCAGTGGAGATGCGGATGATGCTGCAGCGTCTGCCCCCAGGTGTGGAGCACGGCGACAAGGCCGATCTCGGCGCCGAGATGCTTTGGGTCGGCGGCGATCCGGCGCAGAGTCTCGGCGGCGGTGCGGAACAGGATGGCGTAGACCGTCTGCTTGTTTTGGAAGGCGATCTCCGCCGCCGCCGCCGGCATCGTGAAGACGACGTGGAAGTAAGGCACTGGCAGGAGCTCGGCCCGACGGGCTGCCAGCCATTCGGCGCGGGCAGCGCCCTGGCACTTCGGGCAATGCCGGTTGCGGCAGGAGTTGTAGGCGTAGCGAACGAAGCCGCAATCGGCGCAGCTCTCGACATGACCGCCCAGTGCCGCCGTCCGGCAGAGTGCGATGGCGCTCATCACCCGCCGCTCGATCCGGCTCAGATGGCCGTCGTGGGCCCGGCGATAAGCATCCCCATGGCGGCGGAGAACGTCCGCCACTTCCCATGCCGGCGTCATCGACCGGCCGGGTCAGGCGGAGGGGACGACCTCCAACGTCAGCCGGTCGAGCGGGCTCTGCGTTTGCCGGATCAGGCCGTTCGAAACCCGCGTGTAGCGCGCCGTGCTCGACAGATTGGCATGGCCAAGCAGCACCTGGATGATGCGGATGTCGGTGCCGTTCTCCAAAAGGTGGGTGGCGAAGCTGTGCCTGAACGTGTGCACCGTGACCCGCTTGCCCAGCCCGGTAGCGGCGCCGGCGGAGCGGCAGGCCGCATGCAGGACCTGAACGTCGATCGGCTTCGTCTCGTCCCGACCGGGGAACAGCCAGTGCTTGGGCCGAGCCAAGCGCCAGTACGTGCGCAGGATGCCGAGCAGCTGCGCCGAGAGCATCACGGTGCGATCTTTACCACCCTTGCCGTTCTCGACACGGATCACCATCCGCACGCTGTCGATGTCGGCGACCTTCAGACCCACCGCCTCCGACGCCCGCAGTCCCGCAGCATAGGCCGTTGTCAGCGCGACGCGGGTCTTCAGGCTTGGCACCGCTTCGAGAACGCGCACCACCTCGTCGGCGTTCAGGACCACCGGCAGCTTGCCGGGCTCGCGCGCGTAGGGAATACGCTCCGGGATCTCGCCGCGCCCAAGCGTGACGCCGTAAAAGAACCGCAGCGCGCAGACCGTCTGGTTCAGCGCCGGCCACGAAATGCCGGTCGACACCAGATGGACCTGAAAGGCGCGGACGTCCTCCAGGCCAAGCCGGTCCGGCGAGCGACCAAAGTACCGGCTGAACTTGCTGACCGCGTGCAGATAGGATCGTTGCGTCGCCGGCGACAGATTGCGGACGGTCATGTCCTCGGTCATGCGACGACGCAGCGGGCTGATCTCGGCCATCGGGGGCTCCTGTCTTGAGGATCGCGCTTCGACAAACCGCAATCCTCCCCGACAAGGAGCCCTCCCTCCTAACCGCTCATCCCACTCCCGCGACAGCGGGTTCGTTCAATCCCCCAAACCCAGAGTCAGTAACCGCGCAGGCTGGTATTAC
>JAEULH010000098.1 GCA_016793925.1 Rhodospirillales bacterium | reverse complement strand
GATCGGCTGTGCGATCCGGAGGTTGCCGTCAGCGCCCACTACCTCGTCGAAGAGGACGGCCGGATTCTGCCGCTCGTCGACGAGCGTCATCGCGCCTGGCACGCGGGCGTCGCGTCCTGGCGCGGCTGGCGCGACATCAATGCCCGCTCGATCGGCATCGAACTCGTCAATCCCGGCCACGACTTCGGCTACCGCCCGTTCGCCGCGGCGCAGATGGCGGCGCTGATCGAGCTCGCCGGCGACATCCTTTCGCGTCACCCCATCCCGCCGCGCAATGTCGTCGGCCACTCCGACGTGGCGCCGGAGCGGAAGATGGATCCGGGCGAGCTGTTCGACTGGCCTCGCCTCGCCGCCGCCGGCATCGGCCTCTGGCCGGACGAGGGTGAAGCGACAGGCCGCGACGACCGGCAGGTGGCAGCCATGCTCGCCGCGTTCGGCTACAGCGTCGACAACCCGTTCGCCGCACTCACCGCGTTCCAGCGTCATTTCCGCCCCTGGCGCGTCGATGGCGCTGGCGACCGCGAAACAGTCCGCCGCCTGGGCGGACTGCTTGCCCTGACTGCTAGCCCTCGTCCAACCGGCGAAGGCGCCGGCCGCTCGGTGAGCAGCAAGCGGACTTGAATCCCGGCCGTTGAAGTCCACGTTCAGAGCGCCAGACGGCCGGATGGCCGCCCTCGACCGGCGTTGCGCCGGCCGGGGGAGGAAAGTCCGGGCTCCACGGGAACACGGTGCCGGGTAACGCCCGGCGGGGGCGACCCCAGGGACAGTGCCACAGAAAGCAAACCGCCGGCCGGGGTCCGCAGGTCCGCCTGCGCGCCTGCCGGCAAGGGTGAAAGGGTGCGGTAAGAGCGCACCGCGTCGCCGGTAACGGCGGCGGCACGGTAAACCCCACCGGGAGCAAGACCAAGTAGGGGCGACATGCCGGCGCATGCCGGCGAAGCGCGTTCCCGCGCCGTCGCCCGGGTCGGTCGCACGAGGCGTCCGGTGACGGGCGTCCTAGATGAATGGCCATCGCCCGCTCAACCGGCGGGTACAGAACCCGGCTTACAGGCCGTCTGGCGCCCTGCCTCCTTCCCGCAACGGCCGCGGCGCCGAGCCGGCCTCTCGGGCTGCGCGCTTCGCTCGCGCCGGGTTCCTGCGATTCGAGAATTTTCCATTTTGTTCCACCTCCCGAGGCGGAACATAAATAGAACGCGCAAGGTCGCGCGACCCCGGCAATTGTTTGTCCGCATAAACGAACCTTTCGCCGCGCGATGCTTTATGTCGCGGATTCGTTCGACGCGGATTCTCTGTCCCGGCCGCTCACAAAGACTTTTCACCGTGAGCTCAAGACATTGTTAATCCAAACGGATCCATGCTTGACCATTGACGCCCACAGCGGCCCATGGTATCCCATATTCTACCGTCGCGTGGGTTGACTGGGAGCGACCGGCGTCGACGGCGCCTCAAGGAATGCGACGCGCCGCCGGGGCGCGCCTGAGACGGGGAGCGGTCATGCCGTTGCTGGTCGGCCGTTACGTCAACAAGATTGACCGCAAGGGCCGAGTCTCCGTACCGAAGTCCTTCCGCGATGCCTTGAGCGAGCAGTCGTCCGGGTTCGTCGGCATCTATGCCTACCCGTTGTTCAAGGCGGCGGCCGTCGAAGCCTGCGGCGAGACGTTCATGAAGCAGTTGGCCGACAGCATCGACAATCTCGACATGTTCTCCGACGACCAGGACGACCTCGCCTCGATCGTGCTGGAAAGCGCACATCAGCTTCCCTTCGACCCGGAGGGGCGCGTCGTCCTCCCCGCCGATCTGCTTGATCATGGCGTGCTCTCCAACGAGGCCATGTTCGTCGGCCGCGGCGCCCGCTTCACCATCTGGAATCCGGCGACCTTCGCCGAGCATCAGAGCCGGGCCTTCGCCCGCGCCCGCGATCGCGGCGCGACGCTGCCGCTGCGGCGTACGCAGGAGACCGCGCCTTGAGCCGGCCTGCGCAAGACGCCCGGCACAGCCCGGTCATGGTCGCCGAGGTCGTGCAGGGCCTCGCCCCGCGTCCGGGTGGTGCCTACGTCGATGCGACCTTCGGCGCCGGCGGCTACGCCAAGGCCATCCTCGACGCGGCCGCCTGCACGGTCGTCGGCATCGACCGCGATCCGGAGGCGTGTCGCCGCGCCGAGGCCCTCTGCGCCCGTTACGCCGGGCGCCTCCGCGTCCTTCGCGGCCGGTTCGCGACGATGGCGGCCCTGCTGGAACCGCTCGCGCTCGCCCGCGTCGACGGCGTCGCCTTCGACCTCGGCGTGTCCTCACCGCAGATCGACGTCGCCGCCCGCGGCTTTTCCTTTCGCCTCGACGGCCCGCTCGACATGCGGATGGACCCGGACCAGGCGCTCACCGCGGCCGATGCGGTCAACGCCCTGCCCGAGGACGAACTCGCGCGGATTCTCGTCGCATACGGCGAAGAGCGCGCCGCCCGACGCATCGCTCGTGCCGTCGTTCGCGCCCGCTCCGAGGAACCGATCGCGACCACCGGACGCCTCGCCGGCATCGTCCGCAATGTCCTCCCCCCCGGACGCTCGCGCATCGATCCGGCGACGCGGACCTTCCAGGCGCTCAGGATCTACGTCAACGACGAGCTGGGAGAGCTCGATCGGGGGCTTGCCGCCGCGGAGACGGTGCTGGGTCCGGGCGGCCGCCTGTGCGTCGTCGCCTTCCACTCGCTTGAGGATCGTCGGGTGAAGTCGTTCCTGGCGACGCGCTCGGGGCGACAGGCGGCGCCGTCGCGCCATCGTCCCGAAGCCCAGGTGCAGCCGGCGCCGGCGAGTTTCCGGCTGGTCCACAACGGTGCCGTTCGCCCAAGCGATGACGAGGTCGCGGCGAACCCCAGGGCGCGTTCCGCCCGTCTCCGCGTTGCCGAGCGCACCGCCGCGCCGCCATGGCCGAGTTCCGAAGCAGACAGGAGAGCCGCATGAGTCCCTGGTCGACCGTCTTTCGTCAGACCGCCGTTCTCTTCCTCCTTCTCGGCGTGGGACTGGCCGTCGTCCTGTTCACGGTCAAGCACCAGGTCCAGGCGCTCGAAAAGGAGCTGGGCAGTCTGAACGATGACATCGGCAAGGAGGAGAGCGCGGTCCGGGTGCTCCGCGCCGAATTCGACGTCCTCACCGATGCCCAGCGCCTGAAGCGGCTGTCGGCCCGACACCTCGATCTGGCTCCGATCGAGCCCGAACAGCTCGCGAGCTTCTCGCGGCTGCGTGAGCTCCTCGAGGATCGTGACAAGGTCGCCGGCAAGGTTCCGCTCGCCGCGGCGGTCGGGCCGGTCCGCATGCCTGCGCGCATCCCCGTCCGCCTGAGCGACGACGGCCGATGAGCGCGGCGATGAAGGCGTCATTTGCCGCCGGCGATGCGTGGCCGAACCGGAACGCCGACCCGAGCCTGGAGGCGGAAGACGGCGCTCCGATCTGCCTGGAAGGCGTCCGCAAGCGTGTTCTTGAAACGGCCCGCTCGCGGCTCGCCATTACCGCAATCTTTTTCATTCTGATGTTCGCCGTCACCGTCGGGCGGTTGGTCGAACTGAGCGTCATGGGGGCCGAGGCGGGGCCGCGGGTGAGCCGGCATGCGAGCGCGCAGATGGCCGGGCGGGCGGACATCACCGACCGCAACGGCGTCATCCTCGCAACCAGTCTGCCGAGCGCTTCGCTCTACGCCGATCCGAAGCAGATCATGGACCCGGTCAAGGCCGCCGCGGCCCTGACGCGCATTTTCCCCGATATCGATCGCGCCCAACTGGTGGAACGGCTTACGGCGCCGACTCGCTTCGAGTGGATCCACCGCCATCTGACCCCGTCCGAGCAGCAGGCGGTCAACGCTCTTGGCATGCCCGGATTGTCCTTCAAGGACGACTATCGCCGCATTTACCCGCACAACCAGATGGCCGCCCACGTCGTCGGCCTGACCGACGTCGACGGCCACGGCATCGCCGGGGCCGAACTGGAATTCGACGAGTCGCTGAAGAAGGGTCAGCCGCTGCGGCTCTCCATCGATGTTCGGCTGCAGCACATCGTCACCGAGGAGTTGCTGGCGGCGAAGGACGAGTTCCGCGCGCTTGGCGCCGCCGCCGTCGTTCTTGACGCCGATACCGGCGAGGTCGCGGCGCTGGTCTCGCTGCCGGACTTCGATCCCAACGCCCCCGCAGCCACGCCCGCTGACAATCGCTTCAATCGGGTCACCAAGGGCGTCTTCGAGATGGGCTCGACCTTCAAGCTGTTCACCATCGCGACGGCGTTGGAGGCCGGCGTGACGACGATCCGCGGCGGTTACGATGCGTCCAAGCCGCTGCACGTCGCGCACTACACCATCAGCGACTACCACCCCGAGAAGCGCTGGCTTTCGGTGCCGGAAATTCTCGTTCATTCCTCCAACATCGGCGCGGCGCAGATGGCGCTCGACATCGGCACGCCGCTGCAGCGGCAGTACCTCAGCCGCCTGGGCCTGCTGCGGCCGGCGTCGGTGGAGCTTCCGGAACTGGGCATCCCGTTGACCCCGAGCCCGTGGCGCGAGATCAACACCATGACGGTGTCGTACGGCCATGGCATCGCGGTGACCCCGATCCAGCTCGCCGCCGCCGCCGGCGCCGTCGTCGACGGCGGTGTTCTTCGTCAGCCGACGCTGATCGCCCACGACGAGCCGTCGGCCGGTGAGCGCGTCTTCTCGTCGCAGACTTCGCGGCTCATGCGAACGATGATGCGCCAAGTCGTGCGCGACGGAACCGGCACCAAGGGGGACGTCCCCGGCTACCTCGTCGGCGGCAAGACCGGCACTTCGGAGAAGCTCGTCGACGGCCGCTACGTCCACGACAAGCGGGTCTCGTCGTTCGTCGGCTCCTTTCCGATGGATCACCCGCGATACGTGATCTTCGCGCTGCTCGACGAGCCGAAGGGCGACAGGAGCACCTTCAACTTCGCCACCGGCGGCTGGGTCGCGGCGCCCTTGGTCGCCCGGGTGATTCGCCGGATGGCACCGCTCTACGGATTGGCTCCGCGCGAGAACATCGACGATCGGCTCGATGAGCGGCTTCCGACCCGGCAGAAACCCGATGTTCTTGCCACGCACCGCGGGGGGACCGGCGCCAAGCTTCAGGGGCGACAGCTTGCGGCTAACTGATCTGCTGGACGACGACCTGGCAGGCCGCGATGCAACGCGCAACGTTGACATCGACATCATTGGGCTGACCAGCGATTCGCGCGCTGTCGAGCCCGGATTTCTTTTCGCCGCGCTGCCGGGTACGCGCAACGACGGGCGCGCGTTCATCGCCGACGCGCTGGGTCGCGGCGCGACCGCCATCCTGGCTCCCGAGGGGGCGACGCTGCCCCCTTCGCCCGACGGATGGTCCGCGAAGGCCGTCGCCCTCATCTGCGATCCCAATCCGCGCCGCCGCTTTGCCCTCCTCGCCGCCCGATTCTTTCGGATTCAGCCGCGGGTCGTGGTCGCCGTTACCGGGACGAACGGAAAAACCTCTGTCGTCCGCTTTGTACGCCACATTTGGTATGTCCTGGGCTACGAAGGCGCAAGCATTGGAACTCTAGGGGTTAGCAGCGAACATCTGAACCAGCGCGGGAACCTCACGACGCCGGACCCCGTGAGCCTGCATCGAGCGCTTGCCGAACTCGCAGAACGAGGCATAGACCATTTGGCTATGGAAGCATCAAGCCACGGCCTTTCCCAGTACCGCCTCGACGGCGTACCCATCGCCGCGGCCGCGTTTACCAACTTGACCCGCGACCATCTCGACTATCACGGCAGCGAGGAAGCGTATTTCTCGGCCAAGTTGCGCCTTTTCAGAGAGCTCGTTGCGGAAGGCGGCGCCGCCGTCGTCAACGCCGATGCACCGCAAGCGCCGGCCGTCCGCACCGCGGCGATCGCCGGTCGCCTGCGCCCGATCGGCTATGGCGCAGCGGCGGACGCCGACATCCGGCTCGAGCGCAGCATCGCCGGCCCCGACGGTCAGGATCTGACGCTCTCCCTGTTCGGTCGGCGGCGCACGGCGAGGCTGCCCCTGGCCGGCGATTTCCAGGCCGCCAACGCGTTGGCGGCACTGGGTCTTGTCATTGCGACCGGCGGCGACTGCGACGGCGCCCTTGCCGCGCTGGCGTCGATGCCGCAGGTGCCGGGGCGCCTGGAGCGCGTCGCCCGTCTCGGCAACGGCGCGCCCGTCTATGTCGACTACGCCCACACCCCGGACGCGCTGGCTGTCGTGCTGCGCGCTCTGCGGGCCGAGGCGACGGGCCGGCTCGTCGTTATCTTCGGCTGCGGCGGCGATCGCGACGCCGGCAAACGACCGGAGATGGGTCGTATCGCCGCCCGCCTTGCCGATGAGGTCATCGTCACCGACGACAATCCCCGTAGCGAAGACCCGGCAGCGATCCGCCGGCAGATCCTTTCGGGCTGTCCCGACGCGCTCGACATCGGCGATCGTGGCGAGGCCATCGCCCTCGCCGTCGCCGGGCTCAGGCGAGGCGATGTCCTCGTCGTCGCCGGGAAGGGCCACGAGACCGGTCAAATCGTCGGCGACACGGTCCATCCCTTCGAGGACGGGGCCGTCGTCCGCGCTGCCGTTGCCGGGAGCGGGCGATGACCGACCAGCACGTCCTCTGGCGGAGCGACGACGCCGCGGCCGCGACCGGCGGCGCCAGCGTCGCGCCCTGGACCGCCACGGGCGTCTCGATCGACACCCGATCGCTTCTCCCCGGCGACCTCTTTGTGGCCCTGCGCGGGCCGAACTTCGACGGCCACGACTATGTCATGGAGGGCTTTACCCGCGGCGCCGCGGCGGCGATCGTGGCGCGGCGGCCGCCGACGGTGCCCGAGGGCGCGCCGCTCCTCCTCGTCGACGACACCTTCGAGGCCTTGCGCGCGCTCGCCCGCTGCGCGCGGGGCCGGACGGCCGGACGCATTTGCGCGATTACCGGCAGTGTCGGCAAGACCGGCGTCAAGGAGGCTCTGCGCGCGGTCCTCGCGCAACAGGGCCCGACCGCAGCCAGCGAGGGCAACCTCAACAACCAGTGGGGGGTGCCGTTGAGCCTGACGCGGATGGGCGCCGACGAAGCCTACGGCGTGTTCGAGATGGGCATGAACCACGCCGGCGAATTGAAGCCGCTCTCGCGCCTGGCCCGTCCGCACGTCGCCGTCATCACCAACGTCGAGGCGGTGCACAAGGCTCACTTCAGCTCCGTCGAGGCCATCGCCGACGCCAAGGCGGAGATATTCGAGGGCGTCGAAGGGGGGGCAGAGGTTCCTGGCGCCGCCGTGCTCAACCGCGACAACCCCTACTTCCCTCGCCTGCGGGCGGCGGCCGAAGGCGCCGGGATTGCCCGCATTGTCGCCTTCGGTCGCGCCACCGACGCGGAGGTCCGACTGGTCGAGGCCGCCATCGGCGCCGACGGCTCGCGCATCCGCGCCTCGGTGTTCGGATCGATCCTCGACTTCTCCATCGCCGCGCCCGGCGCCCACTGGGTCATGAACAGCCTGTGCGTGCTCGCCGCCGCCGACGCCCTCGGCGCCGACGTCGCCCGGGCCGCAGCCGGGCTCGTCCAGGTCGCCGCGCCCGACGGCCGCGGCCGGCGCATGATCATCCAACTCCCCGGCGGCGCCTTCAAACTGATCGACGACAGCTACAATGCCTCCCCGGTTTCCATGGCCGCGGCCTTCGACGTCCTCGGCCGCATCGCCCCGGACGCTGCCGGGCGGCGGATCGCGGTTCTCGGCGATATGCTCGAACTCGGCGACGACGCGCCAAGCCTGCACGCGGCGCTTGCCGAGCCGCTCCGGGCGAGCGGGATCGACCTCGTTTTCACCGCCGGGCGGGATATGGCGCATCTGGCTGCGGCGCTTCCAGCGACGATGCGCGGCGGCCACGCCGAAGACTCGGCGCGGCTGGTGCCGCTGGTCGAAGCCGCCGTTCGGCCGGGCGACGTGGTCTGCGTGAAAGGGTCGGCCGGCAGCCGGATGGGGGTCGTCGTCCGCGCCCTGCGCGCCCGTGAAGCCGACCTGGACGTCGAGCGGCCGCGCTCGGCGACGCCGGGGTAGGGGGCAGGCATGCTTTTTCTCGCCCTCTATCCGCTGGCCGACGAACTGAGCGCCCTCAACGTCTTCCGCTACCTGACCTTCCGCAGCGGCGGCGCGGTGGTGACCAGTCTGCTGGTCAGCTTCATCTGGGGCCCGGCTCTGATCCGCATGCTGAAAAGCCGCCAGAACGGAGGCCAGCCGATCCGCGACGACGGGCCGGAGAGCCACCTGCTGACGAAGCGCGGAACGCCGACGATGGGCGGCTTTCTGATCCTCCTGGCGATGACGATTTCGACCCTGCTCTGGGCCGACCTGCGCAACGGATTCGTCTGGGCGGTCCTGATTGTCACCATCAGCTTCGGCGCCATCGGCTTTCTCGACGACTACCGCAAGGTCACCTACCGCAACAGCAAGGGTCTGCCCGGCCGGACCAAACTGATCCTTCAGCTCATGATCGCGGCCAGCGCGGCCTTCTGGATCACCACGCTTTCGGCCGACGCTCTGCAGTACCGGCTGGCGTTGCCGTTCTTCAAGGATCTGCTGGTCAATCTGGGGCCGGCATTCATCGCGCTCGCGGCGTTTGTCATTGTCGGCGCCTCCAACGCGGTGAACCTGACCGACGGCCTCGACGGGCTCGCGATCGTTCCGGTGCTGATCGCCGCCGGCGTCTTTGCGCTGATCGCCTACCTCGTCGGCAACACCGTCTTCTCGAACTATCTGCAGATTCACTACGTTCGGGGCGCCGGCGAGCTTGCCGTCTTTTGTGGCGCAATGGTCGGTGCCGGCCTCGGCTTCCTCTGGTTCAACGCACCGCCGGCGCGCGTTTTCATGGGCGACACCGGGTCGCTCTCCCTTGGCGGCGCGCTGGGCGCGGTCGCGGTCGTCACCCGCCACGAACTCGTCCTGGCGCTGGTCGGCGGGCTGTTCGTGCTCGAGACCGTCTCGGTCATCGTCCAGGTCATCTCCTTCAAGCTTACCGGCCGGCGGGTGTTCCGGATGGCGCCGCTC
>JAEULH010000088.1 GCA_016793925.1 Rhodospirillales bacterium | reverse complement strand
AGCGCGGAATAATTCAGTAGAACATTTTCCATGGTTGGCTACGCTGCCGCTCGTTGATCGCGGCGACGGCCTCACCTTCGCGCGTCGATGTGACATTGGCAAGGCTTCTCGCGCCGCGAGCCGGGCGCATGCAGCAAAGGCAAGAGGATGACGCAGGCCGTGGCCCTGATCGTCGCCGGCGGTCGCGGCGCGCGTGCCGGCGGTGACCTCCCCAAACAGTACCGGCGGCTGGGGCGCGAAACGCTTCTGCGAAAATCCGTGCAGGCGTTCCTCGCTCACCGCCAAATCGACGCCGTTCGCGTCGTCATCCACCCCGACGATGCAGGGCGTTGCGCCGATGCCCTCGCCGGCCTCGCCCTGCTTTCTCCGGTCTTCGGTGGCCAAGAGCGGCAGGATTCCGTCCGCCTGGGCCTGCAGAGCCTTGCCGAGATCGACCCCGAGCTGATTCTCGTGCACGATGCCGCCAGACCGTTCGTCCAGCCGGCACTCATCTCGCGGGTCCTGTCCGCGCTGTCGGCCGCACCGGCGGCGATACCGGCGCTGCCCGTGGTGGACACGCTGAAGCGGGCCGCGAACGGCACGGACGGCGGCTTGCACGTCGCCGCAACCGCGGACCGGACCGGCCTCTGGCGGGCGCAAACGCCTCAGGGCTTCCGCTACCGCCCTCTTCTGGAGGCGCATGAACGGTTCGCCGGGTGCACGTTGACCGACGATGCCGCCGTCGCCGAGGCGGCCGGACTGGAGGTTGCCATTGTCGAGGGTGACGAGGACAACGTGAAGCTGACGACCGATCAAGACTTCCGCCGCGCCGAGCGGCTGATGGTGGGCCACGATGTCCGCACGGGGTCCGGGTTCGACGTCCACCGTTTCGGCGCCGGCAACGCGGTCATGCTCTGCGGCGTGACCGTCGCGCATGATCGCGGGCTCGAGGGGCATTCCGATGCCGACGTCGGCCTGCATGCCCTGACCGACGCCCTGCTTGGCGCGATCGGCGCGGGTGACATCGGCAGCCACTTCCCTCCCAGCGACGAGCGCTGGCGCGGCGTCGCGTCCGAAGTCTTCGTTCGCCACGCCTGCGCGCTGATTGCCCAGGCCGGCGGCTCCATTATCAACGTCGACATCACCCTGATCTGCGAACGGCCGAAGATCCTGCCTCATCGCCCGGCGATGCGCGCCCGCCTTGCGGATATCCTCGAGGTGTCCGAGCGGCGGATCAGCATCAAGGCGACGACCACGGAGGGCCTCGGGTTCACCGGCCGGCGCGAAGGCATCGCCGCGCAGGCGGTTGCCACCGTGCGCGTACCCGGCGACTAAGGCCGGCAGATTCTTGCCTCTGAGGTTTGTTTCGCGGCGACAGCGCGCGCGCTTCGAGCTAGCATTCGTTCGGCTCGGAAGCGAATGCGGGAGCGCGGGAAATGGACGAACGAGTCGACATCGGCGCCGTGGCGAGCCTGAAGATCGACGTCCTGAGCGAAACGGGCTGGTTCGACGACGCCCGGTTCAAACAGGACATGGCCGACTACGGCGGGAGCGAGCAGTCCCAGTATCGGGTCGGCTGGGACGCGGCGAACGCGGGCGGTTACGCCGCCCTCCTGACATTGACGCTGCTTGACGGCGACCGGCGCACGATCCTGCTTGACACCGGCTGGAGCACGACGTGGATGGACGAGGTGTTCCGTCGCAGCGGCCTGGATGGAAGGCTCGAGCGCGGAGAGGTCGATTTCATGGTGCTGTCGCATTGGCACCTCGACCACTTCTGGGGTATCGAGTCGACGCTCAAGCACGCTCCGGGGATACGGATCTACGCGCCGGCGACCTGGAGGGCGGAGGATCGGGCTCTGCTCCGGGACAAGCAGGCGTTTTCCGTCGAGAGAGCCGACGGCGGTTCCGTGCCCATATGCGGCAACTCGGTCGCGCACGAGGGCGAACTGCTCCTTACCGATGCAGACGGCGAAGACGGCAGCGGTCTCTACCGTGTGCTGCCGGGCGTCGCCCTGCGCATGTTCGACGCCTCCATGCTGCTCCAGGTCCGCGGCGAGAACGTCCTTTACGTCAACGTCGCCGACAAGGGCATCGTAACCGTCACCGGCTGCGGTCATCCCGGAATCATGAACCTGCTGGGCTTCGCCCGGGAGCGGATCGCTGCGCCCGGCCTGTACGGCTGCTACGGCGGCCTGCATCTCAGCATCTTCGACACATGGAAGCCGGAGCTCGACGAGATCATCGACGCCGTCAAGGCGCTCGGCATGACCAAAATGGGCTGCAATCACTGCACCGGACGGATGTGGGCGGAGAAAGCCCTGTCTCACGGGGTGCCGCTGATCCGCGGGACCGACGCCTACCTGGCCTATTCGAAGGTTCCGGTGCAGACCGGCGGCGCGCGCGCCTACCTCGGCAACGGCGATTCCGTCACGTTCTGAACCGCCGGCCTATCCCGTCGGCAGGTCGCCGGCCGGCCCGATGGGTGCGGCGTCGCGGGCGAACAGCGGCGGGCGCTGCATATAGAGCGCGAGCAGGTGGGCCAGCGCCTCGATGGAGGCGACATGGGTGCGTTCGTAGCCGTGGGAGGAGTCGAGGGCAAAGCACAACAGCGCCGTGCGGATGTCGTTGCCGGCCTCGACGGCGGCGGCGGCATCGCTCCGGTACCAGCGAAAAACGTCGCGGCTGAACGGGATGTCGTGGGTCTGGCAAAGGTCGATCAGGCTGCGGGTGAGATGCCAGTCGAAGGGACCGCTGGAATCCTGCATCGCGATCGTGACGCCGTACTCGCAGGTGTTCTGTCCGGGCGCGATCGTGCCGTTGTCGATCGAGACGAGCTCGGCGACATCGCCGTGGAGCACGTGGGACGCGCCGACGCCGACCTCCTCCGAGATCGTGAACAGGAGATGGCAGTCCATGAGCAGGGTGATGCCGGCGTCGCGGACGGATTTGGCCGCGGCGAGCACCGCGGCGACCCCTGCCTTGTCATCCAGGTGGCGCGAATTGATAAAGCCGTTGTCGCTGAACTCCGGCTGAGGGTCGACGGCGATGGTGTCGCCGATCTCGATACCGCAGGCCGCGACGGCGGTCGGGTTGTCCACCTGCTCGTCCAGCCGGAACTCCAGGTTGGCCCAGGAGATGGGCTGGGTATCGACTTCATCGTGGAAGACGTGGCCCGAGGCCTTGTGCGGCAGGAACGTGCCCCGGATGCGCCGGCCGCTATCGGCGAATACGGTTGCGCGAGCGCCTTCGGCAAAGCGCGCGGACCAGGTCCCGATCGGCACCACCTCCAGCCGGCCGTTCGCGCGCACGCCCTTGACCATGGCCCCCAGGGTGTCGAGGTGCGAGACGATCGCCCTGTCCGGGCTGTACTGGACGCCGCGCAAATCGGCGCGAATGGCGCCGCGCCTCGTCAGCTTGTAGGGGATCTTGAGCTCGTCGAGCTGGCCGCAGAGGAACATGACGGCGGCGTCGGTCATGCCCGTCGGGCTCGGAATTTCCAGGAGCGACTTGAGCGTCCTGAGCAGGTAGGCCTGATCGATCCCAGGCGAGACGTAAACGGTCATCGAATACCTTCGCGGGCAGTGCGACGGTCACTGCGGGTTTGCGGGAAGAGAAGGTCGACAAAGCGCTCGGCGGTAGGCTGCGGCTCGTGATTGGCGAGGCCGGGCCTCTCGTTCGCCTCGATAATAACATAATCCGGCCGAGTGACGTCTGGCACAAGAAAGTCAAAGCCGACGACAGGGATCTCGAGCACCGCCGCTGCGCGTTCGGCCTCCTCGCGGAGATGCGGATGCAGGCTGGCGGTGACATCGTGAATGGTCCCGCCGGTGTGCAGGTTCGCGGTTTTCCGTACGGCCAACGCTTCTCCCGACGGCAACACGTCGCCCATCTCATATCCGTGCGCCCGCACGCATCGCTCGGTCTCCGCGTCGAGCGGGATGAGGCTTTCTCCGCGCGTAGCAGCCGCTCGACGCCGGCTCTGGCGGACGATCAGGTCGGAGATGGTCCGCGCGCCGTCGCCGACGATGGTTGCCGGCTTGCGCACCGCCCCGGCCACAACGCGACCGTCGATAACGATTACGCGCAAATCGTCGCCGGCAACGAACTGCTCGATCAGGACCCGATCGCACACCTTGCGTGCTTCGTGGAAGGCAGCGCGGACGTCGCTGAGCGAGCGAAGGTCGACCTGGACGCCCCGCCCCTGCTCGCCTTCCGCCGGCTTTACCACCACCCGGCCATAGCGGCCGAAGAAGTCGCGGACCTCGTCCTCGTTCCCGGCGATGATCTGATCGGGGCAGCGCAGGCCCGCAGCGGACAGCAGTCTCCGCGTCAGCGCCTTGTCATCGCAGCGCGAGAGGGCGACCGCGCTGGTCAGGTCGCTGAGCGATTCCCGGCACGCGATCGCGCGCCCGCCAAGGATCAACTTGAACAGGCCGGCAGCGGCGTCCTCGATCTCGACGCCGATGCCGCGACGGCGGGCCTCGTCGACGATGATCTGGGCGTAGACGTTGAGTTGATCCTCCGGCGTCTCGCCGACGAACAGCTTCTCGTTGATGGTGTTCTTCTTCTTGACGCAGAAAAGCGGGACCTGGACGAAGCCGAGTTTCCGGTACAACCCGATGGCCTCGTCGTTGTCGCACAGGACCGACAGGTCCATGAAGGCGCGGCCCCGGCGCTTGAAATGCGCCGCCAGCGCCAGCGTCAGGTCGCGGCCCAGGCTCGGCGCCTGCGCCTGCGGATCGACAGCCAGTGCCCAGAGGCTGGCGCCGTTGTCGGGATCGGCGAAAGCGGCGACGTGATCGACACCCATGACCACGGCGCAGATTTTCCGGTCGGCCGCATCGACGGCGACCAGAACCGTGATCGCTTGGCTCTCGTCTTTCAGGGCCCACGGCAGAAAATCAGGATGCAGGGGCACCATGTGTCGAGCCGAGTAGATGCGGTTGATCTCCGCCTCGTCATCGCCGTCCGCCTCCGCCGGGCGGATCAGGTCGCTCGTCGGCGAACCATCGAAGTACTCCAGCCAGAGGCGGAACGTGTGCGACGGATCGAGAAATACCGTCAGCGGCGCCCTCGACAGGACCACGTGCGGCTCGTTGACATAAAAGGCGACGTCGCGACGGCCCTCTTCCTCGCGTTCGAGGGCTTGCACCAGGTTCCGGGCGTTGTCGAAAGTCTGGGCGAAGAGCAGCCGCCCCCAGCCGCAGTCGAGGGCTACATTCCTGCCGCTGCCGGGCCCGGGGCCCGCTCCGGGAGCCGCGTCGCCGCCGCTGGCATCCCGGCGTTGGGGTTCGGGTGCTATGCTCACAATCGCCAGATTCCCATCAATTGACGCTCAGTTACGCTGCAGCCTGCGTGTGCGCCTGCGTATGCGCTTGCAGCCACATCTCGAGCAACGCGATCTGCCACAGCTTCGATCCCCGCAACCTGGTGATGTGGCTCTTGGGATCGGCGAGCAGGGTCGCCACATGGTCTCGCCGGAACAGGCCGCGGTCCTCCGCCGCCCGGCTGGTGAGCACGTCCGCGATCATGTCCAGCGTCGGTCCCTCGATGTACTTCAGCGCCGGCACCGGAAAGTAGCCCTTCGGTCGGTCGATGACCGCCGCCGGAATCACGCGGCGCGCCACCTCCTTGAGGATGCCCTTTCCCCCTTGCGCAAGCTTCAGCTCGGCGGGGACCCGCGCGGCCAGCTCGACCAACTCGTGGTCGAGAAACGGCACGCGAGCCTCAAGGCCCCAGGCCATGGTCATGTTATCGACGCGCTTCACCGGGTCATCGACAAGCATCACGGTCGTATCGAGGCGCAGCGCCTTGTCGATGGGCCGGTCGGCGCCGACCAGGCCGAAGCGCTCGGCAACGAAGGCGCGGCTCCAGTCTTCGCCGACGTGGTCCGCCTCGACCGCCTCGGCGAGCTCGTCGTGGTCGCGATCGAAGAACGCGCGAGCGTAGTCGCCGACCGCGTCATTGCTCTGCATCATCGGTGGATACCAATGATAGCCGGCAAAGATCTCGTCGGCGCCCTGGCCGCTCTGGACGACCTTGACATGCCGCGCCACCGCCTGGGAGAGCAGGAAAAAGCCGACGTTGTCGTAGCTCACCATCGGCTCGGACATCGCCCCGATCACCGCCGGCAGTGCGGCGAGGAGTTCGTGCGACGGGACCATATTCTTCTCGTGCACCGTACCGAAGTGCTCTGCGACCAGATCGGAGTAATGAAATTCATCACCCTTTTCGCCTGCCACCTCTTCGAAGCCGATCGAGAACGTGCGCAGGCCGGTCTGCCCCTCTTCGGCAAGAAGGCCAACGATCAGGCTCGAATCCAGGCCGCCGGACAGCAGCACCCCGACCGGGACATCGGCGATCATCCGCCGCCGGACCGCCAAGCGAAGCGACGCCAGCACCCGCTCCTGCCACTCCGCCTCGCTTACGCCCAGGTCCTCGCTGCGCGGGGTGAAGGACAGCCGCCAGTAGGTCGTCTCGCGGCTCTCCCCGTTCGCCTCGACGACCCGCACCGTCGCCGGCGGCAACTTGCGAATACCCTTGAGGATCGTATGCGGCGGCGGCACGACGGCGTGAAACGTCATGTAGTGATGAAGGGCGACGTCGTCGATCGTGGTATCCACACCGCCGGCGGCGACCAAAGCCGGCAGCGTCGATGCGAAGCGGAGACGGCGACCGTCGGCGCTCTCGGCAAGGTAGAGCGGCTTGATGCCGAGGCGGTCGCGCGCCAGCACGAGACGTCCGCTGTCGCGCTCGGCGAGGGCAAAGGCGAACATGCCCTGGAAGCGTTCGACGCATGCCGGGCCCCAGGCATGGTAGGCCTTGAGGATGACCTCGGTGTCGCCGTCGGAGAAGAAGCGATAACCTTTGCCTTCAAGTTCGGCGCGCAGGTCCTTGTAGTTGTAGATGCAGCCGTTGAACGCGACGGTCAGCCCGAGTTCGGGATCGACCATCGGCTGCTGCGCTTTCTCGCTGAGGTCGATGATCTTCAGTCGGCGGTGGCCAAACGCGATCCGGCCCTGACCGAACGCGCCGTCGGCATCGGGCCCGCGCGGTTGCATCGATTGCGTCATGGCCGCCACTGCAGCCAGCGACGCCGGCGATCCGTCAAAGGTTGCCTCACCGCAAAGACCGCACATGCGTTTCGTCGCTCCTCCTCGCTTTCCGTCGCCCGAGCGTCGGTCGTCCGGGACCGGCGCGGCGCGCGCACCCGGCCCGCAGGGTAGGCCGCGAGATCTCCAAGTCAAATGCTTCAAGCAAGATCAGGGCCGAACTCCCGCGGCCGGGGCTGGGCTGCGTCAGCCGGAGGCAGGCGCCCCGGCCGCGCCCGTTTCCTCCGCTGCCGATCGGTCGGCGGCCTTTCCCTCGCCGGTTTCGCCAAGCTGAAGAAGGTCGATGCGAGCGGCACGGGCGGCTATTTTGTCGCCAAGTGCGCGCACCAGACGCAGGTCTTCGAGCGCATCCTCGAAGCGTCTCTGCAGCCGCGCGGCGCGCGCGTCGAGACGAGAGAGGTCGGCGCCGAGGGCGTGCAACTCGCCCTGGATGGCGCCGGCCTGCTCGCGCAGGCGGACATCGCGCAGGACCGCGCGCAGGGTGCTCAGGGTCGCCCACAGCGTCGTCGGCGAGACGATCCACACCTTCCGCCGGAAGGATTCCTCGACCACCGCAGCGAAGTTCGCGTGGACCTCGGCGTAGATCGCCTCGGAGGGCAGGAACATGAGCGCCGCGTCCGCGGTCTGGCCGGGGACGATGTACTTCGCCTCGATGTCGCGAACATGGCGAAGGACGTCGGCCGCAAAACTGCGGCTTGCCCGAGCCCGCTCTTCCGGCCGCCCGGCGGCGCGCATGGCCCGGAAGCTCTCCAGCGGGAATTTCGCATCGACGACGATCGGCCCCGGCGGATCGGGCAGCTTCAGCAGGCAGTCGGCGCGACAGCCATTGCCGAGCGTCGCCTGGAAGGCGTAGGTCGGCGCCGGCAGGACCGCGATCACCAGGTCGCGAAGCTGCATCTCGCCGAAGGCGCCGCGCGCCTGCTTGTCGCCAAGCAGGTCATGAAGGCTCGAGACCTGGCTCGTCAACTCGGCGATCCGCCGCTGCGCCGCGTCGACCACGGCCAGACGCTCGTGAACGGCGCGCAGCGTCTGCCCGGTCCGTTCGCCCTGTTCGAACAGGGAGTCGCCGAGATGTCGCGTCAATGCATCCAGCCGCTGGCTCGTGCCACCATGGGCCTGCTCGAGCCGACCGACGAGACGAGCCTGGCTCGCCTGCAAGCGCTCGCTCATCTCGATCAGTCGCGCGAGATGAGCCGCGCCCTCGCCACGAGCGCGCTCGGCCCTGAGCAGCGCCAACACCGCCAGCGCCACCGCACCGACCAGAGCAGCGACCAGGGCCAGCGAAGGGGCCGACGACAACGTCAAGGTCGACGGGAAGAGATTCTCCATCCAAGCAACGGAATCAGCGCTTTACATTCGAAGAGCTTGCACGAGGCTTGAAGCAAACGCAAACTTGTCGCGCACCCGGTTCTTGAATGGAGCCTGTTTTGCGCAGCCTTGCCGTCCTCCTGGCCGTCCTGACCAACGCGGCCGCCGCAGCCGAGATCGTGCTTCCGGCGTCGGATCGCGCCGGGCTGGACCTGGCGATCTACGCCAATGGCCTGACCGTGGTCCAGGACCGGCGGCCGGCAACGCTCGCCGCCGGCGCCAGTCGCCTCGCCTTTCCCGGCGTCAGCGGGCAGATGATTCCAGAAAGCGCGATCGTTTCGGGAGAGGGGCTGACGGTCAACATCGTCGACTATGACTTTGCGACCCTGTCGCCGGATGCGCTCTTGCGTCGCAGTGTCGGCCACGAGGTCGGGGTCGTGCGCGTCAATCCGACGACCGGCGAGGAGAGCGTCGAGCGAGCGACGCTCCTCAGCGCCGATCCGGGCATTGTGCTCAAGTACCGCGACCGGATCGAGACCAAGGTGCCCGGCCGGCTGATCTTCGATGAGGTTCCCGATGGGCTGGGCCGCGAACCCGCGCTCGCGGCCACGGTCCACGCCGACGCAGCCCGTGACGGAGAGATCGCCCTCACCTACCTCACGACCGGGCTGGACTGGAAGGCCGATTATGTCGCCGTCCTCGACGAGGCGGCGGGCCGCATCGACCTCAGCGGCAGGGCGATCGTTCGCAACGCCTCCGGCGGCGATTTCACCGGCGCGCGCCTTTCCCTCGTTGCCGGCGAGGTTCGCCGGATCAGCGCGTCGCCGCGACCGCGCGCGCGGGGCGAGATGATGGAGATGGCGGCGGCCGCGCCGCCCGCGCCGGCTCCCGAAGGTCTGGGCTCGGCGTATCTCTACCGCCTGCCGGCGCCGACCGACCTGGCCGATCGGCAAAGCCGCCAGTTCACACTGCTCAACGCTGCGAACCTGCCGGTCGAGCAGCGCTTCGTCAGCGAAAGCAGCGCTCAGGCATTCGCAGCCCAGGCGGGCGAGGTTCCGCCCAGCCATCCGAACGTCAGCGTCCGCTTCGCCAACCCGTCGACCGATGCCGGCGGCATGCCTCTGCCTGCCGGGATCGTTCGGGTCTATGCAGCCAGCGGCGAAACGGGACTTGTCCTCCTTGGCGAGGACCGCATCTCCGACAGCCCGGCCGGGGCCTCGGTCGCGCTTGAAACGGGCGCGGCCTTCGACATCACGGTGCAGCGGCGCCAGACCGACTTCAGTCGGGTCGACTTGCCGGAGACCGTCTTCGAAAGCGGCTGGAGCATCGAGCTTGCCAACGCCAAGCGTCGTCCCGTCAACGTGGACGTCGTCGAGGATCTGCCCGGCGATTGGGAAATCCTCGGCGAGAGCGCCGAACACGTGAAAACTCGCGCCGATCAGGCGACCTGGACCCTGACCGTGCCGGCAGGCGGACGCACCACATTGGAATATCGCGTGCGGGTGCGGCAGTAGACCGTATTGACCCGCCCAAGGCCTTGCCCATATCGCTGAGGGGACAAGCAGGGTTTTTGCGCGGATGAAGGGCAACGTGACGACGATGGCGAGCTTGCCGATCCTCATCGCTCCGGATCCCCGGCTCAAGAAGCCGGCCGTGGCGGTCGAGCGGGTCGACGACGAGATCCGGCACCTGATGGACGGCATGCTGGAGGCCATGTACGCGGCCAATGGCATCGGCTTGGCTGCGCCACAGATCGGCGTGTCGCAAAGGATTGTCGTTCTGGACATCGCCCCGCCGGACGGGCCGGCGCAACCGATGCGGCTGGTCAACCCGGAGATCCTCTGGCGCTCCGATGACGCCGTTTCCGGGGAAGAGGGGTGCCTGTCCCTGCCCGACCAGTACGCCGATGTCAGCCGCCCGTCGCGGGTCCGCCTGCGTTACCTCGACCACGAGAACGAATTGCGCGAGCTGGAGGCCGTCGGCCTGCTGGCCAAGTGCGTCCAGCACGAGATCGATCACCTGGACGGCGTGCTGTTCGTCGATCACGTTTCCGCGGTCAAGCGCAACATCATCTTGCGCAAGCTTGCAAAGGCGAAGAAGAGCGGCGCGCTCGCCCCGGCATGAGGATGCCGGTCGGGCCGTTGCGTCTCGCCTTCCTGGGCAGCCCAGCCTTCGCCCTGCCGACGCTGCAGGCGCTGACCGACGAGGGGCACGAAATCGCCTGTGTCTACGCCCAACCGCCGCGTCCGGCCGGCCGCGGGGGGTCAATGCGGCAGTGTCCGGTGCACGCGTTCGCCGAAGCCGAAGGCATCGCGGTGCGCACGCCCAGGAGCCTCAAGACGCCCGACGAACAGGCGCTCTTTGCCGCACTCGCGCTCGATGCCGCCGTTGTCGCCGCCTACGGCCTGATCCTGCCCGCCGCGATCCTGGACGCACCCAGGCTCGGCTGCTTCAATGTCCATGCCTCGCTGCTGCCGCGCTGGCGCGGCGCCGCGCCGATCCAGCGGGCCATCCTTGCCGGCGACGCGGAGACGGGCGTGAGCATCATGTGCGTTGAACCGGGCCTCGACATGGGACCGGTCCTTCTGACGGGGCGGGTGCCGATCACGGCAACCACGACCTTCGGCGCGCTGCACGACACGCTCGCTGCCCTTGGCGCCAGGTTGATGGTCGAAGCCCTGGCGGGCGTCGCCGCCGGAACCCTCGACGGCGTGCCACAGCCGGAGACGGGCATGACCTACGCCGAAAAGATCGGCAGCGCCGACGAGCGGATCGACTGGAGCAGGCCGGCTGCGGTCGTGGACCGCTCTGTGCGCGCCCTGTCGCCCGCACCCGGCGCATGGTTCGAGCATAACGGGGAGCGCATCAAGGTCCTCGAGGCCAGGGTGATTCGAGAAGGCGGCGCGCCCGGCACCGTCATCGACCACGCGCCGGCTGTCGCCTGCGGCGTCGACGCGCTTGCCCTGCTGCGCCTGCAGCGCCCCGGCCGCAAGCCGCTCGACGGCGCAGCCTTTCTTCGCGGCTATCCCCTGCCGCCGGGCACCCGCCTCGGCTGAGGACGTCATGCCCCGCTACAAGATCGTCGTCGAGTACGACGGCAGTCCGTTCGTTGGCTGGCAGCGGCAGGATAACGGCCCGTCCGTGCAGGCGGCGCTGGAGGCCGCGATCTCGGCCTTCACCGGCGAGCGGACGGTCGTTTGCGCGGCCGGTCGGACCGACAGCGGTGTCCACGCCCTGGGCCAGGTGGCGCATTTCGACCTGGGTTGCGATGTCGATGCCAAGACGATCCGCGACGCAACGAACTTCCACCTGCGTCCGGCGCCCGTCGCTGTGCTGGTCGCCGAACAGGTGGACGGCGCCTTCCACGCCCGCTTCTCCGCGACGCAACGCCACTACCTCTATCGCATCCTCAACCGGCGCAGCCCGCCGGCGGTGGACCGCCACCGCGTCTGGTGGGTGCCGGCGCAACTCGATGCGGAGGCGATGGCCGAAGCGGGTGCGTTGCTGCTTGGCCGACACGACCTGTCCACCTTTCGCGCTGCGCTTTGCCAAGCGTCGTCTCCGGTCAAGTCAATCGATCACCTCACCATCGTCCGATCCGGCGAAACCATTGCCATGGACATCAGGGCGCGTTCCTTCCTCCACCATCAGGTTCGCAACATCGCCGGCACACTGGGGCTGGTGGGTCGCGGCCGGTGGTCGCGCAACGACTTCGAGGCTGCCGTGGCCGCGCGCGATCGCGCTCGCGGCGGACCCACGGCGCCGGCTTGCGGCCTTTATCTCGTCGCTGTGCGCTATGACGCAGATGTTGCGAGATCGCCCGAAACGGCAGCGCTACGGGGCGTACGCTGAAGCCGGACCATGCAGGTGTTCGGTAATCGCACTGATAACCAGGCTGAGCAGGACATCCACCGAGACGATGCCGATGGCGGTCAGCGCGGGTACGCCCAGCCCGACCCGGCCGATGAACCAGAGGTAGACAAACACCGCAACGACGGCGAGAAGCCAGACGACCTCCGCAATGTCGGGACCGAGCACGTTCAGCGCGCCGAGGATGGCGACGACAAGGAGAACGCAGTTCTGCAGGACCAGGGACCAGTTGTAGGCGACCATGTAGCCCACGAAGCGATCCCGGCGGTCCAAGGCCTGGGTGAGGCTGAGCATGACGACGGGATAGGCGAACCACGAGATCAGGTAGCTGATGGCTTCGATCAACCCATAGAGTACCGGGTCATCGGCTTCGGAGCCGGAGGCGTAGCGGAGCCCAAGCATCACTGCGTAGAGCGGCGCAACAAGCAGGGCGGCGAAAAACGACCGCCAGAAGCCCTCCACGGTTTTCTCGAAGTACGCCATTCCGGTCTTGTCGAAGTGCGCGAGTCGCCAGCTTCCGTAAAGCGACGCAAAGATTTCGCGCCGGCTCGGGATCAACGGCCGCCTCCAAGCAGACGCTCGAGAACGCCGGAATAGACTCTGGTGAGCTGCTCGAGATCGCCGACAGGCACGTTTTCGTCGACCTTGTGCGCGCTTTCTCCGACCATGCCGAATTCACAGACGGGACAAACGTCCTTGATGAAGCGGGCATCCGATGTGCCGCCGCCGGTCGTGAGCTCCGGCGTCCGCCCGCTGACCGTCGCGACCGCGTCGGCGACGCAGCCGACGAGAGGCCCGGGGGGACAGATGAAGGCTTCCCCGGAGCACTCGCTGTCGAGGACGAACCGATCGTCGACGTTGCGACAGCGGGCCCGGACAAGGTCAAGCAGGCTTTGCGCTGTGTGGCTGTCGTTGAAGCGGACGTTGAAGGCGGCGCGCGCTTGCGCCGGAATCACGTTGGTCGCGGTGTTGCCGACATCGACGCTCGTGATGGTCAGGGTCGACGGCTGAAACCAGTCGTTCCCGGCGTCCAGCGGCTCGCTCGCCAGTGCCGCCAACATCCGCACGAGCCGAGGAATCGGGTTGTCGGCAAGCTCGGGATAGGCTGCGTGGCCCTGCACACCGTGGACAAGAAGCCTCGCATTGAGACTGCCGCGGCGGCCGATCTTGATCGTTTGTCCCAGCGCGGTCGGGTTCGTCGGTTCGCCCACCAGGCAGGCGTCGAGGGTTTCGCCACGCTCCGCCAGCCACGCAAGAACCTTGCGCGTACCGTTCACGCCCGGTCCTTCCTCGTCGCCCGTAATGAGGAGGCTGACAGACCCGGCGCCGGCACCGCCTTTTCCGAGCCACCGCGCGACGGCAGCAACGAAGCAGGCGATGGCGCTCTTCATGTCGGCGGCACCGCGCCCGAACAGCCGGCCGTCGCGGATCGTCGCCGCGAAGGGATCAACGCTCCAGCCGTCTCCCGGCGGCACGACATCGGTATGGCCGGCGAAGCAGAAGTTCGGCGAGCCATCGCCGTAACGCGCATAAAGATTATCGACCGGCGCCGAGCCGGCGCCGGTGAAGCGCAACCGATGACAGGCGAAGCCGAGCGCCTGCAAGGCGCTGGTCAGCACATCGAGCGCGCCGGCATCCTCCGGCGTAACGCTGGGACAGCGGATGAGCGCGCGGCTCAGCGACAGCGGGTCTGTTGGCGACTCCATGGGAGGACCGCCTGCTCAACCTGGAAAAGGTGTCGTGCCTGCACCCATCTCAGCGATCGGTTGCGACGTCAGTCCCGTAGCAGTTCGTTGATGGAGGTCTTGGCGCGCGTCTTTTCGTCAACCTTCTTGACGATAACGGCGCAGTACAGGCTCGGGCCCGGACTGCCATCCGGCAGCGGACGGCCCGGCATCGACCCTGCAACGACGACCGAGTAGGGCGGCACGACGCCATAGTGCACCTCACCCGTCGCGCGCTCGATGATGCGAGTCGACGCGCCGATGTACACGCCCATCGAAAGAACGGAGCCCTCCCCGACGCGAACGCCCTCGGCAACCTCCGCCCGCGCGCCGATGAAACAATTGTCCTCGATGATCACCGGCGCCGCCTGCAGCGGTTCGAGGACGCCTCCTATGCCGGTACCTCCGGAGATATGGCAATTCTTGCCAATTTGGGCACAGGAGCCAACCGTCGCCCACGTGTCGATCATGCTCCCCCGATCGATATGGGCGCCGACGTTTATGAAACACGGCATGAGCACGACGCCAGGAGCGACGTAGGCCGAATAGCGAACCACACAGGATGGCACGGCGCGAAAGTCGGCGTCGCGGAAACGCGCTGCGTCCCAGCCGGCGAACTTTGGCTTGATCTTGTCGTACCACGTCGAATCGGCGGGCCCGCCTGATATTGGCTCTATCTCGTTGAGCCTGAACGAGAGAAGCACCGCCTTCTTCAGCCACTCGTTCACGTGCCACCGATGGTCGACTTTCTCGGCCACGCGAAGGCGCCCGCGATCCAGCAGCGACATGGCCTCGTCGACCGCTTCGCGGATCGGCCCATGGCTCTGCGGGCCGAAGCTCTCCCGCTCCTCCCAGGCCATATCGATGGCGTTCTTGAGATCGTCAGACATGCATGTCGCCCGCCGCCAAGCTTGAAGATCGGACGCGACCATGGGCAACGGCTTGCGCACTGTCAAGATCACGATCCCTCGCCGCTCCGCTAGACGCGGCAGGCGACCACGTCGGCAAGCCACGTCGGCAGGTCATCGACGATGTAGTCGACAGCGGCCGGGTCGGCGTCTTTCGCACCCTGCTCCGGGCGTGTCCGGACCCAGACCGTCGTCATTCCCAGCGCAGCGGCCGGGGTCAAGTTGCGCGCCATGTCCTCGACCATGACCGCCGAATGCGGGTCCAAGCCGAAACGGGCGACGACACTGCGATAGGTTTCCGGTTCCGGCTTCGGCATGTAACCGGCTTCGACGATGTCGAAAATATCGGCGAAATGGTGACTGACGCCGAGCCGCTCGATGACGCGCAGGGCATGCGCCACGGACGCATTGGTAAAAATGATCTTGCGACCCGGCAAAGCTGTGAGCGCCGCCTCGAGCATCGGACTTGGGCTAAGCACGCTGACGTCGACGTCGTGGACGTGTTCAAGAAAGGGCTTCGGGTCCATGGCGTGACGGTTCATCAGCCCTCGTAGCGACGTCCCGAACTCGTGGAAGTACTGCTTCTGCAGCCGGTAAGCCTCGTCAGGATCAAGCCGAAGAAAGGTGGCGATGTAGCTGCGCATTCGCTCGTCGATCTGCGAGAACAGGTCGATGCTCGCCGGGTAGAGCGTGTTGTCCAGATCGAACACCCAGGCCGCGGCGTCGCGAAGCGGCGTAATCCGGCGACGGCGCGAAGATACGGTCGTTGCGGACAGGGTCGTCATGTCGTTACGCGTGCTGCTCACAGTATCGGAGCGTTGTGATGTAAACGAACGGAGCTGCGCGGACCACGTCTCAACGGCCGAGCAGCACGTCTCGAGCGCGATTGACCTGCGCGGCAAGATAGCTTGAACCGCCCCGATCTGGATGCAGGCTTGCTATGAGGCGGTGATAGACGGCATTCACCATGTCATCCGAAGCGCCGGGCTCGAGCCCGAGCACCCTGTAGGCATCATCCCGCGTCATGACGCCCTGGTCGGGTGACGCCGCGCCGGCGCTCCCTTCATCCTGTTTCGCGCCGACGGATTCGCGCCACTGCGGATCGGTCCGGTCGAGATAGGCCTCGAGCAACTGCGCCGCCTGGAGATCCTGCCGTTGACAGTCCGCGAGCAATGCGACCAGCGCCTCGCGCGACATCTCGCCAAGGCGCCGCCCCGCGTACGGCCCGTCGATAACGTCGCCATCGAGCCGGCCGCTGCGATGGTCGAGCGTCATATGGAGGAAACGCGTGCGGATGGTTGAATTTCTTTCGGTGCTGCCTGTCGCCGAACTGCGAGCGGCGCCGCCTGGGCTCGCCGACCGAAACGTCCGCATTGCCCATGGCAGAAGAAAAGCCGCGGCTCCCAAGGCAAGACCCAGACGCCCCGACGCCAGCAGCACAAGGAACACGACAAAAAGAACAAAAATACCGACCCAGCGGAGAACCTTCAGAAGGGTCCGGGTTTCGACGGTCGTGTACCACCTGAATATGAGTAGAAACCCAGCCAGGACCATAAAGCCGAGCAGAAAATAGCCCACGACGTCACCGGTTCTTTATCTGCTGGGCAATCTGCCGGATTTCGCCCCCACGCTCGCTCGCGATCCGGCCAAGCGCCCCCTGCCCGCCGGCAGCGAACACCGCAACCGCGCTGAGCAGATCCTTCAGGGCATGCGGACTGTTGGGGTCGAAGCGCAGCGCCGCGCCGCCTGTCAGCCGCGCGATCTCCTTGAACGCAAAGGCCGCCCCTTCATCGCGGCCTTCATGAAACAGGAAAGCCGGCACGCCGAGGAGGCCGAGCTGGCCGGCAAGGTCGGCAAGGCCGTCGATCCCTTCTTCGACGCAGTCGCCGACAAAGACCAGGGCGGCGATCCTGCGCGCCCGCGTCTCGTTGATTGCGTGATGCAAAACCTTGCGGATCTGCGTCCGGCCGGCCCGGCAGCTCACCGCCGTCAGCAGCCGCAGCAGGTCACGCGACTGACTGACCCAGCCGCTGACCTTGAACTCGTTGAAGCCGCGATAGAAGCAAAGCTGGATCTCGATCCCGCCCAAAGACGCCGTCTCGATGAACATCTCGCCTTGGATCTGGGCCGCCCGATCCCATGTCGGCTGCCGGCTCGCAGTCGCGTCCATGGCGAACAGGAGCCGGCCGCGGCCGACGCCCGGTGCCGGCGAGCGCGCCACCGCCTCCAGAAAGCGATTGACAGCCTGCTCCCCGTCCGAAGTCACGGGAACTTTGCGGTCGCTGTTCATCGCCGGGACGTGCTCGAACATTGCCTCACTGCGAGTGAGATAGGAAGGGCCCAAGCATAGTCCAACGGAGCGGCGCGATGAAGACGCGGGCCGCCGTTGCCACCGTCGTTGGACGGAGGCCCGGGCTTGCGCTTATGATCGGCTCGACGTCAGCGGTAGTCGCTGCGGCGATGCGAGAAAGCGCGGCGCGGGCAACGGGCCGAGATGCCGGAACAGGTCGAATGTGTCGTCGTCGGCGCCGGGGTCATCGGCCTCGCGGTCGCGCGCCGACTGGCCCGGGCCGGCTTCGAGGTGATCGTCGTCGAGGCCTGTAACACGTTCGGCAGCGGGATCAGCGCCCGCAACTCCGAGGTGATCCACGCCGGCATCTACTACCCGGCGGGCAGCCTGAAGGCGCGGCTCTGCCGTACCGGCCGCGACCGCCTCTATGACTACCTCGAGCAGCGCGGCATCGCTCATGCGCGCTGCGGCAAGCTCATCGTCGCCGTCGGCGAGACGGAGTTGGCGGCGCTGCGCGCCCTCGAGGACCGGGCGCGGCGCAACGGCGTCGAGGACCTTCGTTGGCTGGACGCCGCCGCAGCGAAGGCGATGGAGCCGGCGCTTCATTGTGTCGCGGCGCTGTATTCGCCCTCGACCGGGATCCTCGACAGCCACGGCTTCATGCTCAGTCTGCTCGGCGAAGCCGAGGCGGCCGGAGCGGCGCTCGCGCTGGCGAGCACGGTCGTCGGCGGGGCCGTTTCCGACAGCGGCATCCGGCTTTCCGTCGACGGCGCGGAGCCGATGGACATCGCCGCTTCCGTCGTCGTCAACGCCGCCGGCCTCGGCGCCCAGGCCGTCGCCGCCGCCATCGCCGGGTTCCCGGCCGAGCACGTCCCGCCGCTCTACTACGCGAAAGGCAACTACTTTGCCCTCGCCCAGCGGCCACCTTTCGCCTCGCTTGTCTATCCCCTCCCCGACGAGGCCGGGCTTGGGGTGCATTACACCCGCGACCTCGCCGGCGCCGGCCGCTTCGGCCCCGATGTCGAATGGCTGGATCGCTTGGACTTCGACGTCGACGCGGCCCGCGCCGACCGCTTCTACAGCGCCATCCGCCGCTATTGGCCCGAACTCCGCGACGGGGCGTTGTCGCCGGCCTACGCCGGGATCCGGCCGAAGATCGTCGCGCCGGGCGCGCCGGCGGCCGATTTCCTGATACAGGGGCCGGAAACGCACCGCATTCCCGGCCTCGTCAACCTTTTCGGCATCGAGTCGCCGGGGCTTACCGCCGCCTTCGCCGTCGCCGACGAGGTGGCAGCGCGACTTGCACTCAGCCGGCGGCGATGCGCTCCAGGTCAACAATAAGCCCGCGGACGCCCGGTATCCGATCGGCCGGCCGCTCCCAGGCCCGGCGGAGGACCAGGCGGTGGTCGGGACGCAAGGTCATGGTCCCCGCCTGCCTGCCGATCAGCGCGACCAGGCCGGCCGGGTTGGCGAAGTCATTGTCGCGGAAGGCCAGCGTCGCGCCCTTCGGCCCCGCGTCGACCTTCTCCACGCCGGCGCGCCGACAGATCTGCTTGAGCGCAACGACCCGCAACAGGTTGTCGACCTCCTCCGGCAACGCGCCGAAGCGGTCGACCAGCTCGGCGGCGAAGGAGTCGAGTTCGGCCTCGTCGCGCAGATCGGCCAGGCGGCGATACAGCCCGAGACGAAGGCCGAGGTCGGGCACATAGGCTTCCGGGATGAGCACGCTCAGGCCAAGCGAAATCTGCGGGCTCCAGTCGCCATCGTCCTGGGCGGGCGCACCCCGGGCTTCAGCCACCGCGTCCTCCAGCATCTGCTGATAAAGCTCGATCCCGACCTCGCGGATGTGTCCCGACTGCTCGTCGCCAAGCAGGTTGCCGGCGCCCCGGATGTCGAGATCATGGCTGGCCAGCGCAAAGCCGGCCCCGAGCGAGTCGAGGCTTTGCATGACCTGCAGCCTCTTCTCGGCGGTCGCTGTGAGCTTGCGCCGCGGCGGCAAGGTCAGGTAGGCGTAGGCCCGCGCCTTGCCGCGGCCGACCCGGCCGCGAAGCTGATAGAGTTGGGCCAGCCCGAACATGTCGGCGCGGTGAATCGCGATGGTGTTGACCGCCGGCAGGTCGAGGCCCGATTCGATGATGTTCGTCGACAGTAGCACGTCGTAGCGACGCTCGTAGAAGGCGCCGATGGCCTCCTCCAGGGCCCTGGCCGCCATGCGTCCGTGGGCCTTGATCACGTTCACCTCCGGCACAAGCTTGGCGAGCGCTTCGCCGACGCCGTCGAGGTCCTCGATGCGCGGACAGACATAGAACGTCTGGCCGCCGCGATAATGCTCGCGCAGGAGCGCCTCGCGGATGACGACCGGATCGTACTCCATGACGAAGGTGCGCACCGCGAGCCGATCGACCGGCGGGGTCGCGATCAGACTGAGTTCTCGGACGCCGGACAACGCCATCTGCAGCGTTCGCGGGATCGGCGTCGCCGTCAGGGTGAGGACGTGCACGTCCGCCTTGAGGGCCTTCAGCCGCTCCTTGTGCGCGACACCGAAATGCTGCTCTTCGTCGACAACGAGCAGACCGAGTTCGCGGAAGCGGACGTCGCGCGCAAGCAGAGCGTGGGTGCCGACGACGATATCGATGGTGCCGTCGGCGAGGCCGGCCTTGGTCGCCTTGATGTCCTTGGCCCCGATCAGCCGGGACACCTCGGCAATGCGCACGGGATAGCCGCGGAAGCGTTCGCGAAAGGTCTGGTAGTGTTGCCGGCAGAGCAGCGTCGTCGGCACGACGACGGCGACCTGCCTGCCCTCCATGGCGACGACGAAGGCGGCGCGCAGGGCGACCTCGGTCTTGCCGAAGCCGACGTCGCCGCAGATGAGCCGGTCCGCCGGCCGCCCGGCGGCGAGATCGGCCAGGACATCGTCGATCGCGCGGGCCTGGTCGTCGGTTTCGGCGTAGGGAAAGCGAGCGCAGAACTCTTCGAACAACCCTGCGGTCGGCACGGCCTGCGGCGTCGCGTGCAACGCGCGCGCCGCCGCGACCTTGATCAGTTCGTCCGCCATCTCGCGGATGCGGGCCTTCAACCGCGCCTTGCGCCCCTGCCAGGCCGCACCGCCGAGGCGATCCAGGGCCACGGCGTCCGTGTCCGAAC
Source organism: Rhodospirillales bacterium (assembly GCA_016793925.1). Lineage (GTDB taxonomy): Bacteria > Pseudomonadota > Alphaproteobacteria > Rhodospirillales > Defluviicoccaceae > JAEULH01. The sequence goes on along the minus strand of JAEULH010000088.1, from coordinate 8,872 downwards.
CGTAGCGGCTGATCAGATCGATGTTCTCGACCGGCAGTAACAACCGATCGTCGCCGGCGTAGACCAGACGCAGGCAATCGTGGGGCGCACCGTCCACCTCGATTGTTTCCAGCCCCTCGTAGCGGCCGATGCCGTGATTGACGTGAACGACGAGATCGCTTGCGTTCAGCGAGGACGTTTCGGTCAGAAAATTCTCCGGACGCACGCGCCTCGCGGCCCGCCGGGCGATGCGCTCTCCGAGAATGTCGGTTTCCGCGATGACCGCCAGCTTCGACGTCGTGAACCCGCGGTCCAGCGGCAGGACGATCGCACAGACGGCCTTGGCCGGCAGTGACAGGACATGCGGCCAATCGTCGGCCTTGTCCGGCTTCGAGACGTTGTGGTCGGCGAAGACCGAGAGCAGACGATCGCGCGAGCCGTTGCTGGCCGCCGCGACCAGTACCCGGCGACCTTCGCCGCGATGGCCCTTGATGCGCGTCGCGACCTCGTCGAAGACGTTGAGGTCGCTGCGCTGCCGGGCCTGGGCGAAGTCGAGGGCGGGCCGTCCGCCGGCGTCGAGCATGTCCGTGGTCTCCGGCGGCGGGGCGAAAGGCCAAAGTCGCGCGACGGCGACAGCCCCGGCGCGCGCGTCCCACTCCTGTTCGGTCAAGAACGCGGCCTCGGGCGGCACCGGATAATACGGCGCGCCGGTTGCGCCGAAGCGGCCGGCATCGGCCTGCCGCCGAGCCTCGTAGTAATCGGCGATCAGCTCCAGCCGGGCGTCGCGCGCCTCTTCGGCCTGGTGGTCGAGAAACACCGGCGCCTCTGGCAGGTAGTCGAAAAGGGTCTCCAGCCGTTCGTAGAAAAGCGGCAGCCAGTGCTCCATGCCGACGTGACGGCGCCCGGCACTGACGGCGGCGTAGAGCGGGTTGTCCGACTCGACGGCGCCGGCGAGGGCTCGGTACGCGCGCCGAAACCGCTCGATTGCGGCATCATCGAGGACGACTTCGGTGACCGGGTCCAGCCGCACGCCGTCGATCCGGCCTGTCGTGCGCTGGCTGGCTGAGTCGAAGGTCCTGATCGTTTCCAGTTCGTCGCCGAAGAAGTCGAAGCGCAGGGGCTCGGCCACCCCCGGCGGAAAGACATCGACGATGCCGCCGCGCGCCGCAAAATCGCCGGGGACGGTGACGGCCTCGTCGCGAGCATAACCGGAGCGAACGAGAAACGCCGTCAGCGCCTCCGGAGCCAGCCGGTCGCCGCGGCGCACAACCATGGTTGCGTCGGCCAGAGCCCCGCGCGGCGGGACACGCTGGAGCAGCGCCGAGACTGTGGTCAGCACGATCCGCGGCTGCCGAGTGGCATTGCCCATGGCCAGGCGGACGAGCGAGTCCAGACGGCGGCTGACGACTTCGGGGTTTGGCGAAACGCGATCGTAGGGCAGGTTGTCCCAGGCGGGAATGCCGAGCCGGTCGATGTCGGGCGCAAAAAACGCGAGCCCCTCGTTCATCTGCGCCATTCGCAGGTCGTCGCGGGCGACGAACAGCACGTCGCGGTCGATCTCTTTCGCCACAGCGGCCAGAACATGCGCGTCATGACCGACAGGAGCGCCGGCAACAGCGCACCGGCCAGGCTTGCGAAGCCTGTCGATGAGATCCCGCATGTATCTAGAGGGCGTTCTTCGTGTCGATCAGCTTGTGCATGAGCGGATGATCGAGATGCGGCGGCAGCGGCTCCTTGCCGAGAATCCAGTTGTACAAGTCAATATCGTTGTTATCAGCCAGCAGCCGTTCCAGCCACGCGACGTCGGCATCGCTGAATGTGTCGATGTAACGGTCGGCAAAGCCGCCGATCAGCACGTCGTTTTCCTTCATGCCGGTGTGATGGCTGCGAAACAGCAGGCGCTTGCGCCGGGCATCCTCGGGCCCCTCGCCGCACCCCTCGTCGGTCTGGGGCATTGGCCTTACCTCCTTCGCGGCCTACCATATAAGCCGCTGCCACCGTCCTGTCAGCCCCGATCCTGTCCTCTCGCACAGTTGTCGAATGCGCCCCGAGATTCTCTTCCCGCTGTTCGCTCCGGTGACAGTTCTACCGGGCGTCGGCCCAAAGGTTGCCGCCGCTCTGGAGAAGCTGGCCGGCGCGCGGGTGGTCGACCTCCTCTGGCACCTGCCGACCGGCGTCGTCGATCGGCGACCCACCGCCAGCATTCGGGCTGCCCGTTCCGGAACGGTGGCGACCCTGCGCGTGTCCATCAACGCGCATCAACCGGCGTCCGGACCGCGCCGGCCCTATCGCGTCCGCTGCTCTGACGCCTCGGGGTTTCTCGACCTGGTCTTCTTCCACGGCCGGGAGGACTATCTGCTCCGCGTTCTTCCTGTCGGCAATATCCGCATCGTCAGCGGCATGGTGGATGACTTCGCCGACGCCCTGCAGATGACGCACCCCGACTACATCCTCGCCGAGGACGAACGCGACCGCTTGCCGGCGTTCGAACCAATCTATCCGTTGAGCGGCGGCGTGAGCGCGCGCGCGCTCGCCAAGCTGGCCAAGGCCGCCCTGGCACGCGCCCCGGATCTCGCCGAATGGCTCGATCCGGCCCTTCGCGCGCAACGCCAGTGGCCGTCGTGGCGGGCGGCGCTGGAACAGACCCACAATCCCGATTCGTCGGCGGCGGTATTGGCGGTGGCGCCCGCCCACACCCGGCTCGCCTATGACGAGCTTCTCGCAAATCAACTTGCCCTGGCCCTGATCCGGGCCCACAGCCGACGGCGCGGCGGCCGCTCAACCAGGAGCCGAGGTCGGCTGGCTGGCGTCGCCCTCGGTGCACTCGGCTTCCACCTGACCGACGCACAATCACGGGCGATCCGTGAGGTCAGGGCGGACATGGCGGCGCCGCGGCGGATGCTGCGGCTGCTCCAGGGCGACGTCGGCAGCGGCAAGACCGTCGTCGCCCTGGTCGCGATGCTCGACGCGGTTGAAAGCGGCCGTCAGGCCGCACTGATGGCGCCGACCGAAGTCCTCGTCCGCCAGCATCTGGCGACGATCCAACCTCTCGCCGCGGCCGCGGGCGTCGAAGTGGCGATCCTCACCGGCCGCGACAAGGGATCCGCCAGGCGTTCGACGCTCGAGCGCGCGGCGGAAGGGACGCTGCCGATACTGATCGGCACCCATGCGTTGTTTCAGCAGGCCATAGCGTTCAAGGACCTGGCCCTGGCGGTCATCGACGAGCAGCACCGCTTCGGTGTCCACCAGCGCCTGGAGTTGGCGGACAAGGGCGCGGCCACGGACGTTCTGGTGATGACGGCGACGCCGATCCCCCGGACCCTGGTGCTGACGGCGTACGGGGACATGGACGTTTCCAGCCTGACCGAGAAGCCGCCCGGCCGGCGGCCGATCGACACCAGGGTGATCCGCGACGAACGGCTGAACGAGGTCATCGCCGCCGTGCGCCGGCGGCTCGACGATGGGGCCAAGGTGTTCTGGGTCTGCCCGCTCGTCGAGGAATCGGCGCAGGTCGACCTTGCCGCCGCCGAGCGGCGGTTTCACCACCTGCGCGAGAGCTTCGGCGAGGCCGTCGGACTGCTGCACGGCCGGATGAAGGGCGAGGACAAGGACGCGGTCATGAGCGCGTTCGCGACCGGATCCGTACATATCCTGGTCGCGACAACCGTCATCGAGGTTGGGATCGACGTGCCCGACGCCACCCTCATCATCATCGAACGCGCCGAGAGCTTCGGCCTCGCACAACTTCACCAGCTTCGCGGCCGCGTCGGCCGCAATCTCCGCCGCGCGAGCTGCATCCTGCTCTACCGGGGGCCGCTGAGCGAGACCGCGCGGGCGCGACTGTCGATCCTCCGGGAGACCGAGGACGGCTTTCGCATCGCCGAGGAGGACGTGCGTCTGCGCGGCTACGGCGAAGTGCTGGGTACGCGCCAAAGCGGCATGCCGACGTTTCGTCTCGCCGATCTTGCCGTTCACCGCGAGCTCCTCGACGTCGCCCGTGACGACGTCCGTCTGATCATGGCGCGCGACCCGATGCTGGAGAGCGAACGCGGCCAAGCCCTGCGCACCCTGCTCTATCTGTTCGAGCGCGACGCGGCCGTTCCCTACCTCCGATCCGGGTGAGGCGCCGCCAGGGCGCCTGTGAACGCAGGCGGCGTCTACGCCCCGGCCTCGGACATGTCGGCTCCCACCTCGTTCATGAGCGCGCAGAAGCCGGGAAAACTGGTGGCGATGGCCGAGCCGTCGTCGATCGCAACGGCTTCGCGGGCGGCGGCGCCGGCGACCAGAAAGGCCATCGCGATCCGGTGATCGTGGCGCGCCCGGATCCGCGCGCCGCCGGGCAGCGCCCCGCCGACGCCATCGATGACGATCCAGTCGGGGCCGGCTTCGGCGTTGACGCCGCAAGCGACGAGGCCTTCGACCATCGCCGCGAGCCGGTCGCTCTCCTTGACCCGCAGCTCGCCCAGCCCGCTCATCCGGGTCCGGCCTCGTGCACACGCCGCGGCCACTGCGAGGATGGGGAACTCGTCGATCATCCGCGGCACCCGTTCGGCCGGAACGTCCACGCCGACGAGGTCGCCCGCCTCGACAACGAGATCGGCCACCGGCTCGCCCGAAAGCTCGCGCGCGTCCACCGCCTCGATCCTGCCCCCCATCTCCTGCAGCGTCTCGATGAGCCCGGTACGCAGCGGATTGACGCCGACGTTCACGAGCGCAAGGCGTGATCCGGGGATGATCAGCGCGCCGACCAGCGGAAAGGCCGCGGATGAAATGTCGCCCGGCACCTCTACGGCGCATCCGCCGAGCTCGGGCTGGCCGACAAGGGTGATCGTCCGCCCGCCGTCCGGCGCGTCGACAAAGCTGACGTCGGCGCCGAAGTGGGTGAGCATCCGCTCGGTGTGATCGCGACTCCGGGCCGGCTCGACTACGCTGGTGTGCCCTGGCGTATTCATGGCGGCGAGCATGATGGCTGACTTGACCTGAGCCGACGCGATGCTCTGGGTGTAGTCGATGGCCAGCGGTTCGACAGCGCCGCGCACGGCCAGCGGCAGCCTCCCGTTTGAGCGAGACCAGAACGCCGCCCCCATCTCGGCCAGCGGTTCGATCACACGGCGCATCGGCCGCCCCCGCAGCGACGCATCGCCGGTGAAAAATGTGGTGAACGGATGGCTGGCGACCAGACCCATGAGCAGGCGCGCGCCGGTGCCGGAGTTGCCCATGTCGAGCACCCGGTCGGGCTCCGCCAAGCCGCCGACGCCGCGACCATGGATGCGCCATTGGCCTCCGCTCCGGGTGCAGTCGGCGCCGAGCGCCCGCAGCGCGGTGGCCGTCGCCAGGACGTCTTCGGCCTCCAGCAGGCCGCTGACCGTCGTCTCGCCGACGGCGCTGGCCCCGAGGATCAGGGCCCGATGCGAAATCGACTTGTCGCCCGGCGTAACGATGCGCCCCGACAGAGCGCCGACCGGGCGGGAGATCATCTGCGTCATGGTCCTGCGTTCACTCCGGGGCTTTGTGCTGCCGTCGTCGGTGTGTGGGAGACGCCGGAACCCGAACGGGCAAGGCGAAGGCAAACCGTGGTCTGATCGATCATCATTTAGTTTTGACACGCCGAAAGCAAACGTGGCAATTGGCGCATGACCGATGACACCACAGTGCTGGAGAACCGCGGGTGGCGAAGCCAGAATGGGGGCACAAACGGACGTGTCCGACGTGTGGAGCGAAGTTCTACGACCTCCGCCAAGAGACCGTCGTGTGCCCCGTCTGCAAATCGGCCTACGACCCGGAGAAACTGCCGAAGCCTCGCCGTGGCGGCGCCGCCGGCCGCGAGGAGAAGGCTCCGACCGCTGCGCGCCGGCCTGCCGTCGTCAGTGCAGAGGAAGAGGATACCAGCGAAGAAGAAGACGTCGCCGATGCCGAGATCGACGACATCGAGAATGACGATGATGAGGACGAAACGGAGGAAGGAGGTCTGATCGAGGACACCTCCGACCTCGGCGAGGACGACGACGACATCGGCGAGGTCATGGAGCACGTCGACGAGGACGAGGACAAGGCGTAGCGACCCCCCGCCGCATTTCGCAAAGGCACATTTCACTTGCCCGGATCCGGGCATTTCCATAGGCTTGCGCAGTCATCGACGCGGCTGACCGGTCGCGAACGACGGCGCACCATCATCGGGGGCCGTAGCTCAGTTGGGAGAGCGCCGCAATGGCATTGCGGAGGTCAGGGGTTCGACTCCCCTCGGCTCCACCAAGCATCACCTGAATCCGGTGGTCGTCGTCTGAAGCAGGGCGATGGTACCGCCTTCTCGGCACGCGAGCAGCGCCGTCCTGATCATTCTGCGCGCCTGCAGCCTCGCCAAATTGCGTCTCGCGACGCCCTTCAGGTTTGGAAGAGCGGTCGTCTCCCCTCCCCCTCCTCGAGGCCCGACGCATAGGCGTCAGCATCGCAAAATCACACCATCTTCAAATACCGCTGTCAAATACCGAATACAAACAAGCAATAAATTCTCCATTCCTGTTCTAACGGATTCAAATGTTCGGCCGTCTGACAATTGTCGCACGAGCGGTAAACCGCCTCATCTGGTGATACGGCTGATTTGCTTCAAGCGGATCGGTACATGATTATGGCCACTTTGTGTCTTTTGCTTCGTGCTTCATGTCGCGCTTGATTCGTTGACCCAAAGCCTCAACAATATCGTTGCGTGGGTCAAGCAGGACGATGTGCGCCGGCTGGCGTGGTCGGTGAGCGTTTATGTGCCGGACCGCCGGTCTCGGGGTGGCGGGCATCGATTGATACCCACCGCAGATTGGGGCAGGAAACTTCGACGAGGGAAAGCGCAATGAACGCACCTTCACGTCATGGCAGGCGGGTAGGGTCCGCGCAAAACGACTGTTGCGACGCGGACAAACATCCGGCGGTGCTGGTTTGGCCGACCGCGATGACCTTGAGCTGGATTGTCGTCGGATTGATCGGCTGGGTTGTCGTCGCGTTGGTAAGCTGAACGTACCGGGGCGATGACCGGACGGGCCTTCAGGCCTTCGGCGTAAAGTCTCTGCGGACAATGGCGGGCGCTGAGCCGCCATTGATCCAGCGCGGCAGCAAACCATATTGTGCCAAGCGGCAGCAGGCCGCTGGGGCGGGTCTGGAGCCTTTCCGAAGGTCCAGCTCGTCGGCTTCTCGCTTTACAAGGAGAAGGGTCGCTTGGCGAATGCATTGTTGCGCGAGGCGGGCGCGCCGTCCGATCTGGACACCATTTCCAGGTTCATCACCGGGTTTCTTGGCCAGGCATCGCCCGGATATCCGCCGTACGACATCATCCAGTCAGGCCGGGGCCGGCTGCGAATAACACTGGCGGTCGCCGGCTTTGCCATTACCGATCTGAGCGTCTCCGTGCTTGGGCACAGCCTGGTGATCCGCGGCCGCAGTCCCGCCGCCGCACTTGCCGCCAATTCGATGCTGCTCCATCGCGGCATCGCGCTGCGGCAGTTCCAACGGTCGTTTGCCCTTGGCAAGGACATCAGGATCCTCGGCGCAAACCTCGACCGCGGGCTGCTAAGCATCGAACTGGAATCCAGGGCTGCCCAGGCTCCAGTCGGCGTCGTTGATGTGAAACCCAGCGGGCAAACCTGATGGTCGGCGCAGAATTTGCGTACCCGTATCAGGCGGACTGCAAACAGGTCGCGCCAGGATCTGAAAACGATCCGATACAGCGCGAGGGAAAATGACGATGAATAACAACGCCACGACGATGACAACCTGGAACACCGACCTTCGGGATATCGAGCCGGCGGCGTTCGCCGTGCTTGGCAACGACGTGATCGCCTACCTGAAGCCGGTGATCACCGACGACAAGCCGGGGCTCGAGGTGCACGCCGCGGACGGGCGGACGCTCGCGCTCATCCACGATACGGTTGATGCGGCCGCGGCGATCATCCGCCAGAACGACCTCGAGCTGGTCAGCCTTCACTAGCGGATCTGATCAGACGCCCGTTTTTTGGCAGTCTGAACGACAGAACGGCTACTCCTCGATCAGTGGACGAGGCCAGCGGCGGGAAAGGCACGCCGGTCACCGCGACCGGCGCGACCAGCATCGCCAAAAGGAAGGGCAACCCTTCGCGCATGAACTCCGGCAACGACATTCGGTCATAACCTGACGCGGCGCGACGAACCTTCGCGCGCGAGGCGGGAGCGATCCGCTGATTTCGGCGGCAAACGGCGGGCCACGCCGCCGGACCGTTCCCAACGACGGAGAATATGCCCCGAGAAACCCTCTGACTTTTTTGGCACCGTCCGACGGCCAAAAAACCAAGGACGGTTCCGTCGGACGATTTTTTGACCCGCTCCAGAACATCGTTCAAGCCATTGAGCCTGCTTGGTGTTTTGGTGGGCGCGTTGGGACTCGAACCCAAGACCCTCTGATTAAAAGTCTGTGGGTTATAGGCGAACGTAATCCGCTGAGCTCCTCTAGTATCAGTCTTGTCAATATGTTACCATGAACATGCGTGCCGATGGTACGCTGGTTTTCGCCATAGCATGGTGACGTATTGGTGACTTATGAAGCTAAGCAAGAGCCAGATCGATGGCTTCAGCTACGCCGGAGACGGCAAGAGCCGGGATGTGCGGTGGGACGACAAGGTCGCCGGGCTGGGACTGCGGATCTATCCCTCCGGCCGCAAGGCGTTTGTTCTGTCCTACCGCGTCGGCGGGACAAAGCGGCTGATGGTGTTGGGAGACTACGGCGCCTTGACGCTGGAGATGGCGCGGAAGAAGGCCCAGCAGGAGCGGGCGAAGGTCTACGACGGCCAGGATCCGGTCCAGCAGCGCCGGCAGACCCAGGCGGCACCGACCATTGCCGACCTCGCAAAGGATTACCTCGAGCGCCATGCCCGTC